>NZ_JBCNMA010000095.1:0-13121 GCF_039595165.1 Sphingomonas sp.
CCGCGGCGGGCCGGCATCAAGTGGTGGGCTCGTCGGGGCTCGAACCCGAGACCTACAGATTAAAAGTCCGTTGCTCTACCAACTGAGCTACGAGCCCGCACTTGAGGGTGGGGTGCACCTAGGGGCGCGATCCCGTGCGGTCAACCGGCGCAGCGCTTCGCGACGTGCACTTCGTCCTTGTCGATCGTACCCGTGACCCCGCAGAAGCGCGGCTCGCGGTCGCGCTTGCCGCCGTCGTTGCCGCGGTAAGGCTTGCGCGGGGCCGGTGGGTACGGTGTCGTCGAACACGCGGAGCTGCGTCCCACCGGCATAGGACGGGCGATAGGCCCCCGCGCTCGGCTGGGGCGGCGGCGCTTCCGCTGCCTGGCGTGTCCCGAGCGCGAAGGGCAACGGGATCAGCGGCATCCTACGCTCCCTTGCCGAGCAGCATGGCGAGCTGACGCATCGTGCGGCCGGTGAGGGGATCGCGCCAGTCCGGCACGATCGCGTTCAACGGCTGCAGCACGAACCCGCGCCGCCGGAACTGTGGGTGCGGGATGACGAGATCGCCGCTCGCCCATGCCCCGCCCGACCACAGGATGATGTCGAGATCGATCACCCGCATGTCCCAGCGCCGTCCGCGCCGCCGGCCGAAATCGCGCTCGATCCGCTTCAGGCGCGCGAGCAGCGCCGGCGGGGCTTCGTCGCTCGCGATCAGCGCGGCGGCATTGGCGAAGCGGCGACGCGAGGGGCCGAGCGGCGCGGTCGCGATGATCGGCGAGGCCCTCACCACCCCGTCGATCGCGGCGAGCGCGGCGCGCAGCTCGGCCTCGGGCGCGCCGTGGCGGCCGCGGCGGTTTGAGCCGAGAGCGACGACATAAAGCGAGGCCGGGGTTGAGCTTGTCACGTCGCACGGCCTATCGCGGCCGGATGACCCCGCCAAGCCCGCTTCCGGATACCGAGCCGCCGCACGACTGCCCGCGTTGTCCGCGACTGGTGGCGCTGCGACAGGAGCTGCGCGCTGAGCATCCCGGCTGGTGGAACGCGCCGGTACCGGCGTTGGGCGATCCGCAAGCGTGGCTCGGCATCATCGGCCTCGCACCCGGCAAGCACGGCGCCAACCGCACCGGGCGGCCGTTCACCGGCGACTATGCCGGCGACCTGATGTTCGCGACGCTGGCCAAGTTCGGGTTTACCGACGGGACGTACGAAGCGCGACCCGATGACGGGTTGCAGCTCAAAGGCGCGATCATCATCAACTCGGTCAAGTGCCTGCCGCCCGAGAACAAGCCGACGCCCGAGGAGGCGCGCAACTGCCGCCCCTTCGCCGACGCCCAGGCCAATGCCATCCCGGCGCGCATCTTCGTCGCGCTCGGCCAGATCGCACACCAGAGCGCGGTCAAGATCCTGGGCGGCAAGCTTCCCAAATGCCGCTTCGCCCACCTCGCCGAGCACCGCATGCCCGACGGGCGCGTGCTGATCGATAGCTACCATTGCTCGCGCTACAACCAGAATACCGGGCGGCTGACGGCCGAGATGTTCGAGGCGGTGTTCGCGCGGGCGCGGGCGCTGCGCGGAACGGTGTGACGGGCGGAAGTATACACTAGCTTGACACTGTCGCGGGTGTCGCGCGCGGTTGACGAAGTTGACACAAATCCGGGTGTTCGAGCCAAACGCGACGGGAACGCGGCAGCGACGTGACCGTCCGGCGCAATACGCACACGAGCCTTTGGAGGCACCCGTTCCCTCAACCATGAGGAAGCAAATGAACTCCAACATTGCAAGGGCCGCGTGGGAAATTTGGTTCACGCGAAGGCGCAAGGACGCGAAGAGGATTGCCTTCGGCGCGAAGCGCACCGCCAACCGACCGTTCAGCGCGCGCCACGCTCGGGAGCAGTGACAGCCGCTTCGCGGCAAACGACATCTTCGCGCCGTTGCGCCTTCGCGTGAACCAATCTGCCTTTTCGGCTTCGAGCCATCCTCACACATCCTCGACCATGCGCCGGTAGAGCTCGGGCCGCCGGTCGCGGAAGAAGCCCATGCCGGCGCGATGCTTGCGCGCACGATCCAGATCCAGGGTCGCGGTGAGCACGCCGGTTTCCTCCGCCCCGAACTCGGCGAGGATGTCGCCCCATTCGTCGCAGATGAAGCTGTGGCCGTAGAAGCGCTGGCCGCCTTCGGTGCCGATGCGGTTCGAGGCGATCACGGGCACGACGTTGGAGACGGCGTGGCCGATCATCGCGCGGCGCCACATGCGGCTGGTGTCGAGATCGGCGTCATAGGGCTCGGAGCCGATCGCGGTGGGGTAGAAGAGCAGTTCCGCGCCCATCAGCATCATCGTGCGCGCGGTCTCCGGATACCATTGGTCCCAGCAGATGCCGACGCCGAGCGTCGCGTCCGCCGCCGGCCCCTCCCACACCTTGAAGCCGGTGTTGCCGGGGCGGAAGTAGAATTTTTCCTCATAGCCCGGGCCATCGGGGATGTGGCTCTTGCGGTAGACCCCCGCGACCTTGCCGTCGGGGCCGATCATCGCGAGGCTGTTGTAGAAATGCGGGCCGTCCGCCTCGAAGAAGCTGGTGGGGATATGGATTTGGAGTTCCGCCGCCAGTTTTTGCATCGCGGTGACCGCGGGGTGAGTGGCGACGGGCCTGGCGGTCGCGAACAGCCCCTCGTCCTCGACGCGGCAGAAATATTCGCCTTCGAACAGCTCGGGCGGGAGCACGACCTGCGCGCCCTTCCCCGCCGCCTCGCGGACGAGGTCGGCGACGTTGGCGATGTTCTGCGCGACGTCGCTGGAGAAGGCGAGCTGCAGCGCGGCGACGGTGATCTGGGTCATGGCGGGGTATTTAGACGGCCCGCCCCTCTTCGTCACCCCGGGCTTGACCCGGGGTTGGGCTGTCTTTCGGCGGCGAAAAGATAAGCCTTGGCCCGGCTCAAGGCCGGGCTGACGATAAGGGGTAAGGTTGGACGCCTATTTCGGAATCTGCTGCGAGATGCAGTGGAAGCTGCCGCCGCCGGTCAGGATATGGTCCGCGCGCAGACCCACCGCCTCGCGGCCGGGGAACAGCGCGCCGATCGTCTCGACCGCCTTGCGGTCGTTGGGCTGGCCGTAGACGGGCACCACCACCGCGGCGTTGCCGATGTAGAAGTTCATGTAGCTCGCCGGGACCACCTCGTCGCCGTGCATCACCCGGCCGGGCGAGGGGATGGGGACGACCTCGACCCCGAACGCCTCGGCGCGGCGGCGGGCGTCGGCATAGACCAGCCAGTTGGGGTCGTTCTCCTCGGGCACCGGTATCGCCAGCCGGTTCTCGCCGACGAAGCGCGCGAGATTGTCGACATGGCCGTCGGTGTGATCCATCGCCAGGCCGTTGCCGAGCCACAGCACGCGATCGAAGCCGAGATCCTCGTACAGCCGCTCCTCCGCCTCGCGCATCGACAGGCCGGGGTTGCGGTTGCGGTTGAGCAGGCACTGTTCGGTGGTGACGACCAGGCCGGTGCCGTCCCAGTCGATCGAGCCGCCCTCGAGCACCCAGTCGTGCGGCTGCACCTCGATGCGGCGCTTCCCGGCGAGCAGCGCGCCGACCTCGACATCCCCTTCGTAATTATACTTGCCGCCCCAGCCGTTGAACTCGAAATCGTGACCGACGCCCTTGTTGTCGACGATCACGCCGGTGTCGCGCAGCCAGATGTCGCCGAACGGAGTCACCACCACCCTGGCCGAATCCCCCGCGAGCAGCCGCGCCGCTGCGGCCGCCTCCTCGTCCGCGGCGACGAGCAGCACCTGCTCGCCCGCGCCGCCGGCATGGACTGCGCGGGCGAAGGCGGCGACTTCGGCGCGGGCGGCGCCCAGCGACTCCCACAGCTCCGGATGGCTGGGGAAGCCGATCCAAACGGCCTTGTGCTTGGCCCATTCAGGCGGCGGCGTCGGCTTCATGTGCGGTTACTTCGCTCCCTGGCGGCTCTTGTCGCGGGCGGCGCGGAATTCGTCGCCCTCGACCCAGTTGGGCCAGTCGGTGGTCGAGGCCAGCGCGCGGCCGACGGCATAATAGATCTGCAGATCCTTCTCCACGCCCGCCCAGTTCCAGTTCGGGTCGAACTCGTCCTTGGGGCCGTGGTACTTGTTCTTCTCATAGTCCTGCGCCGCGGCCTTGCCCGCCGCGGTGCCGCCTTCGACCAGGTCGTCGCCCGCATCGAAATAGAGCATCGGCACGCCGTGCTTGGCGAGCATGAAGTGGTCGGAACGATAGTAGAAGCCCTTCTCCGGGGTCGGCTCGTTGCTGGCGACGCGGCCCTGCTTCGCCAGCGCGCGGTCGAGATAGGCGTCGAGCCCCGACTTGCCCTTGCCGACGACGATCACGTTCTTCGCCGGGGGCGTCATGTTGAGCGCGTCCATGTTCACGCCGCCCACGGTCTTGGCGAGCGGATAGATCGGGTTGTCGCCATAATATTTGGAGCCGAGCAGGCCCGATTCCTCGGCGGTGACGGCGATGAAGACGAGGCTGCGGTCGGGCGCGCCGGCCTTGGCATTGGCTTCGGCGAGCGCGACCAGCGCGGCGGTGCCGGTGGCGTTGTCGATCGCGCCGTTGCAGATGTCGTCGCCGTCGGGCGCGGCTTCGCAGCGGCCGAGATGGTCCCAGTGGGCAGTGTAGAGGACATATTCGTCCGGGCGCGTCTTGCCGGGGAGGATGCCGATCACGTTCTTCGAGGCGTGCTTGCGGATGTCGTTGTCGAAGCTGAGCGAGGCCTTGACCTCGCCGAGCGCGACCGGCTTGAAGCCTTTCTGCTTGGCCGCGGCGGCGAGCTTGTCGAAGTCCTGCCCGGCGCTGGCGAACAGCGCCTTGGCCTTGTCGAGCTGGATCCAGCCGATCGCGGCGGACTGATCGGCATGGCCGTTGGCGGCGTCGGCGACCTGCTGCTCGCCGGTCCAGCTCGACTGGACGACGTTCCAGCCATAGGCGGCGGGCTCGGTCTGGTGGACGATGATCGCGGCGGCGGCGCCCTGGCGCGCGGCCTCCTCGTACTTGTAGGTCCAGCGGCCGTAATAGGTCATCGCGCGGCCGTTGAACTGGCCCTTGGCTTCGGGGGTCTCCCAGTCGGGGTCGTTGACGAGGATGACGACGGTCTTCCCCTTCACGTCGAGACCGGCATAGTCGTTCCAGCCTTTTTCCGGCGCGTTGATGCCGTAGCCGACGAACACGACGGGGCTGTCCTTGACCTCGACCTTCGGGGTCACGCGATAGGTGCCGGCGACGAATTCGGGGCCGTATTTGAGGCTGATCGGCTGGCTGCCGCCGGTGAAGGTAAGCGGCGAGACGTTCTTCGCGGTGATCGCGACCAGCGGCACGTCCTGGAACCAGCTGCCGTTGTTGCCGGGCTGGAGCCCTGCCTTCTGGAATTGCTGGACGAGATAATCGAGCGTCTTCTTCTCGCCTTCGGTGCCGGGCGCACGGCCCTCGAACTCGTCGGAGGAGAGGACCCGCGTCGTCTCCTTGAGCGTCTCCATCGGCATGGCGGGGAGATCGGGCTCGGGCGCGGTGGTGGGGGCGGTGTTGCAGGCCGCGAGGCCAAGCAGGGCCAGCAGGGCGAGGCGCATCGGCATCATCTCCGGTAATTTCATTGCGCGACTTGTGGCAGCGGCCCGCGGCGGGAGCAAGCGGGTGCGCAAACGAAAAGGGCGGCCCCGAAGGACCGCCCTTTGCTGTTCCGGCTGAAGCCAGACCTCAGCGCGAATAGAACTCGACGACCAGGTTCGGCTCCATCTTCACCGGGTACGGCACCTCGTCGAGGGTCGGCACGCGGGTGAAGGTGATCTTCGACGCGCCATCCGGGGCGACGTAATCGGGGATGTCGCGCTCGGCGAGGCTCTGCGCCTCCATCACCAGCGCCATCTCCTGCGCCTTGCCGCCGAGTTCGACGGTCTCGCCCGGCTTGATGCGGCGCGAGCCGATGTTGCACTTCTCGCCATTGACCTTGACGTGGCCGTGGTTGACCAGCTGGCGCGCGGCGAAGATCGTCGGCGCGAACTTGGCGCGATAGACGATCATGTCGAGGCGCTGCTCGAGCAGGCCGATCAGGTTCTGGCCGGTATCGCCCTTGAGACGCGACGCCTCCTCATAGGTGCGTTTGAACTGCTTCTCGGTGATGTCGCCGTAATAGCCCTTGAGCTTCTGCTTGGCGCGCAGCTGGATGCCGAAGTCCGACATCTTGCCCTTGCGGCGCTGGCCGTGCTGGCCGGGGCCGTATTCGCGCTTGTTGACGGGCGACTTGGGACGACCCCAGATGTTCTCGCCCATCCGGCGGTCGAGCTTGTACTTGGCGCTGGAGCGCTTCGACATTTGAACTTCCTTACAACTGCTAACGACGTTGACCCGGCAGCTGGCTGCCTGATCGCGATTCCGGTATCGCCTGCGTCATGGACACAGGGCCGCCGCTTCACCGGAGTGCGGGGCCGATTGCGAAGGCGCGCGGTTAGCGGCGCGGGCGGCGCGAGTCAAGTTCGGCCGGCGCGCTCGCGCTTCTTCCCCTCCAGCGCGGAAAGCACGCCGCGCAGCGTGCGCAGTTCCTGCTCGGTCCAGCCCGGTTTGGTGAGCAGGTTGCGCAGCGTGAGCTTGGTCGTCGGCACGCGGTCGGGCGGGTAGAAATAGCCGCTATTCTCAAGCAGCGCCTCGAAATGGCCGATCAGGCCCTCGAGCTCGGCCTGCGGCGCCGGGGGATCGAGATCGACGCGCGGCGGCTGGACGAGCGCCTGCCCCTTCGACCATTCATACGCGACGAGGATCACCGCCTGCGCCAGGTTGAGCGAGCCGAATTCGGGGTTGATCGGCACGGTGAGGATCGAGCGGGCGAGCGCGACATCCTCGGTCTCCAGCCCCGAGCGCTCGGGCCCGAACAGGATCGCCGAGCGGCCGGGCGCGGCATGGATCTCGTCCGCCGCCTCGGCCGGGGTGACGACCGGCTTGGTCACGCCGCGCTTGCGCACGGTGGTGGCGTAGACATGCTCGCAATCGGCCACCGCCTCGGCGACGCTGTCGAACACGCGCGCCTGTTCGAGCACGATGTCGGCGCCGCTCGCCGCCGGGCCGGCCGACGGGTTGGGCCAGCCGTCGCGCGGTGACACCAGGCGCATCTCGGCCAGCCCGAAATTGAGCATCGCGCGCGCCGCCTTGCCGATATTCTCGCCGAGCTGAGGACGGACGAGGACGATGGCCGGCGCGGTCATCCCTTGCCCACCTCGGTGATGCTGCCGGCGAACTCCTCGAAGTCCCGCGCCTCGCGGAAGTCGCGATAGACGCTGGCGAAGCGGATATAGGCGACCGAATCAAGGCCCTTGAGCCCTTCCATCACCAGCTCGCCGATGCGCTGGGATGGAATCTCGGTCTCGCCCTGGGTCTCGAGCTGGCGCTGGATGCCGGAGACGAGCTTCTCGATCTGGCCGGCGGTGATCGGACGCTTGCGGCAGGCGAGCGAGACCGAGCGGATCAGCTTGTCGCGCTCGAACGGTTCGCGCCGGGAATCGCCGGTGCCTTCGGACTTGAGCACGGTGAGCTCGCGCAGCTGGATCCGCTCGAAGGTCGTGAAGCGCGCCGCGCACGCCTCGCACTGGCGGCGGCGGCGGATCGCCGCCCCATCCTCGGTGGGGCGGCTGTCCTTTACCTGGCTGGCCTCATGTCCGCAGAACGGGCAGCGCAATCCTCACGCCTCCGGGTAGATCGGGAAGCGCTCGCACAGCGCGCGCACGCGGTTGCGGACATTGGCCTCGACCTCGGCGTCGCCGCCCTCGCCCTTCGACCGCAAGCCGTCGAGCACGTCGGCGACCATGTTGCCGATCTCGCGGAACTCGGCCGGGCCGAAGCCGCGCGTGGTGCCGGCGGGCGAGCCGACGCGGATGCCGCTGGTCTTGACCGGGGGCAGCGGGTCGTTGGGGATGCCGTTCTTGTTGCAGGTGATCGCGGCGCGCTCGAGCGCCTCGTCGGCGTCCTTGCCGGTGACGCCGAGCGGGGTCAGGTCGATCAGGGCGAGGTGCGTGTCGGTGCCGCCCGACACCACCGCCGCGCCGCGCTCGGTCAGCGTCGCGGCGAGCACCTTGGCGTTTTCGACCACCGCAGCGGCATAGGCCTTGAAGTCGGGGCGCAGCGCTTCGCCGAACGCAACCGCCTTGGCGGCGATGACGTGCATCAGCGGGCCGCCCTGGAGGCCCGGGAAGACCGCCGAGTTGATCTTCTTGGCGATCGCCTCGTCATCGGTGAAGATGGCGCCGCCGCGGGGCCCGCGCAGCGTCTTGTGCGTGGTGGTCGTCACGACATGGGCGTGACCGAACGGGGTCGGGTGGACGCCGCCCGCGACGAGGCCCGCGAAATGGGCCATGTCGACCATGAAGTACGCGCCGACCTCGTCCGCGATCGCGCGGAACCTGGCGAAATCGATGTGGCGCGGATAGGCCGAGCCGCCGGCGATGATGATCGTCGGCTTGTGCTCGCGCGCCAGCGCCGCGACCTGGTCATAGTCGATCTGGTGCGTGTCGGGCTTCACGCCATACTGGACGGCGTTGAACCACTTGCCGCTCATCGCCGCCTTTGCGCCGTGAGTGAGATGGCCGCCCGAATCGAGGCTGAGCCCCATGATCGTGTCGCCCGGCTTGGCCAGCGCCAGCATCACCGCGCCATTGGCCTGCGCGCCCGAATGCGGCTGGACGTTGGCGAAGCCGCAGCCGAACAGCTGCCTGGCGCGGTCGATCGCGAGCTGCTCGACCTCGTCCGAAGGGTGGCAGCCCTGATAGTAGCGCTTGCCGGGATAACCCTCGGCATATTTGTTGGTGAACACGCTGCCCTGCGCCTCGAGCACCGCCCTGGAGACGATATTCTCGCTGGCGATCAGCTCGATCTGATACTGCTCGCGCTCGAGTTCGTGCGTGACGCCGGCGAACACCGCGGGATCGGCGTCGGCGAGGTTGCGGGTGAAGAAGCCGTCGGGCTGGACGGCGGAGATCGGGTTGGTGCTCATAATCGGGTCCTTCAGAGAGCCGGGTCGGTCAGCTTGTCCACCCGGCGCTGATGACGATCGCCGCCGAATTCGGTGGCGAGGAAGGCGGTGACGCAGGCCTTGGCCATTTCGGGCCCGATCAGCCGGGCGCCCATGGCGATGACGTTCGCGTCGTTGTGCTCGCGCGCGAGGCGGGCGGAGAGCGGCTCGGAGACCAGCGCGCAACGCGCGTGCCGCACGCGATTGACCGCGATCGAGATGCCGATGCCCGAGCCGCACAGCGCGACGCCGCGTTCGGCGCTGCCCTCCGCGATCGCCTTGCCCAGGGCAAAGCCGAAATCGGGATAGTCGACGCTGGCCGGTCCGTCGGTGCCGAGGTCGAGCACCGCGTGCCCCTCCCCGCGGAGCCAGTCGGCGAGGACCGCCTTGAGTTCGTAGGCGGCGTGATCCGAAGCGATGGCGATGCGCATTGGAAGAGCGGTGCGTTCCCTGAGCTGAGCGGATGCCGGCTCTCTAGGCGTTTGGCGCGGCAAAGGCTACACCGGATCGGCGAAAGTTCGAGTTGGAGGGGCAATCATGCGGCTTTTGGCGGTGAGCGCGGCGCTGGCGGCTTCGGCGGCGCTGGCGGGATGCGGCGAGATGAGCAACGAGCAGCAGGCCGCGCTGGTCGAGAACGCGGTGGCGAATGCCGAGGCGATCGCGGAGAATGTGACGGCCGAGGCGAAGAAGGCCGAGAAGGCGGCGCAGGCGCCCAGCCGCGACGGCTGGATCGGCAAGTGGATCGGCGTCGAGGGGCTGGTGCTGACGATCGAGAAGGATCCGTCGGGGCCGGGCCGCTACCGCCTGACCAACACCTACAGCCTCGACCCGGGCGCGACCGGCACCTTCACGGGCATGGCGACGGAAGAGGGCATGTCCTTCACCCGGCCCGATGGCGCGAAGGTGCTGCGCGCGACCGATGGAACGGAGACCGGTCTCAAATATCTCGAGGGCAAGAAGGATTGCCTGACCGTAACGATCGGCGAGGGCTATTGCCGCGACTGATTGGTGACAATATCGTGACGACAGGCGTCACGGGACTGACATGCGGCAGACATATGCGCCCGACCGGGATTCCCAGGAGCGTCACATGGGTACGATTGCCAGCCAGCCGCGCAACCGCGCGGTGCGCACCGCCGTTCACCGCCACGAACATCTGAGCAAGGAAGGGCTGCTCGAACGCGCCTTCACCTTCGCCTTTCGCGGCCTGGTCTATGCGCAGATCTGGGAAGACCCCGAAGTCGACATGGAGGCGCTGGCGATCACCCCCGACTGCCACGTCGTGACGATCGCGAGCGGCGGGTGCAACGTGCTCTCCTATCTCACCGCCGATCCCGCCAGGATTACCGCGGTCGACCTCAACACCGCGCATATCGCGCTCAACAAATTGAAGGTCGCGGCGGCGCAGCATCTGCCCGATCACGCCGCTTTCCACCGCTTTTTCGGCCAGGCCAACCGGCCCGAGAACATCGCGGCTTATCGCACCCTCACCCCGCATCTCGACGAGACGACGCGGCGCTACTGGGAGGGCCGCGACCTTGCCGGCCGCCGCCGGATCAAGGGCTTTGCCGGCGGCTTCTACAAGCGCGGCCTGCTCGGCGGGTTCATCGGCGCGGCGCACCTCCTCGCCAAGCTCTACCGCATCGACCCGCGCGAGCTGCTCGCGGCGAAGACCCCCGAGGAACAGCGCGCGATCTTCGAGACGCGGCTCGCCCCGGTGTTCGACAAGAAGTTCGTGCGCTGGCTGATCGACCAGCCCGCCTCGCTGTTCGGGCTCGGCATCCCGCCCGCGCAGTACGAGGCGCTGGCGGCGGACGATCCGCGCGGGATCAAGGCGGTGCTGCGGCGGCGGCTGGAGAAGCTCGCCTGCGACTTCGATCTCTCCGACAATTATTTCGCGTGGCAGGCGTTCGGCCGCGGCTATGGCGAGGGCGCGGATGCGCCGCTGCCGCCCTATCTGCAGGCCGGCAACTATGACGCGGTGCGCGAGCGGGCCGATCGCGTCGAGGTGCGGCACCAGAATTTCGTCGAGTATCTCGAATCGATGCCGCCAGGCTCGCTCGACCGCTACATCCTGCTCGACGCGCAGGACTGGATGACCGACGCGCAGCTCAACCGGCTGTGGGGCGAGATCACGCGCACCGCCAAGCCCAGCGCGCGGGTGCTGTTCCGCACCGCAGCGGCGCCGACGCTGCTGCCGGGCCGCGTCGCCGACGCGATCCTCGACCGCTGGGACTATGCCGAGGCCGAATCGCTCGGCTTCACCGCGCGCGACCGCTCGGCGATCTATGGCGGCGTGCACCTCTACCGCCTGAAGCCGTGAGCGAAACGCACGCCCAGCGCATGGACGGCGTCTATGCGGCGCAGCGCCACATCTACGACCTCACGCGCAAATATTACCTGCTCGGGCGCGACAAGCTGATCGCCGAGCTGGCGCCGCCGCCGGGCGGGACGGTGCTCGAGGTCGGCTGCGGCACCGCGCGCAACCTGATCGCGGCGGCGAAACGCTGGCCGCAGGCGCGCTTCTATGGGCTCGACATCTCCGAGGCGATGCTGACGACCGCACGGGCCAAGGTGGGTGCGGCGGGCCTGTCCGACCGCATCATGCTGGCGCAGGGCGACGCGGCGAAGTTCGACGCGACGTCGCTGTTCGGCGTGGACGGCTTCGACCGTGTGTTCCTCAGCTACACGCTGTCGATGATCCCCGACTGGACCGGCGCGATCGAGCAAGCGGCCAAGGCGGTGGCGCCCGGCGGGGCGTTGCGCGTGGTCGATTTCGGGCAGCAGGAGCGGCTGCCGGACTGGTGGCGGCGCGCGCTGTTCGCCTGGCTCGCGCGCTTCCACGTCACGCCGCGCCGCGACCTGCCGGTGGCGCTCAGGCACACGGCGGCGGCGAGCGGGCTGCAGATGGGGTTCGAGCCGCTGCTGCGCGGCTATGCCTGGGCCGGGAGCCTCAGCCGCGCTTAGCTCCGCCAGCCCCAGGGCAAGGGCGGCGCGGGCATGGGGCGGGTGAGATCGAACTCGACGCGGAAATGGCGGCCGGGACGTCGCAGCTCATAGGCGAAGCGCGCTCCATCCACCTCCATCGCCCAGACATTGGCGACCGAGCGCTCGGCGTTGTTGGCGCGGAACAGCGCGATCGATTCCGCGTCCGCGGGGAATTCCTGCCGCGTCGCGGCGCCGAGCGCGATGGTGTCGCCGCCATACATGGTGAGCGTGTCGGAGCTGCCGTCCGCATGCCGGTGGTCGTGCTTGAGCCGCAGCCCCGTCGCCGTTCGCGTCACCACCCATGTGCGCGAGCGGTCCTCGCCGGCATGGAAGGGCATGCGCACCCGGCCCGGCTCGCACGAGGCGACATGCATCACGAGGTCCTTGCCGGTAAACGCGGCGTCGGCGGGATCGGTGGCGACCACGCGGCCGGCGAACGCCTTGCCGCACAGCGCCGTGAGCCGGGTCAGAAAGGCATCGGCGGGGGCGGCCGGGGCGGTACGCGGCGCGCAGCCCGACAGAATGGCCGCGGCGAGCGATAGAATGAGGGCAACTTTCATCGAAGTCTTTCGTTGCGGTCGCGGTACGATGGCCTTCTTGCCGCCATCCGCCTCGGTCTTGAAGAGAGGAACGATCATGAAGCGTCTCATTGGTCTTTCGGCAATCGCCGCGCTCGCCCTGCCCACCGGCGCCATGGCGCAGCGCGGCTGGGAGACGATCGGCTTCCGCACCGTCGGCGCGGGTTCCGATCGCGATACGATCGCCGTGCGCGGCAACGAGCGGCATCGCCAGATCCGCATCTGCTCCATCAACCGTCCGATCGGCCTGCAGGACGTCCGCGTGCGCTTCAACAACGGCGCGCGGCAGGACATCCGCACCCGTCAGGTGCTGCGCGGCGGCACCTGCACCGCGGCCAAGGACTTGCGCGGGCGCGGGCGCAACCTGCGCACGGTCGACATCACCTATACCAAGCTGCAGCGCGGCGTGCTGCCGCCGCTGGTGCGCATCCAGGCGCGCTGACATGGGAGCGCGGCGGGCGCGCTACTTCGCCCCGCCGCGCGCCTGTTCGCGCATCGAGCCGCGCAGGAAGCGCGCGGCGAACCACATGCGGCGCGCGGTCTTGCCGACCAGCG
>NZ_JBCNMA010000096.1:0-13065 GCF_039595165.1 Sphingomonas sp.
GTGTCCGAGCTGATCTCCGAGGGCAATATCGGCCTGATGCAGGGCGTGAAGAAGTTCGAGCCCGATCGCGGCTTCCGCCTCGCCACCTATGCGATGTGGTGGATCCGCGCCTCGATCCAGGAATTCATCCTGCGCTCGTGGAGCCTGGTGAAGATGGGCACCACCGCCGCGCAGAAGAAGCTGTTCTTCAACCTGCGGCGGATGAAGGCCAAGCTCGACGCGTTCGAGGATGGCGACCTTTCCCCCGAGCATCTCGCCAAGATCGCCAAGGATCTCGGCGTGACGGAGGAAGAGGTCACCTCGATGAATCGGCGCATGGCGATGGGCGGCGACACCTCGCTCAATGTGCCGATGCGCGAGGACGGCGAGGGCCAGTGGCAGGACTGGCTGCAGGACGACAGCGCACTGCAGGACGAGGTCGTCGCCGAGGCGCAGGAGGCGGACGTCCGCCACGGCATGCTGGTCGAGGCGATGGACGAGCTCAACGAGCGCGAGAAGCATATCCTCACCGAGCGCCGCCTGACCGATGACCCCAAGACGCTCGAGGAGCTCAGCCAGGTCTATGGCGTGTCGCGCGAGCGCGTCCGCCAGATCGAGGTGCGTGCGTTCGAGAAGCTGCAAAGGGCGATGATGCGGCTGGCCGGCGACCGCCGTCTGCTCGCGGTCGGCTGAACGCCGGAACGGGGGCGGGATTGGCGAAGGCTGGAATGCGGAGGTCGTGGGGCCGCCGGCTCATCGTCTGGGCCGGCAAGGCGCTGCTGATCTTCGTGTTCGGTTCGTTGCTGCTGGTCGCGCTGTTCCGCTTCGTGCCCCCGCCCTTCACGCTGACCATGGCCGGCGACCTCGTCTCCGGCCATGGCGTCACCAAGAGCTGGGTGCCGCTCGACCGCATCGATCCCGACATGGCCCGCGCCGCGATCGCGGCGGAGGATTCGTCCTTCTGCACGCATGGCGGCTTCGACTATGATTCGATCGCTGCGGCGATGTACCGCAACGCCAAGGGCGGCAAGGTGCTGCGCGGCGGCTCGACGATCAGCCAGCAGACCGCCAAGAACGTCTTCCTGTGGCAGGGCGGCGGCTATTTCCGCAAGGCGCTCGAAGCGTGGTTCACCGTGCTGATCGAGCTGATCTGGCCCAAGAAGCGGATCATGGAAGTCTATCTCAACGTCGCCGAGACCGGCATCGGCACCTATGGCGTCGAAGCGGGGTCGCGGCGCTATTTCAAGCACGGCGCGGCGAACATGACTCGCGCCGAGGCCGCGCGCATTGCCGCGGTGCTCCCGCTGCCCAAGAAAAGGGCGGGTGTCGCCCCGCAGGGCTTCACCCGCCGCTACGGCAACTCGATCGCGGCGCGGATCGGCGTGGTCCAGCGCGAGGGCCTGGACGCCTGTCTGCGCTGAGCGGACGTTACTTGGTCGTCTCTTCCGCGCCCCGCTCGATCCGGTCGCCGGCCTTCTTGGCCGCATCGCCGACCTTTTCGGCGCCGTCGCCGACGCTCTTCGCGGCTTCGGCGATCGCGTCGTCCTTGCGCGTCTCGCTGCTGTTCTCGCTCAGGAACCAGAAGGCGCCGACCACCACGATGATCAGCGC
This sequence comes from Sphingomonas sp., assembly GCF_039595165.1. Taxonomy (GTDB): domain Bacteria; phylum Pseudomonadota; class Alphaproteobacteria; order Sphingomonadales; family Sphingomonadaceae; genus Sphingomonas. The sequence continues at coordinate 1,591 of NZ_JBCNMA010000096.1, forward strand.
GAGGATCCCGAGGATCAGCCCGCCGCCACCGCCGCTGCGTTCGACCACCGTGGTGGTACCGCCGGCATCGCGCTCGGTCACGCGCTCCTGAGTCACCCCGTCGTCCCGCTCGACAATTCGTTCGTCAGCCATTTCGCATCTCCCGTTGTGGGTTCAGACGGCGACACTAACGGCTGCGGCGAAGCGATTGTTCCCGTTGTGAAATATTCAGAAAGGCAGCTTGAACCCCGGCGGGAGAGGGATACCGCTGGAAAGCTTGGACATTTCGGTCTGCGCCGCCGCATCGGCCTTTGTGCGGGCATCGTTGAGCGCGGCGGCGATCAGGTCCTCGAGCATCTGCTTCTCGCTCGGTGCAAGCAGGCTCTCGTCGATGTCGACGGCGATGATGCGGCCCTTGGCGCTAGCCTTGACCTTGACCAGCCCGCCGCCCGAGGCGCCCTCGACCTCGATCGTGTCGAGATTGGCCTGGGCCTTGGTCAGTTCGTTCTGGACGTTCTGGGCCATGGCCATGATGTCTTCGATGCTCTTCATGCGGTCCTCCGGGTCGGGGTCCAGCCGATCAGTTCGGCTTCGGGAAATGCTTCGAGCGCGGCGGCGACGACCGGCGAGGCCAGCACCGCATCGCGCTCCGCCGCGGCTTCGGCGGCTTTGACCTCGGCGAGCGTCTGCCCGCCGGGCGCCGCGGTGACCTTGAGCGACCAGCGCTTGCCCAGATGGCGGCGCAGCGCCTGCTCGAAATCGCTCACCAGGTCGGCGGGCAGGCCCTGGCTGCTCACCTCGATCACCGGGGGATCGAACGCGATGACGCGGATGAGGTTGCGGGCGCGGGCCGCGACGTGATGCTCATGCGCCGCTTCGAGCCGCTCCAGCACTTCGGCGAGGTCGCGCGGCGCCGGGGGCTCGGCGGGAGCCGAAGGCATCGCGGACGGCGCGGCGGCGATCGGCATGCCGTCGGCCAGCTTGCGCGCGAGTTCGCCCGGGTCGGGCAGGGTCGAGGCGTGGATGACGCGGAGCAGCGCCATCTCGCACGCTTCGATCGGGAGCGCCGCCTTCGCCACCTCGTCATGGCCCTTGAGCAGCAGCTGCCAGAGCCGATGAAGCGCGGGGAAGCCCAGCTTCGCGGCCCATTCCGCGAGCGCCGCGGTTTCCTCGGCGGCCTGCCCCGGGATCGCTTCGTTGCCGAGCTTCGACAAGGTCACGCGGTGGACGGTCTCGAGCAGCGACTTGAGCACTGCCTGCGGATCGACGCCGAGGTCGTACTGGTCGCGCAGTGCCGCCAGCGCACCCGGGCCGTCGCCCGCGATCACCAGTCCGAACAGCGCGCGGATCGCGTTGCGGTCCGACAGGCCGAGCATCGCCCGCACCGCCTCGGCGGTCACCGCCCCGCCCTCCATGCCGGCATGGGCGATCGCCTGGTCGAGGATCGACAGGCCGTCGCGGGCCGAGCCCTCGGCGGCACGAGCGATCATCGCCAGCGCCTCGGGCTCCGCCTCGGCGCTCTCGGCCGCGACCACTTCGGCGAAATGCGCGGCGAGCTTCTCGGCCGGGATGCGGCGCAGGTCGAAGCGCTGGCAGCGCGAGAGCACCGTCACCGGCACCTTCTGCACCTCGGTCGTCGCGAACAGGAACTTCACATGCGCCGGCGGCTCCTCGAGCGTCTTCAAGAGCGCGTTGAACGCGTTCTTCGACAGCATGTGGACTTCGTCGATGATGTAGATCTTGTAGCGCGCCGACACCGCGGCGTAGCGCGAGGCGTCGATGATCTCGCGGACGTCGTCGACGCCGGTGTGGCTCGCCGCGTCCATCTCGATCACGTCGATATGCCGCCCCTCGGCGATCGCGCGGCACGGCTCGCACACCCCGCACGGATCGATCGTCGGCCCGCCCCGCCCGTCCGGGCCGATGCAGTTCAAGGCCTTGGCGATCAGCCGCGCGGTCGAGGTCTTGCCGACCCCGCGCACGCCGGTGAGCAGGAAGGCATGCGCCAGTCGGTCGCGCTTGATCGCGTTGCCGAGCGTCTGCACCATCGCATCCTGCCCGATCAGCTGGGCGAAGGTCTGCGGCCGGTATTTGCGCGCGAGGACGCGGTACGCCGTGTCGCGCGGCTGCGGGGGTTCGTCGAGGCCAAGGGAGTCGGACATGGAATGACCAATCTAGCGGCTCGACCGGCGCTCCGCCATGCCCCGATGCGCGATTTCAGGTGATTGTGGGCGCGGGGCGCGGCGGGTTAGCCGATCACCTCGAGCACGGCGGCGCGGGCGATGGCCGCGGCGCGAAGGTCGGCCGGGGTGCGGCGGGAAAAGAGGCTCAGCGGCGGGCGCTTGGCCCGGGGCTGGCGATGGGTCCTGATGGTGGTCGTGGTCTTGTCGAAGTTCGGTTTCACTAAAGTTCCTGTCTGGGTTGAACGGCGGCTTCGCGCTTCTCGCGCGCCGCGTCGGTGCGCTCCTGGCGCTCGGCCATGGCGAGCCATGCCGCCTCGGCGCGCAGGTTGCGCTCGCGGACATTGGCGAGATCGCTCGCCTCCGCTTCGGCGCGGCACTTCGCCGCCTGTTGCCGGTAGATGATCGTCTGGGAGGCCATGGGGTCTCCTCCTGTGGTTGGTGGGCGGCGCGCCGGGGCGGCCGCCCGGGAAAGCGAGGTCAGTCGGCGGGCTGGAGGTTGGTCGCGGCCATCTTGCCGCGCTTGTCGGCCTCCAGCTCGTAGCTGACGCGCTGATCCTGGTTGAGGGTCGCCATGCCGGCGCGCTCGACCGCGCTGATATGGACGAAGGCGTCGTTGCCGCCGCCGTCCGGCGCGATGAAGCCATAGCCCTTGTCGCTGTTGAAGAATTTGACGGTGCCAGTGATGCTCATTGGATGTTCCTTCTGTTGCGGCGCGTCCCGTGTGGACGGACCTCTCGCTGCGGAGGCAGGGAAAGAAGGAAGAAGGGGCCGCAAAGCACCGAAGACCGTCGATTTGCGACTGTAGCGACGGGAATATGGGGGTGCGGGGCGGGGATTGCAAGGGACGGCGGCGCGAGCGGCAGGTCGGCCGGTGGAGCGCGCAGCAGGCCGCAACGCTCGCGGTCGTCTGCGCGCGCGGGAGGCGGGCCGCGGAAGTTTACACTAGCTTGACACTATGCGCGCCCCGACTTGTCCTCCCCCGCCCGCTGGACATCGCGCGCAGATCGCCGCGGCGTGACGGGCGCTTGGACGGTTGCGGGGACGAAGGCGATCGGGCGGGCATGCAAGGTCCTTTCGGAGCGAGAGGACTCATCAGATATGCCGGAATGGGGGCTGTAGGAAAGTTCTTTTTTTGTTCCGGTTCGGGGCAGGAAGAAGGCTGGATTCACGCGAAGGCGCGAAGGCGCGAAGACGCGAAGAAGAAGGGTTTTGGTTCGCGCGGAGACGCGAAGAGCGCGGAGGTGTTGCGCTGCGTTGAGGCGGGACGCCGCGCAGCGGCCTTCATGCTTGCGGCGAGGTGTGGAGCGGAAGGTCCCGCTGGCGCGAGACGGGCCTCTCCGCATCTCTGCGCCTCTGCGCGAATCCACTTCTTCTTCGCGCCTTCGCGCCTTCGCGTGAACCGATCCCTTCTCACCCGACCGCCGGGGCGGTGGCGGGGGTGAGGGTCTGGGGCTCGATCGAGGTGTAGCCGGGCTTGGCCCCGGTGCGGGCGGCGGCGCCGGGTTCGCCGGTGCGGCGGGGCGAGGCCTTGCCGGTCTCGCGGTCGAGGCCGCGGGCGGTGAGCCAGTCGACCGCGGCGGCTGCGGCGACGAAGCCGACCGCGCCCCACAGGAAGGCGGATTTGGGCGCGCGGCGGGCGGCGAGGCCGAGCGCGGCGAGGTCGATCGCGTCGCCGGCGACGCGGTTCCAGACATTGGTGGAGTGCGCGGGCGCGGCGAGCAGCCCGGCGCCCGCCACCGCCTCACGCACGCCGAAGGCGCGCAGCGTGTTGCGGGTGGCGGCATCGTCCTGGCCGAGCGCCTGCGCGATGCGCCGCGTCGCCAGCAGCTCCACCGCGCCGAGCGCGATCGAGAAGACGCCGAGGCCGAAGCTCAAGCCTTTGTAATTCATGTTGGAGTCCCGTTCGCTGGGGTGTGGGGCGGGAACGGGTGATGGGGGCGGAGGTTCCGGATGAATTGCGCGGCAGCAACCTATGGGCCAGCCGTCCTAGCGCGCGGCATCGGGGACGCCGGGCTCGAGCTCGTGGAAGCGGCGTGGTCGAAGGTGAAAATCGGCTTTCGGTCGGCGTGATCGCGTTCGTGGTCGGTCCTCTCGTGTGCTGTGGAGGACCGGTTAGGTATGCCGGAATGGGGGCTGTAGGAAAGTTCTATTCTTGTTCTCCTAGGACAGGAAAAAACTGGTTCACGCGGCGAGCGGAGGACAGACGCGTTTGAACGCCTAGCGGCGCCAGCCGCCTTTGACGGCGTATCTATCTTTGCACCTTCATCAATGCGGCTCATTGACAGGAGGACGCATCAAACGCTCAATAGCGTAACGTGGAAAAGGGGGCTTGAGAGTGGCGGACAACGACTCCGGTGGACAAGATTTGATCGTCCGCGGCGACTCGGTAGAGCGCACCTACTCTAACTATCGCGATCGCCGGTACGTCGTTAATCGAGCGTATCAGCGCAAGCTCATTTGGACATTGGACGAGAAGCAAAAGTTCATAGATTCGGTGCTGCGCGGCTATCCGGTCCCGCTAATTCTTCTGGCAGAAGACAGTAAGGGCGGATCCGGTTTACTTGAGATAATCGACGGCATGCAGCGATTAAATGCTATCATGTCCTTTATTCAAAACGAATATTCTGTACATGATAGCTATTTTGACCTCAATACGATGGCCGTCACTAAGTCTCAGTTAGACGCCGGCGAGCTTGAACAACGAAACCCTATTCTAGATCGCGAGGAATGCGTTCGCTTAGCATCGTACGTCCTCCCTTTCTCTATTTACGAATTTGCAGATACTGAAGCTGTAAATACCGTCTTTCGCAGGATTAACTCGGGTGGCCGCAAACTTTCCCGACAGGAGTTGAGGACGGCGGGTGCCAACGGTCACTTTGCTACGGCTGTGAGGCGCATAGCGTCACGAGTTCGTGGCGATGCATCGCACGGAGACACGTTACGACTGAATGAAATGGGCAAAATAAGCATTACCAACCGTGATCTGAATTATGGGATAGCAGTTGAAGATATATTTTGGGTTAAACAAGGAATTTTGACTAAAGAGCAAGTCAGAGAAAGCCGAGATGAAGAGCTCATCGCCGACATATTAGCGTATATGGTTTCCGACTCGCCAGTTTCATCCAGATCTGAATTTACGGACGCGTACTTTGGAATGCTTGACGACGATGCCGCACAAACTCGCTATAGGCAAATAGAGACCAACGTTCAGAAACGTGGGGCTGATCTAGTAATATCGGACTTCCAAAGAACATTCGACGAACTAAAATTGACAATTGAGACTAGCGGACAGACTCTGACGCAGCTTTTGCTTGGGACGCAGGTAGCGCGAGCTCCAAGATATTTTCAGGCGATATTCCTCGCATTCTATAAGCTCATTGTTCGAGATGGGATGAAGGTTGCAAACCGGCAAACGCTAATTGGGAAAATGAAAAATAGCGGGCAGAACATCGTCATCGCGGAGGGCGGCGCCTGGGTTGCTGAGCAGCGTCAGGCCGCAGTTCATTCTGCTGCAGGCATCTATGGCGACGCTTTCACCAAAGCAACTGGATCAGATCCTGCTCTGATACATTGGGTATCTCGCTTTGAGAACTTGCTCGCACAGTCACTTACCGAACAGTCTGCCTATGATTTCAAGCAAGGCTTCCTCAGGTTGGATGGAAACAATCAGTTTGATGAAGAGTGCTTTGACAACGTCTTACGAACCGCTGTCGGTATATCGAATATCCGCAAAGATTACATTGGATATATAGTCATAGGGGTAGCTGAGAATATACAAACCGCAAAACGCGTGCAGGAGCTCTACGATATCCAGCCTGTAGTTTTTGCGAGCTATTACGTCACCGGCTTGGACCATGAGGCAACCGCCTTGGGCAAGAACCAAGATAAGTACTTTCAGATGATCGTAGAAAAAGTTCTATCATCTAAAGTTTCAAGCCCCTTGCGAGAATACCTCGCAAGACATCTTAGAACCATTCGGTATTACGACAAAACGATATTTGTATTTGAAATACAAAGCCAAGAAGACCCAAGCAACTATGAGGGTAGATACTACGACAGGACAGGAGCGCAATTGAAAGAGGTCGATCCAGCAAACTTACCAACCTTCATTCGCCGCTATATTGGAGGCCTGTAACTACTCCGCCGCCACACGCTCCCCCACCCTGCCCCGCTCCAGCAGCGGCGCGAGATACGTCCCCGTATAACTCCGCGGCGCCTTCGCCACCTGCTCGGGCGTGCCCTCGGCCACCACCTCGCCGCCCTTGACGCCGCCTTCCGGCCCCAGGTCGAGGATCCAGTCCGCCGTCTTGATGACGTCGAGATTGTGCTCGATCACCACCACTGTATTGCCCTGCTCGACCAGCGCGTGGAGGACTTCGAGGAGCTTGCGCACGTCCTCGAAGTGCAGGCCGGTGGTGGGTTCGTCCAGGATATAGAGGGTCTGGCCGGTGGCCCTTCGCGCCAGTTCCTTGGCGAGCTTGACGCGCTGCGCCTCGCCGCCCGACAGGGTCGTCGCCTGCTGGCCGACCTTGATATAGCCGAGGCCGACTTCCGCCAGCATCGCCATCTTGTCGCGGATCGGGGGGACGGCCTTGAAGAACTCGACCGCGTCCTCGACCGTCATGTCGAGCACGTCGGCGATGCTCATCCCCTTGAACTTCACCTCCAGCGTCTCGCGATTGTAGCGCGCGCCGTGGCAGACGTCGCAGGTGACGTAGACGTCGGGGAGGAAGTGCATCTCGATCTTGAGCACGCCGTCGCCCTGGCACGCCTCGCACCGGCCGCCCTTGACGTTGAAGCTGAAGCGGCCGGGCTTGTAGCCGCGCGCCTGCGCCTCGGGCAGGCCCGCGAACCAGTCGCGGATCGCGGTGAAGGCGCCGGTATAGGTCGCCGGGTTCGAGCGCGGGGTGCGGCCGATCGGCGACTGGTCGATGTCGATCACCTTGTCGAGATGCTCGAGCCCGGTGATCTTGTCGTGCTTGCCGGCGAGGACGCGCGCGCCGTTGAGCTGGCGCGCGGCGGCGGCGTAGAGCGTGTCGATGGTGAAGCTCGACTTGCCCGAGCCGGACACGCCGGTGATGCAGGTGAAGGTGCCGAGCGGGATCGACGCGGTGACGCCGGTCAGGTTGTTGGCGGTAGCGTTGTGGACGGTGAGCTTCTTGCCGGTGCCCTTGCGGCGCTTGGCCGGGACCTCGATGCGGCGGGTGCCGTTGAGATAGTCGGCGGTGACTGAGCCTTCGGTGGCGAGGACCTCGTCCAGCGAGCCGCGGGCGACGACCTCGCCGCCATGGACGCCGGCGCCGGGGCCCATGTCGATCAGATAGTCGGCGGTGCGGATCGCATCCTCGTCATGCTCGACGACGAGCACGGTGTTGCCGAGATCGCGCAGGCGGCGGAGCGTGGCGAGCAGCATGTCGTTGTCGCGCTGGTGCAGGCCGATCGAGGGCTCGTCGAGGACGTAGAGCACGCCGGAGAGGCCGCTGCCGATCTGCGAGGCGAGGCGGATGCGCTGGGACTCGCCGCCCGAGAGGGTGCCGCTGGTGCGGTCGAGGTTGAGATAGTCGAGGCCGACATTGTTGAGGAAGCCGAGCCGCTCGTCGATCTCCTTGAGGATCGCGCGGGCGATCTCCTGCTGCTGGGGGGTGAGGTCCTGCGGCAGGCTGGCGAAGAAGGGCAGCGCGTCGGTGACCGACAGGCGGGTGACGCTGGAGATATCGCGGCCGGCGATCTTGACCGCCAGCGCTTCGGGCTTGAGGCGGGCGCCGTGGCAGGTCTCGCAGGCATGGGCGGCCTGGTATTTGCTGAGCTCCTCGCGCATCCACGCGCTCTCGGTCTGGAGCATGCGGCGGTTTAGGTTGCCGATGACGCCCTCGAACGGCTTGCGGACGTCGTAGGACTTCTTGCCGTCGACGAAGGTGAGCGTGACGGGCTTGCCGGCGGTGCCGTGGAGGATGATCAGCTGGACCTCGCCGGGGAGGTCGCGCCACGGCGTGTCGAGGCTGAAGCCGAACTCGCGGGCGAGGCTGCCGAGGACCTGCATGTAATAGGGCGATGGCGGGTTGGACTTGGCCCAGGGGACGACCGCGCCCTTCTTGATCGAAAGGTCGTGGTTGGGGACGACGAGGTCCTCGTCGAACACCAGCCGCTCGCCGAGGCCGTCGCACGCCGGGCACGCGCCCTGCGGGGCGTTGAACGAGAAGAGGCGCGGCTCGATCTCGGGGATGGTGAAGCCGGAGACGGGGCAGGCGAACTTTTCGCTGAAGACGATGCGGTTGGCGGGGACGCCGGTGTTCTTCATCGAGCCGCCGGTGACGTTGGTCTCCGCGACGAACTTCTGCGGGGCCTCGGCGACGCGGTTGCCGGGGAGTTCGTCGACCGTGGTGTCGACAAGGTCGATGTACGCCAAGCCCTCGGCGAGCTTGAGTGCGGTCTCGAAGCTTTCGGCGAGGCGGGTGGCGATGTCGTCGCGCACGACGAGGCGGTCGACCACCACCTCGATGTCATGCTTGTACTTCTTGTCGAGCGCGGGGGCTTCCTCGATCAGATAGGTCTCGCCGTCGATGCGGACGCGCTGGAAGCCGGCCTTTTGCCATTCGAGCAGCTCCTTGCGATACTCGCCCTTGCGGCCGCGCACGACCGGGGCGAGGAGCAGGAGGCGCGTCCCCTCGGGCAAGCCTAGGACGCGGTCGACCATCTGGCTGACGGTCTGCGCGGCGATCGGCAGGCCGGTGGCGGGGCTGTAGGGGATGCCGACGCGCGCCCAGAGCAGGCGCATATAGTCGTAGATCTCGGTGACGGTCGCGACGGTCGAGCGCGGGTTGCGGCTGGTGGTCTTCTGCTCGATCGAGATCGCGGGCGACAGGCCCTCGATATGCTCGACATTGGGCTTCTGCATCATCTCGAGGAACTGGCGCGCATAGGCGGACAGCGACTCGACGTAGCGGCGCTGGCCCTCGGCATAGATGGTGTCGAAGGCGAGCGAGGACTTGCCGCTGCCCGACAGGCCGGTGATGACCGTGAGCGTGTCGCGCGGGATGTCGATGTCCACGCCCTTGAGATTGTGCTCGCGCGCGCCGCGGACGGAGATGTGAGTCAGCATAGTGAGTGAGTTCTAGCTTTGTTCTTTGGGGGAAGCTAGTGGGGAGATAGGGGCGCGGGTGCGCGCCTGCGAGGGGGACGTCGCGTTTCCGGTGCAAATCGCGGCGAAGATGTCATCGCCGCGTCATTTTCGCCCGCATTCTCCCGGAACAGAGCAAGTCGCGCGCGAAATAAACGCTTGGGCGGTTGCCGGCCGCGCTGCTCCATGTAACGCACCGACGCTATGACGGCAAAAACGGGGGATGATGTGCCGACTTTCACTGGAACGAATGCGTACAGCACCTATCAGCTCGAAGCATCGGGCGTAGCGAGCACCCTGTTCAACAACGACGGATCGCTGCTCTATGTTGCGCGGCGTGACGGCAAGATCGATGTCTTCGACACCGCCACGCACGGCCTGATCACGACCTGGAACGTGGGTACGACGCTTGGCGGAATGAGCCTTTCCGAGGACGGCACGTTTCTTCTGGTCGCCGAGAAGACCAGCGGAGCGGGTGGCACGCCGGGGATCGTCCATCGCGTTTCAACCGCGACCGGAACGGTCCAGGATTACATGGCTCCGAACAATTCGTTCCATGATGTCGAGATCGTTGACGCGCACACGGCGATCATCACCGGCCCGACGGCTCAGCGTCTCAATCTGGATACGGGGCAATTCACGCCCCTCGATTCCGCCGTCAGATACAGCAGCGCGCGATGGGTGCTGACCGAGGACAATCACCTCACGCTGATCGGCGAGCCGGGAATTTCCAGCGGCCCATCCTATCTGTACGACGACCGCACGCAGAGCATCGTCGCGCGTGGCGACACGTATGAATTCGACAAGGGCATGTCCGGCGGATTCGTGTGGGGAATCCAGGCCGTCAGCGAGGCGGCCGGGCTCGCGGTGCAGTATCTCTACCACTATACGGTGGCCGTCTACGACCTCAATCTCGACTTCCAGCGGTTCTTCACGCTGCCTTCCAACTTCATCGACGGCCTGACGTTCGACGAAACCGGTACTTACCTCTACGTTTATCAGATCGACCAGGGCGCCGTGGACAAGTACCGGGTCTCGGACTTCTCGCTGGTCGAACGCATCTCGGTCACCGGATCCGATTGGCACAACTACATCGGCTATGGCGATCAGCTGCACATCTCCGCTGACGGCAGCTATATCAGCGTGCTCGACAATTCGTCGGTCGGCCGCCTGCAGCTGATCGACCTCAGCGCGCGCAACGAGACCTTCGCCGGCACGGCCGATGCCGACACCTTCATCGGCCGCGACGGCAACGATACCTATCTGGTCGGCAACGGCGATATCGTCGTCGAGGCACAAGCCGAAGGCGTCGACACCGTCGTGACCGGCCTGGTCAGCTATACGCTGGGCTCCAATGTCGAGAATCTCACGCTCACCGGATCGGGCGGGTCCGCCGGCACCGGCAACGATCTCGACAATGTGATCGACAGCACCGCCGGTTCGGGCAATTCGGTGCTGGACGGCCTGGGCGGCAACGACGTGCTGCGCTCCGGGAGCGGGAACGACCGGCTCGACGGCGGCGCCGGCACCGACACGATGGCCGGCGGCGCGGGCGACGACACCTATTTCGTCGACCATGCCGGCGACATCATCACCGAGCTGGCCGAGGGTGGCATCGACCGGGTCGAGTCTTCCGTGAGCTACACGCTCGGCGCGAATGTCGAGCATCTGACGCTCACCGGCGGGGCGCTGAACGGCACCGGCAACGACCTGGCCAACATGATCCGCGGCAACGCGCTGAACAATATCCTGTCGGGCGGCGACGGCGACGACCTGCTGTACGGCTATGAGGGCAACGACACGCTGATCGGCGGCGCGGGCGCCGATCTGCTCGACGGCTGGGCCGGCAAGGACACGGTCGACTATTCGACCGCGGCGCTGGGCGTGACGGTGACGCTGGGCCAGGCGGCGACCAGCGCGCGGGGCGATTCGAGCGAAGGCGACCGGCTGTACAATATCGAGAACCTCACCGGGTCGATCTACTGGGACGAGTTGACCGGCAACGAGGTGGCGAACATCCTGCTCGGTGGTGGAGGCAACGACACGCTGACCGGAAACGGCGGGGCGGACGTGCTCGACGGCGGCACCGGCGCGGACCTGATGACCGGCGGCACCGAGGACGACATCTATTATGTCGACGATGCCGGCGACCGGGTGGTCGAGCAAGCCAATGGCGGCAACCGCGACGAGGTCCGT
>NZ_JBCNMA010000097.1:0-12982 GCF_039595165.1 Sphingomonas sp.
ATCTTCGGCTACGACAAGGTCTCGTCGGGCGCGTCGGGCGACATCCAGTACGCCACCGGCCTCGCCCGCGACATGATCACGAAGTGGGGCATGTCGGACAAGGTCGGCCCGGTCGAGTACGCCCAGCCCGAGGGCGAATCGTTCCTCGGCTATTCGGCGTCGCAGCCGCGGCACATGTCGAACGAGACTCAGCAGCTGATCGACCATGAGATCAAGTCGACGGTCGAGGGCGGCCTCGCCCGCGCGCGCGAGGTGCTGACCGAGCATCTCGACCAGCTCCACCAGCTCGCCGGCGCGTTGCTCGAATATGAGACGCTGTCGGGCGAGGAGATCAAGAAGCTGCTCGCCGACGGCGATATCGGCCGGCCCGATCCCGCGACGCTCAAGGGCCCGGTCGCGGCGGCGGGGACCTCGATCCCCAAGACGCGGCGGCCCAAGGGTCCGTTCGGGAACCCGGCGCCGCAGGGGGCGTGAGGCACAACAGCTAATCCTCCCCTGGCGGGGAAGGATCAGGGGTGTCGTATATCCTACCTCTTCGCTGAATCCGGTCCGGCCCGCGCGATGAGCGCGGGCCGCATCGTTTTGGCGATGTCGGCATCGTCCTGCGCGACCAGCGCCTCGAGGAAGGCGATGCGCGCGTCGCACTTCGCCTTCACGTCGCTGCCCCCCATCGCCGCGCCCAGGCGCCCGGCCTTCGCCGCATCGCCGTTGGCGGCGGCGCGGAGCAGCTCGTCCGCCGGGATATCGCGCCCCCGCGCCAGATCGGCGGCGCTCGCCGGCCAGCTCCCGGCGACCTGCAAGGCGTGGCGATAGTGCCGCTCGCGCAGCTTTTCGCTGATTGGCGGCGGCTTGCGCTCGCCTTCGCCTGAAGCGCACGCCGCCACGTCGAGCGCGCGATACTCGCGCAGCGTGGCGAGGCGGATGTCCATCTCCGCGGCGAGCAGTGCCGCCGGCGCGCGCGGCAGCCGCTCGCGATAGGCGGTGTTGACCAGCCGGTCGATCTCGCGTCCCGCTTCGGCGGCGGTCTTGGTCCGGTCTGCCTGCTGCTGGCGGAGCAGCGCGACGGCGGAGTGGAGCCCGGGATTGCCCGTCTTCAGGGCAGCGAAGCCCGGCTCGCGCTGCTCGAGCTGCTTCATGGGATCGGCCGGGACGACGTCCGCACGCTCGCCCTGCGGCGCCGAGAGGATCGCGGCGAAGACCAGCGCGGCCCACAGCGCCCAGCGCACCCATGGCAGCAGCGGCACCGCCGGGCTGCCATCGGCAACGTCGCTCACCGCGGCGAGCAGCACCATGCCGGCGACCGTTGCCGCGGCCCATGGCACCAGCGGCTCCGGCGCGTCGGGAAACTGGAAGCGGATGACGGCGCCGCCAACCAGCAGCAGCGTGACGATCAGCGCGGCGAGGACGGGCCGCGCGGTGATCCGCCACAGCGCCCCCGCCAGCCCCGCGCTGCCCGACATGGCGATCAGTCCCGATGCGGCGGCGAACGCGCCGAGCGCCAGCTTTTCCGCATCCGACAGCGCGAAGAACGCCGCGCCGCCGAACACCGCCAGCACAGCGAAGGACAGGATCTTGTAGATCGGGTTGCCGATCGCCGGCTCGCGACCGGCGGCAACCGCCATCCACAGCGCCGCGACCGCTGCCAGTGCCACGGCCACGCTCGCCACCAATGGCTGGATCGGCACCGCGACCAGCAACAGCGCGGCCAGCAGCCACGGCGCAGGCCAGGCGTCGGCGAGCCAGCCCGGGGGCTCGTCCGCCATTTCGCGCCGCTCGCGCCACGGCGCGACGATCCGCAGCCGAACGACCGGAAAGGCCAGCCCCGCGAGCAGTGCGGCGGCGGCGCCGCCCGCCCGCACCGCGAGCGTTTGCGCGCCGAACGCGAGGCCCAGCGCAAGTCCGGCGGCGAGCAGCATTACGAGAAGATCGACGAAGCCGAAGCGCGGTGCTTCGAGATGCGCGCGCCACCACGCCGCCGCACCGGGATCGAAGCTGTGCGCGATTCCCGGCGCCTGATAGTCGGCGAGATCGAACAATTGCCGCACTTGCGCGGCGATGCCCGGCCGCAAGGCGCCGATCCGCCGTTGCCAGCCGGGTGCCGTGGCGCGGGTCAGCGCGTTCCACCCGGCCGACAGCGCATGATCCCCGCGGCGCAGCGCCTCGATCACGCGCCATTCGTCGATCCGCGCGAGGATGCGCCACACGCCGGGCGGGTGGTTGCCCTCCTCCTCCCAGCCGAACGCGTCGATCGCGGGGCGCAGTATATGGTCGCTGCGCGGGATCGTGTCGGCGAGCAGGTCGGCGAGCCAATGCTCGACCGAATCGCGCACTGCGATCTCGATCAGCGCGGGCGCGGCGAGGATCGCGGCGAGCTGCGACTTCAGCGCCGCGGCATCGCCGTGCCACGGCCCGCGCAGCCCGGCATCGAGCGCGGCGGTGCGGCGACGCAGCTCTTCCTGCTCGGCCGCGCGCACCTCGGCGAGCGGATCGGGTTCCGCGGGTGCGACGTAGAGGGCGACCGCGGGCTCGGCACTCGGCGGGGCTTCGACCGCTTCGCGAGCAAGAACGGGCTCCGCCTCGTCCTCGTCCGGCTCCTCCCAGTCGACATCATATTCGACCCAGCGCAGCGCCGCCTCATAGGCCTCGCGCAGCACCATGAATCCCTGCGGGTCGTCCTCGGGATGGGTGACGCGCAGCTTCCGCGCATAGGCGCGGCGGATCGCCGCGCGGTCGCTCTTGCGCGGAATGCCGAGCACCTGCCACCACGATTTCATGCGGCCACCCGCCCCATTTCGTCATTCCCGCGCAGGCGGGAATCCATTGCCGCTGCCGGTGCCGCTCGTTCGATATGCCAGCCAGAATGGATCCCCGCCTTCGCGGGGATGACGGCGGGCAGGGGCAACGGCGAACGAGGTCTCACAGGAAGGTTTCACCCTCGAGCGTGTCGAGCGCCTGGTGCAATTCCCTGCGCGCCGCCTCGATCGTGCGCGGGTCCTGGGTCTCGAGCGCGGCGCTGAACCGGCCGAGCACCTCGCCCACCCAATAGCGCTGCTCGCCGAGGAAATTCTCGAAGCATTTCTCGCCGCGCGCGATCGCCGCCTTGTTCTCCGCCTCGTCGCGCGGATGCACTTTCAGCGCCGCCAATGACTTGCGCGCCTTGTCCAGTGCCTTCTCGTCCCCCGCCATGCCGTCGTTGATCGTCAGGCTAACCGTCTCGCCGGTCTGGGGGACGATGATGTCGACTTCGAGCAGCCCGCTGACGTCGTAGGAGAAGCGTACATCGACCTGCTGCCCCGCCGGCCCGCGCGGCACGCGCACCGAGGTGCGGCCGATCTCGACATTGTCGCGGACCAGCCGCGCCTCACCCTGGAAGATGCCGAAATCGACCTTGGTCTGGTTGTCGTGCATCGTGCCGAAGCTGTGGATGCGGCTCGCCGGGATCACCGTGCCGCGCTCGATGATCGGCGCGAACAGCCCGTCCTCGATCCCGCCGCCGGGCAGCCGCCGCGAATGCTCGACGCCGAGCGAATAAGGGCAGACATCGGTGACGACGACTTCCTTGAGCGCGACGTCGCGCGACTTGAGCCCGGCCTGCACCGCCGCGCCCAGGGCCACCGCCTCGTCGGGGTTGACCGTGGCGTTGGGGAAGCGGCCGAACATGCGCGTGACCGCGCTGCGCACCAGCGGCATGCGCGTCGCACCACCGATCAGGATGATCTCGCTCAGTTCGGCGCTCTTGATCCCCGAATCGCGCATCGAGCGCAGCACCGGCTCGCGCAGCCGGTCGATCAGCGGCTTGGCCGCTTCCTCGAACGCCTGCGAGGTCACGGTGTGGCGGTACTCGGCGCCGTTCCACACGAGGCGCATCTCGGCCTCGTGCCCGCTGGACAGCGCCCGGCGCGCGCGCTCGGCGGTCTCGCGCAGTTTCTGGTGGAGCGGATCGTCGCCGCGCCCGGCCTCGCCGAACGCTTCGGCATGGGCCTCGCGCATCAGCGTCACGAGCAATTCGTTGAAATCCTCGCCGCCGAGGTGATTGTCGCCGGTCGAGGCGCGCACCTCGATGATCCCCTCGAAGATTTCGACGATCGACACGTCGAACGTGCCGCCACCAAGATCGAACACCAGGAAACGCGATTCGTCCGCGAGCTGGTGGATGCCATAAGCGAGCGCGGCGGCGGTCGGCTCGTTGACCAGCCGCTCGACCTTGAGGCCGGCGAGCTCGCCGGCGCGATGCGTCGCCTTGCGCTGCTTGTCGTTGAAATAGGCGGGGACGGTGATCACCGCCTCGAGCACCTCTTCGCCCAGGAACGCCTCGGCATCGGCCTTGAGGCTGCGCAGGACGAGCGCGGACAGCTCCTCGGGGGTGAACTCGCGCTTGCCGAGCCGCGCGGTGCGGCGGGTGCCCATATAGCGCTTGAACGCGGTGGCGGTGACCTCGGGGTGGCTCGCCATCCGCTCGCGCGCGGCGAGCCCGGTGATCACCTCGCCATCGTCGCCGATGCTGACCGCGCTCGGCGTCAGCACATGCCCGAGCCGATTGGGCACGAGCACCGCTTCCCCGTCGCGCCAGACCGCCGCGGCACTGTTCGTGGTGCCGAGGTCGATGCCGATGATCATGCCTAACCCCCCGTCAAATCGGCGCGACTTTAGCGGGCGCCGCGCCGCTGTGAAGCGTCAACAACCGGCCATAATCGCAATCTAGCGAGCGGTTCCGGAGGACTCTCGATGAAGCGCTGGATGATCGCCGCACTATTGATCGCACTGCCCGCGAGCGCGCAGGCGATGAGCGTCGCGCAGTTCCTGGCCAAGGCGAACGCGCTCAAGGCCAAGGGCTTCCTCGCGATCGGCTCGCCCGACATCAAGCTGCTGCGCGCCGAGGTGCAGAGCGTCGCCGATGCCTATCGCGCCGATTTGACCGCCGCGCGCAAGGCCGGCCGCACCCCGCACAGCTGTCCCCCGCCCAAGGGCAAGGCGACGCTCGGCGCCAAGGAGGTGATGGCCGAGTTCAACGCGATCCCGCCGGCGAAGCGCGGGATGAGCGTCAAGACCGCTTTCTATGCGATGATGATGAAGCGATACCCCTGCCGCTAGCCGAGCAGCCCGAGCCCGAGCAGCAACAGCGCGAAGATCACCACGATGAAGGTGATCATGTTGAGCAGGACGAAGGTGCGCAGCAGCGCGCTCCACCCGCGCAGGCGATAGGCGCCTTTCATCTGGAAATAGATGTGCAGCGGCGGGATCAGCAGCGCGAGGGGCGCGATGATGTCCGATGTGACGCCGAGCCCGCCGCCGATCGTCAGCAGGATCCCCAGCAGCGACATGAAGGACAGCGAATAGGTCACGAACACGGCGTGGTCGTAGCCCTTGAACTTGCGCTTCCAGAAGAACAGCAGCCACACGAACGGGATCGACAGCGGGATCAGCGCCCAGCTGAACTTGTAGCTGTTGGTCTGGAGCTTGTAGAGCGCGAGGCCGGGATTGTGGTTGGCCTTCTCGATCCCCTTGTCGAGCCGCTTCCAGCCGGTCTTGAAATCGAGGCCCTTGCCGCTCGCCCGGCTGAGCGAGAGCGGCACTTTCTCGAGCTCGTCGAGGTCGCGCTCGAGCCCGGCGATACGCTTGTCGAGCTTCTTCGCGCGCTCGCTGCCCGGTTCGGCCCTGGCGCGCGATTCCTTCGCGTCGGCGATCGCGCTTTCGGTGTTCCGGCGCGCGAAGGTCAGGCCCTGCTCGAACTGCGCCGCGGTGCCGACCTCGGCCGGCGGCGAGATGCCCATGATCTGGAGCACCGCGAACATCGTGAAGACCGAGAACAGGAACATCGCCATCGGCGAGACGAAGCGCGCGCGCTCGCCATGGATGTAGCGGCGGGTCAGCTCGCCGGGGCGGAAGAACAGCAGCGGCAAGGTGTTCCACAGCTTGCCCTCGAAATGGACGACGCCGTGCAGGATCTCGTGCCCGATCGCGCCGATCGTGCGGTGGACATGGCCGGCCTGGCCGCAGCGGTGGCAGTGCGGCCCGAGCAGGCGGGTGCCGCAATTGAGGCAGATGCCGCCATGCTCGCCGTCGCCATGGCCCTCGCCGTGCCGTCTCTCGACCGCGCGGCCCCACAGCGCCCCGCTGACCACTTCTCCGGCTGCGTCGAATTCCCCCATGAAAGCTCACCTAACAAACCGCGAAAGCCGAGGCGATAGGGACTTTCGCGCGGCGCCGTGATAGCCCAATGGCCATGGACATGACGACGCAGACCTCGCCCGAAGCCCTCATCGCCGACATGGGCGCGCGCGCCCGTGCCGCCGCCGTGACGCTGGCCGGTCTGTCGAGCCCGCGCAAGGCCGAGGGGCTGCGCGCCGCCGCGGCGGAGATGCGCGCCCAGGCGGAGGCGATCCTCGCGGCGAACGCGCAGGACGTCGCGGCGGGCGAGGCGAACGGCCTGTCCGGGGCGCTGCTCGACCGGCTGCGGCTCGATCCCGCGCGGCTCGAAGGCGCGGCGGCGGGGGTCGAGGCGGTCGCGGCGCTGACCGATCCGGTGGGCGAGGTGATCAGCCGCAGCGAGCGGCCCAACGGGCTTGAGCTCAGCCGCGTGCGCGTGCCGATCGGGGTGATCGGGATCATCTACGAGAGCCGCCCCAACGTCACCGCCGACGCCGCGGCGCTCTGCGTGATGAGCGGCAACGCCGCGATCCTGCGCGGCGGTTCCGAGGCGGCGCACAGCAACCGCGCGATCCACGCCGCCTTCGCCGCGGGCCTCGAGGCTGCCGGCCTGCCCGGCGATGCCGTCCAGCTCGTGCCGACCACCGATCGCGCCGCGGTGGGCGCGATGCTGCGGGCCGAAGGGGCGATCGACCTGGTCGTGCCGCGCGGCGGCAAGAGCCTCGTCGCGCGCGTGCAGGAGGAAGCCCGCGTGCCCGTGCTCGCGCATCTCGACGGGATCAATCACACTTATGTCGACGGCGCCGCCGACCCGGCGATGGCGCGCGAGCTGGCGGTCAACGCCAAGATGCGCCGCACCGGCATCTGCGGCGCGACCGAGACGCTGCTGATCGACCAGGCCTTCGCCGATCCCGCGCCGATCCTTTCCGCGCTGATCGACGCCGGCTGCGAAGTGCGCGGCGATGCGGAAATCCGCGGGATCGAGCCGCGCGCGCTCGCGGCCAATGCCGAGGACTGGGACACCGAATATCTCGACTCGATCCTGTCGGTGAAGCAAGTCGACGGCGTCGACGGCGCGATGGCTCACATCGCCGCGCACGGTTCGCACCATACCGACGCGATCGTCACCGAGGACGCGGCCACGGCCGAGCGCTTCCTCAACGGCGTCGACAGCGCGATCGTGATGTGGAACGCCTCGACTCAGTTCGCCGACGGCGGCGAGTTCGGGCTGGGCGCCGAGATCGGCATCGCCACCGGCCGCCTCCACGCCCGCGGCCCGGTCGCGCTCGAGGGGCTGACGACCTATAAATGGGTGGTGCGCGGGAGCGGACAGATTAGGGCCTGAACCCAGTTGGAACGAGGATCGAGATCGCCCATGGAAGGCCGCCGACAAGGAGCGCAGCGCAGTCGCGTAGCAGCGCTACGCGCAAGCAAGCGACGCTGTTCGGCGGCCTTCCATGGGCGACCGCGAAGCGGCGGGCGTCTTTTGGCGCCATGCGGCGTCGCGCGTCGGTCACGATGGAACCCCATCGCTCCCTCCTTGCTCCTGGCCTGGCGCCAAAATCCGCTCCGTCTCGACCTCGTTCCAACTGGGTTCAGACCCTAAGTCCTTGAAGCGCATCGGGCTTCTCGGCGGGTCGTTCAACCCGGCGCATCGCGGGCATCGCGCGATCTCGCTTCACGCGTTGCGCGCGCTGGGGCTGGACGAGATATGGTGGATGGTCTCGCCCGGCAATCCCTTGAAGGAGCGCGCCGGCATGGCCCCGTTCGCCGCGCGCATCGCCTCCGCCCGGGCGATGGCGCGGCATGCGCCGATCCGCCCCACCGCGGTCGAGAAGCGGCTCAAGACGCGCTACACCGTCGACACGCTGACCAAGCTGCCGAGGCTCTATCCCAAGCATCGCTTCATCTGGCTGATGGGCGCCGACAACCTGGCGCAATTCGACCAGTGGAAGGGCTGGCGCCATATCGCGCGACAGGTTCCGATTGCGGTGATCGCGCGGCCGGGTTATGATCGCGACGCCCATGCAAGTCCTGCCATGGGCTGGCTGCGGCGCTTTGTGCGGCCCGCAGGCCAGGCGAAGAACTGGACGAAGTGGAGTTTGCCGGCCCTGGTGCTGTTGCGCTTCCGCCCCGACCCGACTTCGGCGACCCGCCTGCGCGCCGCCGACCCTGCCTGGCACCGGCGTTATGCGCCGTCCCCACATCACAGCACGCGCGTCACGAGACGCTAGGAGCCCCCTTGAACGCATCGCCCCATGTTTCGCGTACGCCCCAGCCGCAGGGTAACCTGGACGAGGCCGAGGCGCTCCACCAGCTCGTCCTGACCTCGCTCGACGACGATCAGGCGGTCGAAACGGTCTCGATCCCGCTCGCCGGCAAGAGCAGCATCGCCGACTATATGGTCGTGGCCTCGGGCCGCTCGACCCGTCAGGTCGCGTCGATGGCGAACAAGCTGGCCGAGAAGATCAAGGCGGAGTTCGGCCGCAACCCGCGCGTCGAGGGGCTGCCCACCGCCGACTGGGTGCTGATCGACGCCGGCGACGTGATCGTCCATCTGTTCCGGCCCGAGGTCCGCACCTTCTACAATCTCGAGCGGATGTGGGCGTTCGGAGACGCGCCGCCCGTCGGCAACGCTTGAGTGGCCACATCACCTCTTCCCGTTCGGGCTGAGCCCGTCGAAGCCCTGCCTTGCTTCCTTGCGATGGAGAAGCGCAGCCCTTCGACGAGCTCGGGGCGAACGGGACCTTAGCCTAACACATCATGCTCCTTCATATCGTGGCGCGCGGGCGCATCGGGCGTGGGCCGGAGGCCGAGCTGGTCGAGCGCTATATGAAGCGCGTCACATGGCCGACGCGAATCACCGAATTGCCCGACACCGGCGGCAAGCTGCCCGAGCTCCAGCCCGGCACCCGCCGCGTGATGCTCGACGAAAAGGGCGAGAACCTCCCCTCGCGCGTGCTCGCCGAGCGGCTTCAGGCGTGGCGCGACGACGGGGTGCGCGAGACGCGCTTCCTGATCGGCGCGGCGGACGGGTTCGGCGACGCCGAGCGGGCGGAGGCGGACCTGCTGATCGCGTTCGGCCGCGCCACCTGGCCGCACCTCATGGCGCGCGCGATGCTCGCCGAGCAGTTGTGGCGCGCGACCAGCATCCTCGCCAACCACCCCTATCACCGCGAAGGCTGACCGGATGCGCTGGGCCATCATCGCCATTGCCGCCCTGCTCCTCGCCCTCGCAGGCCTCACCGCGTTGCCCGCGCAGGCGCCCGACCTCGTCGCCCAGCAGGGCCGGCTCAAGGCCGCGAACCAGGCGGCCAAGGAGGCCGAGGCGCGCGCCAAGCGGCTCCAGCGGGCGGCGGCGGGCGAGCGCGACGAAGCGCGCCGTGCCAAGGCGCGCGAAGCCGCGGTCGCGGCGAGCATCGCGGCCGCCGAAGCCGAGATCACCGCCGCCCGCGCCCGCGTCGCGATCGTCGACCGGCTGCTCGCCGCGCAGCGCGGACGGCTGGAGACTCAGCAGGGG
This sequence comes from Sphingomonas sp., assembly GCF_039595165.1. Taxonomy (GTDB): domain Bacteria; phylum Pseudomonadota; class Alphaproteobacteria; order Sphingomonadales; family Sphingomonadaceae; genus Sphingomonas. The sequence goes on from NZ_JBCNMA010000097.1 coordinate 9,668, forward strand.
CCGATCGCGCGGCTGATCGCGGCGCTGCAGTCGCTCGCGCGGCGCCCGGCGATGCTCGGACTGCTCCAGCCCGGCTCGACCGCCGACATCGTGCATGTCCGCGCGGTGCTGGGCAGCGTCGCGCCGGTGGTGCGCGAGCGCAGCGCCGGCGTCCGCAACGAGATCGCGCGCACCCGTCGCCTGCGCGAGGGCGCCGACCTCGCCGCGCGCAGCCTGCGCGACGGGCGCGAGCGGCTCGAGACGGAGCGGCTCGCGCTGGTGCGGATGGAGGCCGACCATCGGCTGCGCGCCACCGGCTACCGGCGCGAGGCGATGCTCGAATCCGACCGCGCGCTCGCGCTCGGCGAGCAGGCGCGCGACCTGGTCGAGTTGATGGACACGCTCGGCGCCGCCGCCGAGACGCGCGAGTCGCTGGAGGCGCTGCCCGGTCCGCTGCCGCGCCCGGGGGCCGCGAGCGAGGACGAGGCCGCCCCCGCCCCTGCGCCCGCGCCGCGAAAGGGCCCGCCGCCCTATCGCTTGCCGGTCGCGGGCAGCATCGTCACCGGCCTCGGCGAAATCTCCGACGCCGGGGTGCGCTCGCGCGGCCTCACCTTGTCGAGCTGGGCCGGCGCGCAGGTGGTCGCCCCCGCCGCGGGACGCGTGGTCTATGCCGGCCGCTTCCGCGGCTACGGCAACATCGTCATCCTCGACCATGGCGACGGCTGGACCTCGCTCGTCGCGGGGCTCGACCGCGTGCTGGTGCGAGTCGGCGACGCGCCGGTGCAGGGCACCCCGCTCGGCCGCGCGCCGCAAGGCGACGCCCCGCGCATCACCGTCGAGCTGCGCCGACAGGGCCATGCGGTGGATCTGGCGCAGTTGCTGGACTGATTCTCGTTCAATCCTCCCCGCCAGGGGGAGGTAGCGCTAAAGGCGACGGAGGGGGCGGAAGCACACCGCTGGCGTTCTGGCATCCGCCCCCTTCCGTCAGGCCGCGCCTGCCACCTCGCTCTGGCGGGGGAGGATTTGTCGGCATCCTCGTCGCGCCGCGCCCTTGCCGCTTTGCCGCCACGGCTTTCCGGTCTATCTTGCCGCCAAGCACTGCTCAGGAAGTAAGCGTATGATCCGTCCTATCCTCCAGGTCACCGCCGCGGTCGGCGCGCTGGCGCTCGTCCCGCTCACCACCGGCGCCATGGCCAGCGTCGACACGTCGAGCTATCGCGAGCTCGACGCGTTCATGGACGTCTATGCCCGGGTAAAGGCCGATTATGTCGAGAAGGTCGACGACAAGACGCTGATCAAGGGCGCGATCGACGGCATGCTCGCCAGTCTCGATCCGCACAGCTCCTATGTCGACGCGGTCGCGTTCGACAATATGCGCCTCGCCACCGAGGGCAATTACGGCGGTCTCGGCCTGTCGGTCACGATGGAGGACGGCGCGGTCAAGATCGTCACCCCGACCGAGGACACGCCCGCCTGGCGCGCCGGCCTCAAGTCGGGCGACTTCATCACCCATCTCGACGGCAAGCTGATCTATGGCGGTACGCTCGACGAGGCGATCAGCCAGATGCGCGGCGAGCCGGGCACCAAGATCACGCTGCGCATCATCCGCCCCGGCCGCGACAAGCCGTTCGACGTCACGCTGACTCGCGACACCATCGTCCAGAAGGCGGTGAAGTGGGAGGTCAAGGACGGCATCGGCATCCTCAACATCAACACCTTCTCCGCCAGCACCGCGTCGGACATGCGCGCCGGGATCGCTGCGATCGAGAAGCAGCTCGGCGGCAAGCCCAAGGGCTATGTCATCGACCTGCGCGCCAATGGCGGCGGCCTGCTCACCCAGGCGATCGAGGTGACCGACGCGTTCCTCGCGCATGGCGAGATCGTCTCGCAGCGCGGCCGCGAGAAGGCGGATATCGAGCGCTGGTACGCCAAGGCCGACGATCTCGCGCGCGGGCTTCCGCTGGTCGTGCTGGTCGATGCCGGCACCGCCTCGGCCTCGGAGATCGTCGCCGGCGCGCTGCAGGACCATCACCGCGCGCTGGTGCTGGGCGAGAAGACCTTCGGCAAGGGCTCGGTGCAGACCCTGCTCCAGTTGGGGCCGCGCACCGCGCTGCGCCTCACCACGGCGCGCTACTACACCCCCTCGGGCCGCTCGGTGCAGGAGGGCGGGATCGAGCCCGACCTGCTGGTGCCGCAGCTCTCCGACCCGGATTACAAGACCCGGCCGGTGTTCCGCGAGGCCGACCTGCGCCGCCACCTGATCAACGAGACCAAGGTCGACAATTCGATCCTCGAGGAGGACACCAAGACCGACCCGCGCTTCGCCGCGACGGTCGAGGAGCTCAAGAAGCAGGGCGTCGAGGACTTCCAGCTCCACTACGCGCTGCAGACGATCGCGCGCACCTCGGCGCCGGCGCGGATGGCGGCGGGCGGCGCGCCCAAGAGCGGCACGAAGCGCTGAGTCAGGCGATGGCGCCCCGCCGCATCGCGCAGGCGCTCGCCCTGCTGCTGCCGCTCGGCCTGATGGCCGGGGCGCTCTACAGCCAATATGTCGGCGGGCTGTTCCCGTGCGAGATGTGCATGTGGCAGCGCTGGCCGCATTACGCGGCGATCGCGCTCGCCGCGCTGTCGTTCGCGATGAAGCCCGCGCGCGGCGCGCTGGTGTGGCTCGCCACGCTCGCCATCGCGATCAGCGGTGCGATCGGCGCCTTCCATGCCGGGGTGGAATATGGCTGGTGGGAGGGCCTCACCCGCTGCGCCACCAATTTCGGCGGCGGCAATGCGCTCGATGCGATCATGAACGCGCCCTTGGTGCGCTGCGACGTCGCGCCGTGGCATTTCCTCGGCATCTCGCTCGCCGGCTGGAATGCGATCCTTTCGCTTGGTGGTGCGTTGGTGATCGCGATGCTGATGCTCAGGAAGCAGCGCCGATGAGGTGGAAGCCCGGCGATCCCCGGCCCGATATCGGGTCGATGATCCGCGTCGACCAGGCCGGCGAATATGGCGCGACGCGCATCTATGCCGGGCAGCTCGCCGTGATGGGCGACCGGCACGACATGGCCCGCGCGATTTCCGGGATGGCCAACCAGGAGGAGCGGCACCGCGCCTTCTTCGACGCGTTGATCGCCGAGCGCGGCGTGCGGCCGACCGCGCTGCAGCCGGTGTGGAACGCCGCGGGCTTCGCGCTCGGCGCCGCGACCGCGGCGCTCGGGCCGGCGGCGGCGATGGCGTGCACGGTGGCGGTCGAGACCGAGATCGACCTTCACTATGCCGAGCAACTCGACGCCCTGGGCGCGGACGATCCCGAGCTGTCGGCGGCGGTCGCCGAGTTCCGCG
>NZ_JBCNMA010000098.1:0-12929 GCF_039595165.1 Sphingomonas sp.
GGGGCAAGGAAGGCGACACGATGCAGCTCGACATCGATCCGCTGGCGCACCCGGCCTGGACCGGCGGCCGTGGTCAGATGCTCGACACGGGCGGCCAGGTGGCGCGCTTCAACAAGCGTTTCGGCGGGCTTTCGCTCTCCAACAAGAAGTGAGGCATGCGGGCTGGCGGCGTTAACGCGCCATTAGCCATCGCCGCCTAGGCTTGCCCGATGATGACGTCGGGACGCAGCTTTGCAGCCGAATTCGAACCCGCGGTGCTCGGCCGGCGGCGCTCCCCGCGTGCGCCGGTCTCGCTCGATGCGAAGGTCGGCCGCGGCGGGCTCGACCGTGCGCTGTGCAAGGTCGTGGATCTGTCGATCCACGGCGCCAGGATCGAGACCTTCTCCGCGCTGCGCCGCGATTCGATGATCTGGCTGACGCTGCCGCATCTCGGACACTGGGCGGCGCGGGTGGCATGGGCCAGCGACTTCGAGGCCGGCCTCGAATTCCAGATCCCGCTGACCGAGGGCGAGTTCGAGAAGCTCGTCGCCTGAGAAACAGGCGCCTCAACTTGACTTATCGAGTATTTGATGCCCCTTTTCCTTGAAAAAGGGGGATGGGATGTCGTCGGTCAAGATTCCGAAGAAGGTGCAGGATCGCCTTGTCCTCACGCTGAAACGGTACCAGCCAATCGTCCGCAAACTGGCAGAGCGAGATATATCCGAGGCGGATACCGTTACCGTCATCAAGGACATGCTGACCGACATCTTCGGCTATGACAAATATACCGAACTGACGAGCGAACAGCAGATTCGGGGCACCTTTTGTGATCTTGCGATCAAGGTCGAGGGCAAGGTGCACTACCTCGCGGAAGTCAAGTCGGCAGGAACTTCGCTCAACGACAACCACCTGAGGCAGGCGGTGAACTATGGCGCGCATCAGGGCATCGAATGGATCATCCTGACGAACGCGATCATGTGGAAAATTTACCGTATCCGCTTTTCCCAGCCAATCGATTGGGAGGAGGTTTATTGCTTCGACATGGGCGCGCTGTCGGGCCGGTCGGGCGACGATCTAGCGAAGCTGTTCATGCTCTGCCGCGAGAGCATCAGCACGGATGCGCTGCAGGAATTTCATCGTCAGGCGCAGATATTAAATCGCTACGTCCTGGCTGAGATGCTTTTGAGCGACACGATGGTGGGTGCGCTGAAAAGGGAGCTCCGCCGTCTCTTCGAAGGTGTGCGCACCAGCGAGGAAGAGTTGCGCGTGCTTCTGGCAAATGAAGTGATCAAGCGTGATACGCTGGATGGCGAGGCGCCCAAGGCGGCAAAGGCGGCGGTGAAGAAGGCGACCACAGCACTCGCCAAACGCCAGCAGGCAAAGACCGCCGCCGGATAGCGATCGGGTTTGGACTTGGGCGGCGAATCCGCCTAAAGGCGGCCAAACGCCGTGATCCACGCACTCGCCAATCCCACGCGCTTCCTCAAGATCGCGCGACCGCTGACCCCCATTCTGTTCTGGAGCGGGCTGGCGCTCGTGCTCGCGGGCGCCTGGGGCGGGCTCACGCAGACGCCCGCCGACTATCTCCAGAAGGAGAGCGTGCGCATCCTCTACATCCATGTGCCGAGCGCGTGGCTGGGGATGGGCGGCTGGACCAGCCTGGCGATCGCCTGCTTCGCCTACCTGGTGTGGCGGCATCCGCTGGCGAGCATCGCCGCGCGCGCGATCGCGCCGGTTGGAGCGGTGTTCGCCGCCCTGTGCCTGATCACCGGATCGATCTGGGGGCGGCCGACCTGGGGTACCTGGTGGCAATGGGACGGGCGGCTGACCTCCATGCTGCTGCTGTTCTTCGTCTATGTCGCCTGGATCGCGCTCGAGCGCGCCGACCGCGAGCGTGGCGGCGACGGGCGAATCCCGGCGCTGTTCGGGATTGCGGGTACGGTGCTGCTGCCGGTGATCCGCTATTCGGTGGTGTGGTGGAACACGCTGCACCAGGGGCAGAGCCTGACGCTGACTCAGTCGACCATCGACGATTCGATGCTGTGGCCGCTGCTGCTGACCTTGCCCGGGTTCAGCCTGATGTTCGGCGGGATCGTGCTGATGCGGATGCGCGCAGCGCTGGCCAGCCAGCGCGTCGAGGCGCGGTTGCGGCGGATGACGGCATGAACCACTGGCCGTTCATCCTCGCCGCCTATGCGGTAGTCGTCGCCGGCGTCGGCGGGATCTCGCTGGCGAGCTGGCTCGAGATGCGCCGCGCCGAGCGCGCGGCCGACGCGCTGCGAGACCGGCGATGAAGCGCAAGCATCAGCGGCTGTTCCTGGGCCTCGCCGCGCTCGCCGCGATCGGCGGGGCGAGCGGGCTGGCGCTCTCGGCGCTCAAGGACCAGGCCGCGTTCTTCTACACGCCAAGCGACCTCGCGACCAAGAACCCGCCCGTGGGCAAGGCGGTGCGGCTCGGCGGGATGGTCGAGACGGGATCGCTCAAACGGTTGCCCGACGGCATCACGGTGAGCTTCGTCGTGGCCGACAAGGATGCGAAGGTGCCGGTGCGCTTCACCGGCGTTGCGCCCGACCTGTTCAAGGAAGGGTCGGGCGTGGTCGCCGAAGGCAGCTTCACGGCCGATGGCGGCTTCGTCGCGGACAATCTGCTCGCCAAGCATGACGAACGCTACATGCCGCCCGAGATCGCCGACAAGATGCCCTCCACGGACACGCTGGTTAAATGATCGCCGAAGCGGGGCTGGCGGCGCTGTGGTTCGCCGCGGCGATGGCGCTGATGCAGCTGGCGATGGCAGCTTTGGGTCTGCGCCTCAAGCAGGACGAACTGGCCGCGGCGGTGCGGCCGGTGGCGATCGTGCAGGGCGGGCTGGCGGCGCTGTCGTTCGGGCTGCTGATCGTGCTGTTCTTGCAATCCGACATGTCGGTGCTGCTGGTCGCGCAGAACAGCCATTCGGCCAAGCCATGGCTCTACAAGTTCGCGGGCGCATGGGGGAACCACGAGGGCTCGATGCTGCTCTGGGTAACCGTTCTGGCGCTGGCCGGCGCGGCGATCGCACTGCTTGAGAAGAAGCTCGACCGCGCGACGCTGACCGCGACGCTGGGCGCGCAGGCGTTCATCGCGCTCGGCTTCTATGCCTTCCTGCTGATCGCCTCGTGCCCGTTCACCCGGCTCGATCCGCCCGCGCGCGACGGGCTTGGGCTCAACCCGCTGCTGCAGGACCCGGGCTTGGCGTTCCATCCGCCGACGCTCTATTTCGGCTATGTCGGTCTTTCGATCGCCTTCTCCTTCGCGGTCGGCGCGATGGTGACGCGCGAGGTCGGCGCGGCGTTTGCGCGGGCGATGCGGCCCTGGGTGCTGGGTGCCTGGGTGTTCCTGACGATCGGCATCACCGCGGGGAGCTACTGGGCCTATTACGAGCTCGGCTGGGGCGGCTGGTGGTTCTGGGACCCGGTCGAGAACGCCTCGCTAATGCCGTGGCTGGCGGCGACCGCGTTGCTGCATTCGGTCAACGTACTGGCGGCGCGCGACGGGTTGCGGGCGTGGACGCTGATGCTCGCGGTCGTGGCCTTTTCGATGTCGATGGTCGGCACCTTCCTGGTGCGTTCAGGCATCCTTACCAGCGTGCATGCCTTCGCGGTGGATCCGACGCGGGGCAGCTTCATCCTGGTGTTGCTCGCGCTCTATATCGGCGGGGCGCTGGCACTCTACGGCCTGCGGGTCGGGCGGGTGAAGGCGGGGCAGGGGTTCGACCTGCTGAGCCGTGAGGGCGGGCTGGTGCTCAACAACCTGCTGCTCAGCGTGATTCTCGGTATCGTGCTGATCGGGACGCTTTATCCGATCGTCGCGCAGGCAATGGGCGACCAGCTCTCGGTGGGGCCGCCCTTTTTCAACAAGGCGGCGGGACCGATCGCGCTGGCACTGGTCGCGGCGATGGCGGCGGGGCCGCTGCTCAACTGGCGGCGCGATCACCTCAACGCGCTGCTCACCAAGCTGACCGTGCCGGTGACGCTGGCCGTGCTGGTGATGGCGGGGACCTTCGCCGCTGCGCCCGGCATCGGATGGATGGAGATCGTCGGACTCGGGCTCGCCGCGGGGCTGGCGGTGGCGAGCTTCGCACCGCTGTGGAAGCGCAGGCTGCTGCGCACGCCGCTGTTCACCTGGGGGATGGTGATCGCACATTTCGGCGTGGCGGTTAGCCTCGCGGGGATGGCGGCGGACAGCGCCTTCACCAGCGAGCGGCTGGTCGCGGCGCGCTACGGCCAGCCCTATTATGTCGGCCCGTGGCGGGTGGTGCTCAACGGCGTCGCGCCGGTGATCGGGAGCAACTGGTCGGCGGTCGAGGGACGCGTGACCGCGTCGCGCGGGCCGGTGGACGGGCCGATGCTCCTGCTGAGGCCGCAGCGGCGCTATTATTCCTCGCCGCCGACCGACACCGCCGAGGCGGCGATCTCGACGCGGATCGACGGGCAGCTCTATGCCGTGCTGGGCGCGCAGGACGCCGAGGGACGCTGGCAGCTGCGGCTGTGGTGGAAGCCGTTCGTGACGCTGATCTGGCTGGGCGGCGGACTGATCGCGCTGGGCGGCGCGCTTTCGCTGCTTGGACGCGTCAGGCGCGAGCGGCGCAATGCGCAGCGGCGCGAGGAGGCGGAGCTGTGAGGCGCTGGGCGATCTGGGTGCCGCTGATCGTGTTCCTCGTCGTCGTGGCGCTGGGGGCGTGGCGGCTGACCGGGCCGAGCGAGACGGTGGTCAAGTCGGCGCTGGTCGGCAAGCCGCTGCCCGACTTCAGCCTGCCGGCGATGGTGGAGGGCAAGCCGGGCCTTAGCCGCGCCGACCTCGCGACCGGCAAACCGCGGTTGCTCAACGTGTTCGCCAGCTGGTGCGTGCCGTGCATCGCCGAGGCGCCGCAGCTGATGAAACTCAGGCAGGCGGGCATCGAGATCGACGCGGTGGCGATCAAGGACTCGCCTGATGCGGTGAAGGCGTTCCTTGCACGCAACGGCGATCCTTATGCCCGGATCGGCGATGACCGCAACCGGGTGGTGCAGATCGGCATCGGCTCGGCGGGCGTGCCCGAGACGTTCGTGATCGACGGCCAAGGCCGGATCGCGGCGCAGCATATCGGCGATATCCGCGAGGAGGACGTGCCCAAGCTGCTCGCAGCGCTGGAGGCGGCGAAGTGAGCCTGGTGCTGGCCCTCGCGCTGGCGGCGGGCGCGCCCGCGGATCTCGGCTATGCGCAGCTGCCCGATGCCGCCGAGGAGGCGCAGGCGGCCGCGCTGATGGAGACATTGCGCTGCCTAGTCTGCCAGGGCCAGTCGATCGCCGACAGCGACGTCGATATGGCGGCCGACATGCGCCGCATCGTGCGGACCCGGATCGCCGCGGGCGAGAAGCCGGCGGCGGTGCGCGACTGGCTGGTCGAGCGCTATGGCAATTACGTGACTTACGACCCGCCGCTGAGCTGGACCACCGCGCCCTTGTGGTTCGCGCCGCTGCTGCTGCTCGGGGCCGGTCTGTGGCTGGCTCGCGGGACCTTGCGGAGGCGGCGCGGATGATGGGCTGGATCGCACTCGGCGGGATCGGCGTGGCGGCGTTCGCGCTGCTGTGGCTGCTCGGACTGCCGCGGACCCTGTGGTCATTCGCAGGCGCGGCGCTGATGCTCGGCGCGGCGGGCTATGCGCTGCAGGCGCGGCCCGAGCTTGGCGGCGCGCCGGTCACGGCGGCCAAGAAGGCACGGCCCGACGAGCCGATGCTGCGCGACCTGCGCAGCGCGATGTTCGGGCGCTTCACCTATATCGACGGCTATTTCTTCGCGGCCGACGCGCTGGTCCGCGGTGGCGACCCCGAGCGGGCGGCGAGGCTGATGCAAGGCGGGGTGCGATCCTCACCGGGCGACGCGGCGCTGTGGACCTGGTACGGCATGACCCTGGTCGAGGCCGACGGACGGACCGTGTCGCCGGCTGCCGGCGTCGCGTTCCGGCGTGCGGTGGCGCTGGCGCCGAAGCATCCGGGGCCGGCCTTTTTCTACGGCCTCGCACATGTCCGCACCGGGCAGTTCGCCGCGGCGTTGCCGTGGTGGAAGCGGGCGCTGGCGCTGGCGCCGCACGACGCCGCCTATCGCAAGGATATCGCGACGCGCGTGGCGCTGCTCGAGCAGTTCCTGGCGATCCAGGCACGCGAAGGGCAGGGGGCGCCGCCGACCCGCTGATCAGCGTGCGGCCGCGGCCTTCTTCGCGCGCTGGCTCTCGACCAGCTGGATCGCCTTCTCCACCGCCGCCTCGATCGAGAGGAAGCTGGTGTCGAGCACCGCGGCGTCGGGCGCGGCGATCAGCGGGGCATCGGTGCGCTTGGTATCGCGCTCGTCACGTGCGCGGATGTCGGCGAGCACCTTGTCGAGGCTGGCCATGATGCCGTTGCGGCGGAGCTCGGCGTGGCGGCGCTGGGCGCGGATCGTGGGCGTGGCCTTGACGAAAAGCTTGGCGTCGGAATCGGGTGCGATCACCGTGCCGATGTCGCGCCCGTCGAGAATCGCGCCGCCGGGCTGCTGGGCGAAGCGCTTCTGGCGCTGGAGCAAGGCGGCACGAACCAGCGGATGCGCGGAGACGATCGAGGCGACTTTACCGACCTCGTCGGTGCGCAGCCATTCGTCGGCGAGCAGCAGGTCGTCGAAGCCTGTCGCGGCGACCGCATCGGCTTCCTTCTCGGGGTCCAGCTCCTCGCGCAGCACCGTCGCGGCGACGGCGCGATAGAGTAGGCCGGTGTCAAGGTGGGGGAGTTCGTAGTGGCGCGCGAGGGCGCGGGCGATGGTGCCTTTGCCCGATGCGGCGGGTCCGTCTACGGCGATGATCATGCGTGGGTCCGGCCGGTGAGCGAATCGAGGGTTGCGAAGAAGCCGGGATAGCTGGTGGCCACCGGCGAGACGTCGTCGATGCTCACTTCGGCCTTCGCGCCGAGTCCAGCCACCGCCATGCTCATCGCGATACGGTGGTCGAGTTTCGAGGCGACCGGAGCGCCGCCGGGGATGAGTTCGCCGCCGGTGCCGGTGATGGCGAGGCCGTCTTCATATTCCTCGAGCGCGACCCCGTTAGGCCGGAGCGCGGCGACCATCGCGGCGATGCGGTCCGATTCCTTGACGCGAAGCTCCTCCGCGCCGCGCGCGACGGTGCGCCCCTCGGCGAAGGCGGCCGCCACGAACAGCACCGGGTATTCGTCGATCATGCTGGGCGCGAGATCGTGCGGAACCTCGATCGCTTTCAGCGGGGCGTGGCGGACGCGCAGGTCGGCGACCGGCTCGCCGCCGACGATGCGCGGATCGAGTTCGACGATGTCCGCGCCCATCATGCGCAGCGCGGTGGTGAGGCCGGTGCGCGTCGGGTTGAGCCCGACATTGGCGATGGTGATGTCCGAGCCCGGCACGATCGACGCGGCGACCATCCAGAAGGCGGCGGAGGAGGGATCGCCGGGTACGATGATATGTTGCGGATCGAACTCGGCCTCGCCGCGGATCGAGATGATTCGGCCCTGCGGCGTCTCTTCGACGGTCAACTCGGCGCCGAAGCCGGCGAGCATGCGCTCGCTATGGTCGCGCGTGAGAACGGGCTCGATCACGCGGGTGAGGCCCGGCGTATTGAGTCCGGCGAGCAGCACTGCCGACTTGACCTGCGCCGAGGCGACCGGAAGCGTGTATTCGATCGGCACCGCGGGGCAGAGCCCGCGCATGGTGAGCGGAAGGCGGCCGCCCGGACTCGCGGTGAAGTCGGCGCCCATCTGCGACAGCGGGTCGATCACCCGCCCCATCGGACGCTTCGAGAGCGAGGCGTCGCCGGTGAAGGTCGCGGTGATCGGATGGCTGGCGATGAGCCCCATCAGCAGCCGCGTCGAAGTGCCCGAATTGCCCATCTCGAGCGCGGTCTCGGGCTGGAGCAGCCCGCCGACGCCGACGCCCCAGACGTGCCACACGCCGTCGCCGCGGCGCTCGATCGTCGCGCCCATCGCGCGCATCGCGGCGGCGGTGGCGAGCACGTCCTCACCCTCCAGCAGCCCCTCGATGCGGCTTTCGCCGACGGCGAGTCCGGCGAACATCAGCGAGCGGTGGCTGATCGACTTGTCACCGGGGACGGTCAGGTTGCCGCGCACCGGGCCGCGGGCGGAAATGGCGAGGGGGAGGGGTGTTGCGACGCTCATCGGCGGCGGCTTTGACAGGGGGCTTGCGCTATGGCAAGGCGCCCGCCACTTCAAACGGGGATACAAATCCTCGCCACCCTGGAAATCGAAGAAAAGGCAAGAGCGGCACATGGTGAAGCCGGAATGGGGCACGAAACGGACCTGCCCGAAATGCGCGACGCGCTTCTATGACCTGACCAAGGACGAGCCGGTCACTTGCATCAGCTGCGGCACGGCCTGGGATCCCGAGCCGATCCTCAAGTCGAAGCAGCCGCTGCCGTTCGAGGTAGTGAAGGCCGAGGTCGACAAGAAGAAGGACGATGCCGATCTCGGCGACGAGGATCTGGACGTCGATGAGGACGCCGAGGGCTCGCCCGACGACGATGTCGATCTGGGCGGCGACGACGACTTGGGCGTCGACACCGGCGACGACGACGACGAAAGCTGAGCAGCCGGAAAAAACCCGGTTGCAAAGCACGCGATGGCTGCTAGAGGCCATCGCCTTCCCGGAACGGATGGGGCCGTAGCTCAGCTGGGAGAGCGTCGCAATGGCATTGCGAAGGTCAGGGGTTCGATCCCCCTCGGCTCCACCATCCTCTTCCAACGGAATGTGACAAGGGCGGCGCGAGCCGCCCTTTTTCGTTTGCGCGCGCCACGGCGCGGATGTCCCGAATTTAGACGGCGTTAACCATCATCCATGATGGTCGAAATCGTAAACAGGTCGTTAACTGTCGGCGATGCGACGCCAGGCGATCCTCGGCCGCCCCCCGGAAGGGCACCCGTTCCGGGCCACGCTGCCCGCGATCCGCGCCGAAGTGCGCAAGCGCGAGGACGACAGCGACCTCAAGCTCTTCGTGCTGAGCTACTGCGCCTTCTTCGTCTGCTTCTACACCTTCTTCCTCTGAAGTCGGCGCTCGCCCGGGGGCCTGCTAGTCGCAGGCGAGATGCAGCTTCTGCGCGATCCAGGCGGAGATGCCGCACATCCCGCACACCAGCAGCAACATGTCCTCTGGCCCGACTCCCGCAGCGGTGATCGCGATCACCGCGATCGCGCCCACGGTCATCGCGCCGGCATTGACGATGTTGTTGGCGGCGACGGTGCGCGCGGTCTGGTCCTTGGTCACGGTGGTGGTGAGGAAGGCGTAGAGCGGCACCACGAACATGCCGCCGGTGATCGAGATCCCCATCAATGTCAGCAGCAGCAGCCACGCCTGCGGCATCTTCATGAATTCGACCACGCCATAGAGCCCGCCATTGGGCGCCGGCACCCAGAAGCGCGCCTCGACCGAGAGGATGCCGACGATCACCGCCATCAGGATCACCGACATCGGCGAGTATTTGGCGGAGATCTTGCCCTTGAGCATGGCGTTGATGATGAGCGAGCCGATCGCCACGCCGACCGAGAAGATTGCGATCATCAGGCTGGCGACGCGCTCGTCGGCGGTGAGCAGGTTCTTGGCGAGCGGCGGGAAGATCACGATCAGCACCGATCCGATTGTCCAGAAGAAGCTGATCGCGCAGATCGCCAGGAACAGGCGCGGGATGTGCATCGTCGCGCCGACCAGACGCCACGAAGAGGTGATCGGGTTGAAGTTGACCTCGAGCATCGGCCCGGCGCGCGGCGCGGGGGGCACGAGGCGGCCGGTGAACCAGCCGATCGCGGCGACCGCGAGGGTCAGGAACCCGGCGGTCTCGACCGAGACCCAGCCGGCGATCACCGTGCCGAGCAGGATCGAGAGATAGGTCGCGGCCTCGACCAGGCCGGTGCCGCCGAGCACTTCGTCATCCTTCAGATGCTGGGGCAGGATCGCGTATTTGATCGGGCCGAAGAAGGTCGAGTGGGTGCCGAGCATGAACACCGCGCCGAGCATCATGCCGATGCCGATGTTGGTATAACCCATCTTCGCGACATAGATGCCGGCGCCGCCGAACAGCATGATGCCGATCTCGACCGTCTTGACGATCCGGATGATGCGCGCCTTGTCATAGGTGTCGGCGAGCTGGCCCGAGAGTGCGGAAAGCGCGAAGAAGGGCAGGATCGCGAGGCCCGTCGCCAGCGCGTTGAAATAGCTTTCCTGCTGGGGATCGTTGAACACCTGATAGGTGGCGAACAGGACCAGCGCGGTCTTGAACAGATTGTCGTTGAACGCCCCCAGGAACTGCGTGGTGAAGAGGGGCAGAAACCGGCGCTCCTTGAGCAATCCGAGCGCGTTGATCATGTGGTTGGCGGGCCTTCGTCCGTCGAAACTGGTTCAGGGCATAGCCGCGCGGGCGGCGTGGCGGCAACCGCTATCGGCGGCGCATGACAATCATGTTGCGTGCCACGCAGGGGTACGGGCGCGTCACAGGGACATGTTGCGCGCGACGGGGGATGATTGCGCAAGGCGCCGGTGCTAGAGCGGACGAAGATGCTGACGTTGCCCAACATCCTGACCTTGTCGCGAATCGTCGCGGTGCCGCTGCTCGTCTTCTTCCTGTGGTGGCCCGAATGGCGCGCGGGCTATGCGCTGGGCTTCGCGACTTACTGCCTGATGGGAATCACCGACTATTTCGACGGCTATCTCGCTCGCTCGCGCGGGACGGTGTCGAAACTCGGCATCTTCCTCGATCCGATCGCCGACAAGATCATGGTCGCCGCGGTGATCCTGATCCTGTGCGCCAAGGGCATCATCGCCGACCTGCACATGATCGCCGCACTGATCATCCTGGTACGCGAGATCGCGGTGTCGGGACTTCGCGAGTTCCTGGGCGGGATCCAAGTGTCGGTGCCGGTCTCGGCGCTGGCCAAGTGGAAGACCGCGCTGCAGCTCATGTCGCTCGGCGGGCTGGTGCTGGCGGGCGCGGTGCCCGGCTGGCCATGGGTGCACGATGTGAGCCTGGCGATGCTGTGGGGCGCGGCGGTGCTGACGCTGGTCACCGGCTGGGACTATCTGCGCGTCGGCCTGAAGCACATGGACAGCTGATGCGGCTGCTCTACTTCGCCTGGGTTCGCGAGCGCATCGGCACCGGCGAGGAAACGGTCGAGCCACCCGAGGCGGTGCGGACGGTGGCCGATCTCGCGGACTGGCTGAAGGGGCGCAGCACCGGCCATGCCGAGGCCCTGGGCGACCTCACGAAGCTGCGAGCGGCGGTGGACCATCGCTTCGTGCCGCTCGACAGCGAGCTGGGCGGCGGCGCTGAGGTTGCCTTCTTCCCCCCGGTGACGGGCGGATGATCCGCGTCTCGGTCGATCCCGCGCCAATCGATATCGGCACCGAGCTCGCCGGAATCGAGGAGACCGGGGCGGGGGCGGTGGCGAGCTTCACCGGGATCGTGCGTGCCGACGACGGGGTGACCGAGCTCGAGCTCGAACATTATCCCGGAATGACCGAGGCGGCGCTGTGCGACCTCGCCGAGCAGGCGATGACGCGCTGGAACCTGCTCTCGGCGGTGATCGTGCATCGCGTCGGACCGATGGAGCCCGGCGATCGCGTCGTGCTGGTCGCGACCGCGGCTGGCCACCGGCGTGAGGCGCTCGATGCCTGCGCCTTCCTGATCGACAAGCTCAAGACCGAGGCGCCGTTCTGGAAACGCGAGATCCGCGGCGATGCGGCGCGCTGGGTCGAGCCGCGCGCGGGCGACGGTCAGGCGGCGGCGCGCTGGAGTCCCGACTGAGCCAGCACTTCGGCAAGCAAGCGGAAGTCGCGCTCGCGCGGGGACGCCTTGCGCCACACTAGAGCGATGCGGCGTGCGGGATTGTCGGCCTGGAGCGGGCGCGCGGCGACATGCGTGTGATCGAGGATGCCCGCGTCGAGCGCCATTTCGGGCAGCATCGTCACGCCGAGGCCGTTGTCCACCATCTGAACCATGGTGTGGAGCGAGGTGCCCAGCATCGTCGCCTCCGCACGCAACTCGGGGCGGTTGCACGCGGCGAGCGCGTGGTCCTTGAGACAATGGCCATCCTCGAGCAGCAGCAGGCGGGTTTCGTCGATCTCGCTCGGCGTGACCGCGGCGTGGTCGGGCTCATACTCGCCCTCGGGAAAGGCGACGAACAGCCGATCCTCGAACAGCGGCGCCGTCTCGACGTCGCCACAGGCATAGGGGAGGGCGAGCAGCACGCAATCGGTGCGGCCGGTGTGAAGGCTCTCGCACGCCGCGCCGCTCGGCTCTTCCCGCAGGAACAGCTTGAGGTCGGGATAATCGGCGCGCAGCCGCGGGAGGATGCGGGGGAGGAGAAACGGCGCTATGGTGGGGATGACGCTCATCCGCATCTCGCCGGAGAGCGGGCGGCCGGCGGCGCGCGCGAGATCGGACAGCTCGTCGGCCTCGCGCAGCACGCGGCGGGCCTTGTCGACGATACGCTCGCCGAGTGGAGTGAAACGGACGACGCGGCGGGTGCGCTCGACCAGGACGACGCCGATCAGCGTCTCGAGCTCGCGCAGCCCGGCGGAAAGGGTGGACTGGGTGACGAAGCACGCCTCGGCGGCGCGGCCGAAATGGCCGTGATCCTTGAGCGCGACCAGATATTGGAGCTGCTTGAGCGTGGGGAGGTAGGTCTGCGCCATTGATCGATCCAAGCGATTGATGGCGGGGATATAAGTGATGGGATCAATTTATTCCACCCTGTCATCCCGGCCTTGTGCCGGGATCCACCGGGAAGCAGGCGACGCGCGAAAGGCACTTGCCCATCGCGCAAGGCGAGGTGGACCCCGGCACGAGGCCGGGGTGACGATTGTGGTTGGGCCGGCTCAGGCCGCGGCCGCCTGCGTCTCCTCAGCGGGCAGGCGGATGAGATAGTCGAAGGCGGAG
>NZ_JBCNMA010000099.1:0-12789 GCF_039595165.1 Sphingomonas sp.
CTGGCGGTGTATTCGTTGGTGCCCGACTTGGTGATCACGTTGATCGCGCAGCCGGTGAACTGGCCATAGTCGACGTCGAACGGCGCGAACTGGACCTGGGTCTCGCGGATCGCGTCATAGGGCAGCGGGGTCGAAGAACGCGACGAGAAGCCGGTGTCGTTGAGGCCGTAGATGTCGCTCTGCGGAATGCCGTCGACGGTGAAGGTGTTGCCGCGGTCGTTGCCGCCGAGGCACGAGATGCGGTCCTGGCCAGAGCCGCCGTCGTCGCGGTCGAGGCTGACGCGCGGGTCGATGCGGATCACGTCGCGCACGTCGCGGTTGAAGCTGGGGGCGGCCGCGAGGACTTCGGCGCCGAACGAGGTGCCGGGGCCGACCGCGAGGGTGGTGGCGCGAACGCGGCTGCCGGTCACGACGATCTCGCCGCCGCCCGAGGAGAGCGCGAAGGTCAGGCTGGTATTGCCCTGCAGCGTGGTGTTGATGTCGTTGACCGTCTGGCCCTCGAACCCGTCAGCGGTCGCCGCGACGGTGTAGGGGCCGCCGGTGACAAGGCCGGTGGCGGCGAAGGTGCCTTCGGTACCGGTGGTGATCGTGCGCTCGGCGCCGGTGCGGGTGTCGGTCACCGTCACGGTGGCGCCAGCGAGCGGCGCGCCGTTCTCGTCGGTCACGGTGCCGACGATGCCCGAGGTGATCTGCTGGGCGCTCGCCGCGGCAGGAATCACGAGCGCGGCAACGGCCGCACCGAAAAGCAGATGGTTTCGCATTATTGTCCCCTTAGGATCGGCTCGGATAGCCTGCGCAGCGGTGATCTTCACCGTCTTGCGCTGCCCCATGGGAAGGATTCTTTGCGAGATTGTTACAATTGATTCAAGCCCGTTGTGCGTTGCAAAAAAGCATCACCTCCGATCAGCGGGCGGAAGCCACGATTTCCGCCCATTGCGCTTCGTCGATCACCCGGATTCCGAGCTCCGCAGCCTTTTTGAGCTTCGATCCGGCGCCGGGTCCGGCGACGACCAGATCCGTTTTCGCCGACACCGAACCCGCGACTCGGGCGCCCAGCGACTCCGCCTGCGCCTTTGCCTCATCGCGACTCAGCGTCTCGAGGCTGCCGGTGAACACGATGGTCTGGCCGGATACCTCCGAGTCTCGCGCATCGACCACGAAGGGCGGAGGCGCGACCTCGGCGAGCAGGTCGTCCCACACCTCGCGGTTGTGCGGTTCGTGGAAGAAGTCGGCAAGCGCATGGCCCACCGCAGCGCCGACATTCTCGACCCCGATATGCTCGGCGATCGCCTTGTCCAGGCGGTTGCGGAACCTGACCGGCTCCTCGCCCCCGTTCGGCGTCATCTCCTCGCGCAGCGCGATCACCTCGTCGGCCAGCGTCTGAAGCGCGGGCAAGGTCGCATAGCGCTTGAGCAGGTCGCGCGCGGTCACCGACCCGACATGGCGGATGCCGAGGCCGAACAGCAGCCGCACCGCATCGGGCGTACGTTTTGCCTCGATCGCGGCGAGGAGGTTGTCGACCGATTTATCCTTCCACCCCTCGCGCCCGAGCAGCTCGCCGCGGTGCGCGGCGAGGCGGAAGATGTCGGCCGGCTCGGCGATCCAGCCGAGCTCGATGAACTCGGCGATGGTCTTGTCGCCCAGCCCCTCGATGTCGAGCGCGCCGCGGCTGACGAAATGACGCAGCCGCTCGTGCCTTTGGGCCGGGCAGATCAGTCCGCCGGTGCAGCGGTAATCGACTTCGCCCTCCTCGCGCGTCGCCTCGGACTGGCAGATCGGGCAGTGAGTGGGGAATGTATAGCCTTCCCGCGCTTCGTCCCGCGTGAGGTTCTCGACGATCTGCGGGATCACGTCGCCGGCGCGCTGGAGCACCACGCGGTCGCCGGGACGCACGCCCAGCCGCTCGATCTCGTCGGCATTGTGCAGCGTGGCGTTGGTGACGGTGACGCCGCCGACCGTCACCGGCTCGAGCCGTGCCACGGGGGTGAGCTTGCCGGTGCGGCCGACCTGGATGTCGATCGCGTTGAGCGTGGTCTCGGCTCGCTCGGCGGGGAATTTGTGCGCGATCGCCCAGCGCGGCGCGCGGCCGACGCTGCCGAGGCGCGCCTGCCAGTCGAGACGGTCGACCTTGTAGACGACGCCGTCGATATCGAACGGCAGGTCGGCGCGCTGCTTCTCGATCTTGCGGTACTGGGCGAGCGCCGGCTCGACCTGCACGCACTCGATGAACAGCGGGTGGAGCGGGAAGCCCCAGCGCTCGATCGTCTTCATCACTTCATATTGCGTGGCGCCTGGCACCGCGGAGGTCTCGCCCCAGCCATGCGCGAGGAAGCGCAGCGGCCGCGATTGCGTCACCGCCGCATCCTTCTGGCGCAGCGATCCGGCGGCGGCGTTGCGCGGGTTGGCGAACTGGCGCGCTTCCTTGCCGGCCGCCTCGGCCTCGGCGAGCAGCCGGGCGTTGAGCGCGAGGAAATCGTCCTTGGCCATATAGACTTCGCCGCGCACCTCGAACACGTCGGGCGCGTCGGCGGGCAGCTCGGTCGGGATGTCGCCGATCGTCAGCGCGTTGGGCGTGACATTCTCGCCGACCTGTCCGTCGCCGCGTGTCGCGGCGAGCACCAGCTTGCGGTTCTCGTAGCGCAGCGAGCACGACAGGCCGTCGATCTTGGGTTCGGCGGTGAGCGCGACGCGATCCTCCTCGCCGAGCTTGAGGAAGCGCCGCACGCGCAAAACGAACTCGACCACCTCGTCGTCGGAAAAGGCGTTGTCGAGGCTCATCATCGCCTGCGCGTGCCGCACTTTGGCGAGATGCCCCGCCGGCGCCGAGCCGACCAGCTTCGAGGGCGAGTCGTCGCGGACGAGGCCGGGAAAGGCCGCCTCGATCGCCGCGTTGCGCCGCATCAGCGCGTCATATTCGGCGTCGCTGATCTCGGGCGCGTCGTCGGTGTGGTAGAGCCGGTTGTGGCGCGCGATCTCGCTCGCCAGCATTTCGAGTTCGGCGGCCGCTTCGGCCTCGGTAACGGGGAGCGTGCTCATGACTCCCCGCTACCGCGCCGTCATTTCACCTTCAACTGGTCCAGCGCGAAGGCGAGATATTCGGCCTGTTCGCGGAAGCGTTCGAACCGCCCGGACTTGCCGCCATGCCCGGCTTCCATGTTGACGCGGAACAGCAGCGGGTTGCGGTCGGTCTTGAGCGTGCGCAGCCGCGCGACATACTTGGCCGGCTCGTAATATTGCACCTGGCTGTCCCACAGCCCTGTGCCGACGAAGATCGCGGGATAAGCCTTGCGCGCCAGCTGATCGTAAGGCGAGTAGCTCAGCATATAGTCGTAGCTCGCCTTGTTCTCCGGATTGCCCCACTCGTCATATTCGCCCGTGGTGAGCGGGATCGAGGCATCGAGCATCGTGGTCACGACATCGACGAACGGGACCAAGGTGATGATCGCGCCATAATCCTGCGGCGCCATGTTGGTGACCGCGCCCATCAGAAGGCCGCCCGCGCTGCCGCCCATCGCGGCGACGCGGCCTTTCTTGGCATAGCCCGCCTTCACCAGATATTCGGTCACGTCGATGAAGTCGGTGAAGCTGTTCTTCTTGTTGAACATCCGCCCGTCGTCATACCATTTGCGGCCCATCTCCTGCCCGCCGCGGATATGCGCGATGGCATAGACCATGCCGCGGTCGAGCAGGCTGGGAAGCATCGGCGAGAAGCCTGGGTCGGTCGAATAGCCGTAGCTGCCATAGGCGTACTGGAACAGCGCGGCGCTGCCGTCCTTCCTGAACCCCTTGGCATAGACCAGGCTCACCGGAACCTTGGTGCCGTCGCGCGCGGTCGCCCACACGCGCTCGGTGACGTATTTGGACTTGTCGTAGCCCGGAACCGGGGTGACCTTGAGCGTCCTGCGCTCGCCAGTCTGCATGTTCGCCTCGATCACCGTCGAGGGCGTCGTCAGCGAGTTGTAGGTATAGCGTACCCAGTCGGTGCCGGTCTCGGCATTGGTGCTGAGCGCCATCGCATAGGCCGGCTCGTCGGCTTCGACGAAGCTCGACTTGCCGGTGTCGCTGAGGATGCGCAGCCGCTTGTTGCCGCCCGAGCGCTCCTCGATCGCGAGATGCTTGTCGAACGGCTGGAAGCCCTCGATGAACACGTCGGCGCTGTGCGGCACGATGTCCTTCCACGCGCTCCGGCCTTGGCCGGCGACCTTCTCCGGCACGGTCATCAGCCGGTAGTTGGGCGCCTGCCAGTTGGTACGGATGACCCAGGCGTCGGCGACATGATCGGCGCTGTAGAGGAAGTCGCGCTCGCGCGGGGCAAGCACGGTGAAGGTCGCGGGATCGTCGACCGGTGCGCAGCGCTGCTCGTCGCTCACCGTCTTGCTGCTGAAGATGCAGATGAACTTCTCCGAGCTGGTCACGCCGATGCCGAGCGAGAAGGTGTCGTCCTTCTCTTCATAGACCAGCCGGTCCCGGCTCACCGGCGTGCCCAGCACATGGGCCTTCACGCGCTTGCCGAGCAACGTCACCGGGTCCTTCTCGATATAGAAGATCGTCTTGTTGTCGCCCGCCCAGGCGAAGCCCGGCTGGGCATTGGGGATCGCGTCGGTCAGCGTCTGGCCGGTGGTCAGATCCTTGACCTTGAGCACATATTGCCGCCGCCCGACCCTGTCCTCGGCATAGGCGAGCAGGCGGTTGTCGGGGCTGACCTGGCGTCCGCCGACCTGGAAGAAGTTGGCGCCCCTGGCCATCTCCGGCTGGTTGAGGATGATCTCCTCGGGCGCGGTCATCTCGCCCTTGCGGCGCGCGACGATGGGATAGTTCCCGCCGGTCTCGTAGCGCGTGTAGTACCAGTAGCCGTTGTCGAGATAGGGGACGGTGCTGTCGTCCTGTTTGATGCGGCCGACGATCTCCTTGTACAGCGTCTCCTGCACCGGCTTGGTCGGCGCCATCACCGCGTCGGCATAGGCATTCTCGGCCTTGAGATAGGCCAGCATCTCCGGGTTCTTCCGCGTGTCGTCGCGCAGCCAGTAATATTCGTCCTCGCGGGTCGCGCCGAACGGCGCCTTGACCTGATGCGGCTTCTTCGCGGCGACGGGCGGGGCGGGGGCCTCTTGCGCGGACACCGGCGCGGTGGTCGCAAGGCTGAGGACAAGGGCGCGGCGGAGCCAGCCGGACATGTGATTCTCCCAAGGATGTGGCGAGAGGTGTGGCGCAAAGCTGATACACGTTGCAAGCCGTTACGCCGGATACGAGCCCGCTTGAGCGCGCCTGCCCGCAGGTGGTATGGAGCGCGCCTCCTGGGGAGGGGACTCGTGGACGATACCGGGATGCGTGCGCCGCCGCGCCTCTATGAAACGACGCTCGATCGCGCCGGCCTCGCGCTCGGCGCCGGCGGGTTGCTCGGCGGCGCGTTCGTGCTGCTGCTGGTGATCGTCGGCGGGCAGCGCGATCCGCTGTCGCTGTTTGCGGCCTGGCTGCTCGGGACGTTGTTCACCGCGCTCGGCATCACCGCCGTCGCCGCGCCCCTGTGGCTGGCCTTCCACCTCGCCGGCTGGCGCGGCGCGTGGCACGCCGCGCTGCTCGGCGCAGCGCTGGCGATGATCGTGTTCGTCGCGGGCCAGACCTATGGCTTCGGCCTGCTCGACGGGCCCCCGAGCGACGGGCGCACCGCGCTGTTCCGCTGGTTCAGCGCAACCGCGACCAGCGCGCTGATCGCACTGGTCGCGGCCGGGATCGCCGCGGCGATGTGGCGGATCGCCTATCGCCCGGCGCGCTGAGCTCAGCCCTTGGCGGCGGGGCAGTCGCCGATGCGCTTGCCGATGATCTGAGTCTTCGAGGTCATCTTGCCCTCGCCGGGCATGCCCGGCATGCCGGACATCACCGTGTCGCTGGTCAGCTCGTAGGAGGTGCTGTTGATGGTGCCGGTGGTCGTCGCCTTCATCTCGCCGGCGCCCTGCGGCTTGCAGGTCATCACCGCGTTGAGCTTGCCGCCGGCGAGCTCATAAGTGTCGTAGGTGCAGCCGCTGCCGGCCTTGCCGCCGAACATCTCGCTGGGCGGTTTGCTGACCATCTCGGCCGTGATGCATGTCTTGTGCGTCGTCTCCGACATCTTCGCCATCTGCTGGCCCATCATGTCGGCCTGCGCCTTGGGCATGCCGGGCACGTCGACCGAGACGAACTTGATCTGCGTCTCCCACTCACCGGGTTCCATCTTCACGGCATCCTGGGTGGCCTTGGCGACCTGGTCGATCGACGCATTCTCCGCCTTCACGGCGGGCTGGGATCCGCCGCACGCCGCGAGGGCAAGCGGGCAAAGCAGAAAGAGCGGAGTAAAACGGGACATAAATGGCTCCTGTTTCGTTACGCATCGGGCACGGCCCGCCGGAATAGCCCACGTTAGGTGAAATTTGTCAAGAATGTGGCCGATTGCGCCATTTCTTTGCCGTAATTCGCCAGCCATCGGACTTGCCTGTTCTTGATTTGATCTGTGTCTTCTGCTATGCCGCCTCTCTTCTCCGAGCCCGATTGCCTCTTCCCCTGAAGGCCCCATATTTCCGTCATGGCCATCCAGATCCGCACCAGCCTTGCCGAGCCCGAGACCGGCCCGGGCTTCGTTCCGCACCGCCCCAACCGCCCCGAGAAGAGCGAAGGGGGCAAGGCGTTCAAGCTGGTCAGCGAATATACCCCGTCGGGCGACCAGCCGACCGCGATCGCGGAGCTGACCGAGGCGGCGCTGGCGGGGGAGCGGGACCAGGTGCTGCTCGGCGTCACCGGTTCGGGCAAGACCTTCACCATGGCGAAGGTGATCGAGGCGCTGCAACGTCCCGCGCTGATCCTCGCGCCCAACAAGATCCTCGCCGCGCAGCTCTATGGCGAGTTCAAGAGCTTCTTCCCCGAGAACGCGGTCGAGTATTTCGTCAGCTATTACGACTATTACCAGCCCGAGGCCTATGTGCCGCGGTCGGACACCTATATCGAGAAGGAAAGCTCGGTGAACGAGGCGATCGATCGGATGCGCCACTCGGCCACCCGATCGCTGCTCGAGCGCGACGACGTGATCATCGTCGCCTCGGTCTCGTGCCTTTACGGCATCGGCTCGGTCGAGACCTATTCGGCGATGATCTTCGACCTCAAGAAGGGGCAGGTCGCCGACCAGCGTGAAATCATCCGCAAGCTCGTCGCGCTGCAGTACAAGCGCAACGACGCCGCCTTCGCGCGCGGCAACTTCCGGGTGCGCGGCGACAGCCTCGAGATCTTCCCGTCGCACTATGAGGATACCGCCTGGCGGATCAGCTTCTTCGGCGACGATATCGAGGAGATCACCGAGTTCGACCCGCTGACCGGGGCCAAGGTCGCGAACCTCGATTACATCCGCGTCTACGCCAACTCGCACCACGTGACGCCGGGGCCGACGCTCAAGCAGGCGATGGAGGCGATCAAGCACGAGCTCGCCGAGCGGCTCAAGGAGCTGCACGCCGAGGGCAAGCTGCTCGAAGCGCAGCGGCTGGAGCAGCGCACGCATTTCGACCTCGAGATGATCGCCGCGACCGGGAGCTGCGCGGGGATCGAGAATTACAGCCGCTTCCTCACCGGCCGCCTGCCCGGCGAGCCGCCGCCCACGCTGTTCGAGTATCTGCCCGAGAACGCGCTGCTGTTCGTCGACGAGAGCCACCAGACGGTGCCGCAGATCGGTGCGATGGCGCGCGGCGACCACCGCCGCAAGATCACGCTCGCCGAGTACGGCTTCCGCCTGCCGAGCTGCATCGACAACCGCCCGCTGCGCTTCAACGAATGGGACGCGATGCGCCCGCAGACGGTGTGCGTCTCGGCGACGCCGGGCGGGTGGGAGATGGACCAGACCGGCGGCGTGTTCAGCGAGCAGGTGATCCGCCCCACCGGCCTGATCGACCCCCCGGTCGAGATCAAGCCGGTCGAGGAGCAGGTGCAGGACCTGATCGTCGAGTGCCGCAAGACCGCCGAGCTGGGCTATCGCACCCTCGTCACCACGCTGACCAAGCGCATGGCCGAGGACCTCACCGAATATATGCACGAGGCGGGGATCAAGGTCCGCTACATGCACAGCGACGTCGAGACGCTCGAGCGTATCGAGCTGATCCGCGACCTGCGGCTCGGCGTGTACGACGTGCTGATCGGCATCAACCTGCTGCGCGAGGGGCTCGATATTCCCGAATGCGGGCTGGTCGCGATCCTCGACGCCGACAAGGAAGGGTTCCTGCGCTCGGAGACGTCGCTGATCCAGACGATCGGCCGCGCCGCGCGCAACGTGGAGGGGCGCGTGATCCTCTATGCCGACCGCATCACCGGCAGCATGGAGCGTGCGCTCAACGAGACCAATCGCCGCCGCGAGAAGCAGCAGGCGTACAATGCCGAGCACGGCATCACGCCGACCACGATCAAGCGCAACATCGGCGACATCATCGCGCATGTCGCATCGAAGGATCAGGTCACGGTCGAGATCGAGGACGGCCCGGCGCACATGGTCGGGCACAACCTCCGCGCCTATATCGAGGAGCTCGAGAAGAAGATGCGCGATGCCGCGGCCAATCTCGAGTTCGAGGAAGCCGGACGCTTGCGCGACGAGATCCGCAGCCTCGAGGCCGAGGAACTGGGGCTGCCGCATGACGAGCGCCGCGCCCCGGTGATGGGCCGCAGCAACGAGGGCAAGCCGGGCACGCGCAAGACTCGCTTCGGCAAGGTGCAGCGGAAGTGGGGCGGGGGACGGCGCTGAGCGGGCGCGAGTGGTTGAGCCGCCGGAATCCTTCGCCCATAAGGCTGGGCATGCGTGTAATTTTTGCTTTTGCGTCGCTCGCCGTCCTTGCCGGTTGTGTGGCGCCCTCCGCCCCGCCGCCCGCGCCTGCACGGCCCGTCCCGGTTCCGGCACCCGCGCCGGCGCCGGCACCCGCGCCGCCCCCGGCGAGCAGCGACTGGCGCGATTGGCCGCTGACGCCGGGTAACTGGACGTACAAGCCTTTGCGTCATGGATCGGCAGCTGCCTATGGCTCCGCCGGACAGACTCCTCTGTTCGAAATCCGATGCGAAACGGTGTCGCCCCGGATTATCTATCTGACGCGATTTGGTGCGGGTGACGGGACGTTGACGATCCGTACTTCCAGCACCGCACGCGCACTCCCGTCGAAGACGACGAACGCTGTTCGGGCCATGAACGGCGTAGAGACAGCCCTGTTTGCGACTCTGCCGGCGAACGATCAGCTGGTCGACGCGATGGGCTACAGCCGCGGGCGCTTCATCGTCGAGACGCCGGGCATGGCGCCGCTGGTGGTGCCGGCCTGGGCGGAAGTGCTGCGGGTTGTGGAGGATTGCCGGGGCTGAGGCGGGGTCCGATCCGTTACGCCCAGACCTCCATGAATCGCCGATTTCGTGGCGCAAAACAAGACTTGTTCTGCGATTCATGATGATTCAAAACCGACTTGTGCCCGGGCCGGGCACGACGTCTTAACAAGCGAAAGGAGGTGATCCGATGTCTCATGGTTCAGCAGTGAGGTCGGTTCAGTTCGTTCGGGAGACGCGCCGCTAAGTCCAACTGCACCCGGTGGAAGCCCTCCACCGGCAAGGCGCACGGGGGGTATCCTCCCCCAATCAACGGCGCCAGCAGCGGACAAGCGGCCCGCATGGTCTCCCGGGCTGGAGCTTCCGGCCGCTGACCATGTCGGAGGTCACCGGGTGCCAGAGATGGCCCCGGTGGCCTCTCTCATTTTCAGAGCAGGTAGACGACGAGGTAGCGCGCGACGAGCAGGCCCATCACGATCGTGCTCGCTCGCTGTCCACGCACCAGCATCGCGGTGATCATCAACGCGGCGAGGATCGCCGTCAGCGCAAGCGAGAGCGGGTGGGTGAGGGCGACCGCCAGCTTGGGTACGCTGGCATAATAAGCGAGCTGACAGGCGAGCAGCGCCAGCATCGCACCCAGCACGATGCGGCGCACGCGGAAATAGTGGCTGTCGAGCTCGTCATGCCCGGCGGGCTCGCGCGGGAAGACGAGGTGCGCGGCGAGATAATAGGCGCTGGCGAACAGCGTGACCGCCATCAGCGAATGCCCCGACACGGCGATCGCATCGCGCGTCACCCATGCGGCCTGCCAGAAGGAGAGCAGGTCGAGCAGTACGAAGACCCCGAGCAGCGGCGTCAGCAGACCGATGCGCAAGGCGGAGCCGGGCCGCAGGCGCGCCTCGATCGCCCGGGCGAGCCCGCCCAGCACCTCGACGAGCGAGAGGCCGAGCAACAGCCCGAACAGCGCGAAGATGAATTCGAATTGCGACATGGCGTTTCCCCCGCGCCCGATTATGCAGGGCCGTTGGCGAAGTCGAGCGAAAGGCCCCCATGGCGCACCGAATCCTGGTTTTCTACGGTTCCTATCGCGAAGCGCGGATGGGGATCCGGCTGGCGCGGTGGCTGACGGCGCGGCTGGCCGAGCGCGGATGCGACGTCGAGCTGGTCGACGCCAGAGAGGTCGGGCTGCCGATGCTCGACAAGCGCTACATGGACTATGCGCCGGGTGAGGCGCCGGCCGCGGTCGAGGAACTGGCGGCGAAGCTGCGCGCGGCGGACGGGTTCGTGTTCGTCGCGGGCGAGTATAATTGGGGAATGCAGCCGGGGCTCAAGAACCTGACCGACCATTTCTTCCACGAGTGGTTCTGGCGGCCGGCGGCGATCGCGAGCTATTCGGGCGGGCGGCTGGGCGGGGCGCGGAGCAACTCGATGTGGCATCCGACGCTGACCGAGATGGGGATGGTGGTGGTGCCCTCGACGCTGACCGTGCCGCAGATCGGCAAGACGCTCGACGCCGACGACGTGCCGCAGGGCGATGACGGCGCGGCGCTGGAGCGCGGGTTCGAGCGGTTCGCGGCCGACTTGCTGTGGTGGGTGGAAGCGGCGAAGGCCCGGCGTGAACTGGTGAGTCCGCCTTTCTAAACGGTTCTTCCGAAGATCAAATTATAACCAGATAGGTTTCACGTGAAACGCGTCGGAGGCCGCGGAAATGCGTGGGTTTGCTGGTGCTCCGGTGGGGCGCGCGGGGAGGGGAAAGGAGAACAAGGTGAGGACGATGTTTGGTTCTCGGCCTTCGACGCGTCCATGTCGCCGTGAGACATGTCGGCAATTTCCGATGCGGAAGCGGGCGGGTTGCGCGATCGCATCCCTGGTGTCGAGGCGAAGGTGGAGGAAGGACGAGTGCGAAACCGCCGTCATCGCTTCCTCCCCCTCCGTCAGCTTCGCTGACACCTCCCCCTGGCGGGGGAGGGTTAGTGCGGCGGCGCTAGACGAGCAGGGTCACCAGCAAGGCGAGGAGCGCGACCGGGATCGCGAGGAGCAGCGCGACGACGAGCATGATCGACCAGGCGCGGCGCGCGCCGAAGCCGTCGCGGACGCAGCCGAAAATGACCTGGAGCAGGCCGACAAAACCGGATTCGCGCATCAGAACTAGCCGTCCATCAATGTCTTGAGCCGATATAGCGTGTCGAGCGCCTCGCGCGGAGTCAGGCTGTCGATATCGAGCCCGGCGAGCTCGGTGCGCAGGGCATCGACCGCCTCTTCCTCCTGTTCGGCCGCGGCGGCGAAGAGGGGCAAGTCGTCGAGCCCGGCGGCGATGCCGCCGGTCTTCTCGCGTCCGGCCTCGAGCTTGGCCAGCACCGCCTTGGCGCGCGAGATCGTCACCGGGGGCAGGCCGGCGAGACGGGCGACGGCGAGGCCGTAGCTGCGGTCGGCCGGGCCGTCGGCGACCTCGTGCAGCAGGACCAGGTCGCCCTTCCACTCGCGGGCGCGGACATGGTGGAGCGACAGCGCGTCGCAGCGCTCGGCGAGGCGGGTGAGCTCGTGATAGTGCGTCGCGAACAGGCAGCGGCAGCGATTGTCCTCGTGGATCGCCTCGACCACCGCCCAGGCGATGGCGAGCCCGTCATAGGTCGAGGTGCCGCGGCCGACCTCGTCGAGGATGACAAAGCTGCGCGGGGTCGCTTGCGCCAGGATGGCGGCGGTCTCGACCATCTCGACCATGAAGGTCGAGCGGCCGCGCGCGAGATTGTCCGAGGCGCCGACGCGGCTGAACAGGCGGTCGACGAGGCCGAGCTTCGCGCGCGCGGCGGGAACCCAGGCGCCGGCCTGGGCGAGAACGGCGATCAGCGCGTTCTGGCGCAGGAAGGTCGACTTGCCGCCCATATTGGGGCCGGTGACGAGCCACAGCCGGTCGCTCTCGGACAGGACGCAGTCGTTCGCCACGAAGCGCTCGCCGCCGCGGCTCAGCGCCGCCTCGACCACCGGGTGGCGGCCGCCCTCGACCTCGAAACAGGCGTGGTCGACCAGCGCGGGGCGAGTCCAGCCGCCCTCGGCCGCGCGCTCGGCGAGGGCGCTCGCGACGTCGAGCCGGGCGAGCGCGTCGGCGGTGGCGGCGATGGCCTCGCGCCGGTCGAGCGCGGCGGCGGTGAGATCCTCGAGATGCGCGGCCTCGGCGGCGAGCGCATGCGCGCCGGCCTGCGTGACCTTGAGCGCGATCTCGTGCAGCTCGGGCGCGTTGAAGCGGACCACCCCGGCGAGCGTCTGGCGGTGAGTGAAGCCGCTGTCGGGGCGCATCAGCTCGTCGGCATGCTTGGCGGCGACCTCGATGTGGTAGCCGAGCACGCCGTTATGCTTGATCTTGAGCGCGGCGATGCCGGTGCGCTGCTTGAACTCGGCCTCGAGCGCGGCGATCGCGCGGCGGCCGCCGGCGCCGGCGTCGCGCAGGTCGTCGAGCGCGGCGGCATAGCCCTCGGCGATATAGCC
>NZ_JBCNMA010000100.1:0-12694 GCF_039595165.1 Sphingomonas sp.
GCTACGTCGTCGCCCACGGCCAGATGGCGGCGGGCGAGGTCGAGGAGCGCATGTCCGCCTTCTACGACAAGAAGTATGAGGTGCTGGTCTCCACCACCATCATCGAGAGCGGCCTCGACATCCCCAGCGCCAACACGATGATCATCAACCGCGCCGACCGCTTCGGCCTCGCCCAGCTCTACCAGCTGCGCGGCCGCGTCGGCCGGGCCAAGACCCGCGCCTATGCCTATATGACCACCGCGCCCCAGCGGCTGATGACCGAGGCGGCGGAAAAGCGGCTCAAGGTCCTGTCCGACCTCGAAAGCCTCGGCGCCGGCTTCCAGCTCGCCAGCCACGATCTCGACATCCGCGGCGCGGGCAATTTGCTCGGCGACGAGCAGTCGGGGCACATCAAGGAAGTCGGCTACGAGCTCTACCAGTCGATGCTGGAGGAAGCGATCATGGACGCCAAGGCCGGCGGCCTGCGCGACGAGCGCCCGCGCGACCTCTCGCCCCAGATCACCGTCGACGCCCCGATCCTGATCCCGGAGGGCTTCGTCCCCGATCTCGACCTGCGCATGGGCCTCTACCGCCGCCTGAACGAGGTCGAGGACAAGCGCGGCATCGACGAGTTCGCCGCCGAGATGATCGACCGCTTCGGCAAGCTGCCCGAGGAGACCGAGAATTTGCTGTTGCTGATCGAGGCCAAGCTAAACGCCAAGCGCGCCTGCATCGCCAAGATCGACGTCGGGCCAAAGGGCGCGCTGGTCAGCTTCCACGAGGACAGCTTCCCCAGCGTCGAGGGCCTGATGGCCTATGTCGCCAAGCTGGAAGGCACGGCGAAGCTGCGCCCGGACATGAAGCTGGTGATCAGCCGGGCATGGGCGACGCCGCGGGCGCGACTGAACGCGGCGGTGCAGTTGTCGCGGGGGCTGGCGAAGGCGGCGGGTTGAGGGGCGAGGTCCACGGGTTATGTTCTGAATATCGCCGGTGCGTCAGCCTAGATCAAACAATTTTCGGCTGGCTGATATTCCTAGTCCATTCCAATCCAGACTGCGGAGCATGTATTTGCCTCGGCGCATCGATCACCGTAGCGACGCGCAGGCAGCTATTCCTTCACAGGTTGGTGACAGGAAGCAGGGCGTGCTAGATTGTCGTTTGGATTGGGGACATTGATGGCTTGGTGGGACGCGCACTTCGCTGGAGGACAACGCGGCAGGGTGCCGGTCGAGCGGCTGAAGTTTGATGACACCAATCCACGCTACACACCGGACAAGCGGCCGAAGAGTGGAGCGGACGCTGCGGTCATCGAATATCTCGACCGGACGGCTGACCTCGGGGAACTGATCGAATCGATCGCGTCGAGCGGCTACATCGACATCGAGCCTCTTATCGTCGTCGGGCGCGGCGACGATCTAGTAGTCTTGGAGGGCAATCGACGACTCGGCGCGCTGAAGGTTCTGCTGTCGCCAGAACTGGCGGCCGAGGCAAACGTCAGTGTCCCCGAGTTGAGGCCCGAGGTCCGCGCGACACTAGCTGAGGTGACTGCGTTCAAGGTCGAAAACGAGCAGGACGCGCGCGAACTAATCGGCTTCAAACATATTAACGGTCCGCAAGGCTGGGACGCCTATGCGAAGGCCCTTTATGCGACGCGATGGCTCGATGAGCAGGAGAATCGCGGTGAGGACGCCCTATCACTCACTGATATCGCGGCACGGATGGGTGATAAGCACGATACACTTTATCGCATCGTGAGTGCCGCCTATGTTCTTCAACAGGCCGAGCGGCTCGATCTCTTCCGAGTCGAAGATCGCGCGACAAGGAACTTTAGCTTTTCCCACCTCTACACGGCGCTGACCTATACTGAGTACCGCGAGTTCTTAGGCCTTCCCCGAGCCGATCGCAGTGCCAATCCGCCACGTAACCCAGTGGGTGAGGAACACCTTCAGAACCTGCGGATTTTGCTGCGCTGGCTGTTCGGATCTAAATCCGAGGGTATAGCACCGGCGGTAAAAACTCAGAATCCCGATCTGGCTGCTTTGAAAAAGGTGCTCGGGCACCCGGCCGCACGTCGCGTTATGCTGGAGCGAAGTGAGTTAGCTCCCGCCCTAGAAATGACGATCGGCGGGTCCGAACGTTTCGACAAAGCGCTTGTTGATGCTCACGCAGCTTTGAAAATTGCCGCTGGGGAGTTGTCCAACGCTCGGCCAGACAAGGCCCTGCTCGAATTGGCGGGGGACATTCTCCGCAGGGCGCAGCTGATCGAGCTCAATTTGCGCTCCGTGCCACCCCCACGGCAGCGGTCGGCAGAACCGCCCCAAGCCGGCCCGTCGGAAAGCGAATAGTCATGGCCGATAATGCGGTGAACACGCCGCCTCTCGATGCGGGGCCGGCTGTGCTCGCAGATTGGTTGGAGCTGGCGGCCTTTTTCGATGCGCGCGCGCGCGCGCGATTGGACGACATCGACAATGCCTTCAAGATTCAGGATCAAGAAGCAGCCAACGACGATGGTGAGGCGGACGCCGCCAAAGAAGATCGCCGGGCTCGCATCGAAGGGGAGATCGCCGAACGCACAGAACATCTGGGTGAAGCTTATCCGTTCGTGCTCAGTGCTGATGGCGAAGAATTGGCCCTCAAGCCACGCAATCAGCTAGGGACTGCGGCGTTCTATCTCCTCTGCCTGATCTTCTCGCATGCGACTAAGTCGGCTATTCTCGAAAGGACCCCGTCAGCTCGCGCGCTCGCTCAGGCTCGGCGGCGCCACTTCCAGATACTTTCAACCCTGGCCGTAGCTGGCCACGTAGGAGGACCAGCTTTATCATTCGGCTGGCCTCGAAAGAGCGGTCAGACCATTGTCCAAGCAATCGAGCGGGCATGTTTGCTTTCCGGTGTTGGCACCGCTCGCAACCCGCCCGGGCCGGTGGCCAGTAAGTACGCAAAGGATGGCGGCATCGACGTGATCGCGTGGCGCCCGGCGGTTAACCTAGCCCCTCCCCCTGCCGAAATGTGTTTTGGTCAAGCGGCGAGCGGCCACGGTTGGCGGGAGAAGAACGCGCCCGACGAGATTCCAGACTTTTACGAGAGCTTTTATCTCAACCGACCGCCTACGAACACGGTGGGCGTCACGATCATCCCTTTCAGGCTCCAGCCGGATGATCATGCTACCTATGGCTATCGGCACGGGCATATTCTTGACCGCTTGCGTACTCCGCGCGCTGCGGTGGAGGGCCTGCGACTGGCGCGGCAGTACGGAGTGATCGTGGACGATGCCGACGATGTCGGCCTGCTCGGACGGTGGATATTAGGCTATAGGAGCCAAGTCCGTCACGCAGCTTGAGCAGGTACAACGCAGACTTCGTACTCGGTACGCTTGCGGTGTAAGCTATACTTCACCGGCAGTCTCTCGATTGATGCTGTTCGATAAGCATCCGTGATCAGTTGGCAATCATCGTAAGTAACCAACCAATGAGGAACAGCACCGGGAGTCGTGAGGAAGTGAGCCAGATCACGATGTTTGAGATCGCTCATGGCGTCAAAGTACAACTTCTTTCCCGCAACCACGTATGGCGGATCGATAAAGAAAAAAGTCGATTGCGCTTGATCCGTATCGAATCCTCGCAGGAACTGCAGACCATCGGCATTGTGCAGTTCGATGCTGTCGCGGCGTTCTCCTAGCCAACGCACGCGCCGAGTCATTGTTTCAGCGTACCATCTAGCATCGATGAGCCACTTGCCGGTCTGATTGTATCCACCTATCGGGCCGGCTCCGATGATTACACCAGATCGATTGGTGCGATTGAGAAAGTACGTAGCAAAACCTAGTTCAAACCGGTCCGCTTCGGCATCGTTCTCCTCAACCAGCGCACGGCAGGCCCACCAGTTATCGAGCGTCACGGGTGTCGACTTGATGCGATCGATGAATTCTTCGGTGTGGTTCAGGATCGCCCACCACGCCGCGAATACACGACGGTCGAAATCATTGAGCACAACTCGCTGCACAGCTCCCCGAGCCAGTAATTCAATCGCCGCCCCAGCTCCGCCAGCATACGCTTCGGCATAAGTATCGATAGCGACCGGAAGCTGTCTGATACGTTCTTCAAGTGCGTCCGCGAGGAATGCCTTCCCACCGGGATAGCGGAATGGCGTAACCCCAGCACCATGGCGATCTTTCGATCGGCGTCCAAATTTAGCGTTCGTGCTCATGGTCAGGGACGTACTCACCCGATATGGTTCGCAAGCGCAAGAAGATACTCGGCCGAGCGCCGCTGGCACAGCGTCAGCCCGTGGATTACAGCACCCTGCGCACTCCCCCTTGCAATGTTGGATTTCGTCTGCTCACCTCACCCAGTCGCATGACGACCGCTCTTTGATCCTGTCGATCCGCACGGCCCAACCGGCAGCCCCGCACGCCCTCTCCACAAAGGCGACAAAGCTGACAGAATGAACCGCGTTCCGCGTAACATCGTCAACTTCGCCAGCCGTCACCCGGCGTCGAGCCGCGGCCTCCGCCGCGCCAAAACCGCCGCAATAGTGTCAAGCCAGTGTATACTTCCGCCGCCTGCCCGCCCCAAACCTTGACTTACGACAGTCTCCCTGCCATATCCCCGCCCAGCGAGGCGTCATGCAGCGTGATCGGACGTGCCGGAAACCCCGGCCGCCCCGGCTCCGCCTCGGTTGATTTAGCGGCTTCCCATATCACGCGGGTCGTCATTTTTTGACCCGCCCGTGCGCGTGCCTCCGGCATGCGCGCTGGCCGTATCTGCAAAAGAGATTCAATGACCGAATTCAACACCCTCGGCCTGTCCGAGACCACCCTCGCCGCGCTCGCTGCGAAGGGCTACACCAATGCGACCCCGATCCAGGCGCAGTCGATCCCGGCGCTCCTGCAGGGCCGCGACCTGCTCGGCATCGCCCAGACCGGCACCGGCAAGACCGCCGCGTTCATGCTCCCCTCGATCGAGCGCCTCGTCGCCTCGAACAAGCGGGCGCAGCCGCGCGGCTGCCGCATGCTCGTCCTCGCCCCGACGCGCGAGCTCGCCAGCCAGATCGCCGAGAGCGCGCGCCAGTATTCGAAGGGCACCAAGCTCACCGTCGCGACCGTGTTCGGCGGCACCTCGATCCACAAGAACAAGACCGACCTCGCGCGCGGCGTCGACATCGTCGTCGCGACCCCGGGCCGCCTCGTCGACCTGATCGACCAGTGCTACGCGATCCTGCTCGGGATCGAGATCCTTGTGCTCGACGAAGCCGACCAGATGATGGATTTGGGCTTCATCCATGCCTTGAAGCGCATCGTCCGCGAGCTGCCGAGCAAGCGCCAGACTTTGTTCTTCTCGGCGACCATGCCCAAGTCGATCCGCGACCTCGCCAACCAGTTCATCCACGAGCCGGTCGAGGTGAAGGTGACCCCCGTCGCCACCACCGCCGAGCGCGTCGAGCAGTTCGTCACGCATGTGAACCAGGCCGAGAAGCAGTCGCTGCTGACGATCAAGCTGCGCGACGAGAGCATCGACCGCGCGCTGATCTTCACCCGCACCAAGCACGGCGCCGACCGCGTCGTGAAGCTGCTCGCCGCCAGCGGCATCGCCGCCAACGCAATCCACGGCAACAAGAGCCAGCCGCAGCGCGAGCGCGCGCTGGGCGAGTTCCGCTCGGGCAAGGTCAAGCTGCTCGTCGCCACCGACATCGCCGCGCGCGGCATCGACGTGTCGGGCGTCAGCCACGTCTTCAACTTCGAGCTGCCCAACGTGCCCGAGCAGTATGTCCACCGCATCGGCCGCACCGCGCGCGCGGGCAATGACGGCGTCGCGATCAGCTTCTGCGCTGACGACGAGCGGACGTACCTCCGCGACATCGAGCGGCTGACGCGCCAGAAGCTGACGGTCGTCCCGCTGCCCGAGGACTTCGTCAACGAGTCCGCGAAGATCAAGTCGAGCCGCGCGCCGGTGACAATGAGCCGCGACGAGCAGAACGGCCGCAACGGCCGTGCGATGCAGAACCGTGGCCATGGCGGCCAGGGCCGCAACGGCGGCCGCGACGGCCAGGGCCAGCGCGGCCCGCGCGCCAACCCCGCCGGCGATCGCCGTCACGCCGAACCGCGCGGCGCCGAAGCGGGTCAGCGCCCCCAGGGCGAGCGCCAGGCGCGACCCGAGGGCGCCCGCAACGGCAACGGCCAGCGTCCCCAGGGCGATCAGCCCCGCTTCTACGGCCCGCGCAAGAAGAAGTGGGCGCCCCGCCCCGCCGGCGGCGGCCAGCGCGGCGGCGCCCGCGGCTAAACCAGATCCTCCCCCGCCAGGGGGAGGTGTCAGCTGCAAGCTGACGGAGGGGGCGGATGCCAGAACGCTGACGGATCGAGCCCCCTCCCTCGCGCTGCGCGCCACCTCCCCTGGCGGGGGAGGATTATCTAAAGGCAAGCCGCGATCCGATTGACAGCTACCGCCGCCCGCGCGCCGCATCATCCTCCTGCGCCGCGAGCAGCCGGTCGATGCGCTCGGCGCCGGTGACCGCCTCGTTGGCGCCGCCCCCGATCAGCGGCGCCGCGCGGCGATAGAGGTCGAGCGCGCGGCGATAGTCGCCCGCCGCCTCCGCGCACAGCCCGAGGTCGAAGGTGATTGAGGGGTGGTTCGGCGCCTGCCCGTCCATCGCCTCCCACGCGGCACATGCCCCGCGCAGGTCGCGCTGGGTCTGCTTGACGATGTCCTTGAACGGCCGGTTGAGCTCCTTGGGCAGCCCCCTGGTGCTCTCGCGGAAGCGGATGCTGTAGGTCTCGACCACCGGCGCGATGTCGCGCCGCACCTCGCCCGCCACGTCGAGCACCATGCCGCGCACCGTCTCCTCGGTCGTGCGCGGCGGGTTCTGCCCGCGGCACCAGCTCACCTCGTCGCGGCGCGGCTTGGCGGTCGAGTAGACGATGCGCCGGTCCGCGGTGCGCGTCAGCCGCAGGTCGGCGTTGAGATCCACCACGCGCCGCGTGCAATCGACCTCGACCTCGGCCTCCTTGATGCACTTGCCGCTATCCTTGCCGCCCTCGCGCTCGACGCAGCGCTTCTGCTTCTGCTTGAAGCGATTCTCCTGCACCCCGCTCGATACGGTGCCGCTCAGCACGCCGTCGGGCGCCGGGCCGCCGCCGAACGCGCCGATCAGGTCGAAATGCGGCCGCCCCTCGATGTCGGGCTGCGACAGTGCGCGCTCGATCGCCATCTCCAGCTGCCGCCCGTCCCCGCCGCCGAACCGGTCGATCCCGAGTGATTCGAGCATCGCCGCCTCGCGATTGGGCGCGGCGAACTTGCCCGTCATCTTCACCGCCTCGGCATGCGCCGGCCCCGCCGCGATCGCCATCACCACCGCGCACAGCGCCACGCGCCGCCCGAACCGCTTCGTCCGCATGATTCCCCCGTGAAGATCGTGAACCCCGTCTTTACGGTGTCGCATCGATGCCACGGCGCTGCAAGCACGCGATGCCGCGCTGTCCCCGCGGGTTGCATCCCCCGCCCCCCTTTGCTACGCGCCCGCCAACCCAAGCGGGGCTGCCGGGTTCGTCGGCGTGCCCCTTTTTCGCATGGGGCCATTTTCGAGATTCCTAGAGGAAGCACGCGTCCGTGGAGAATTCCGGCGGTATTCAGGCAAGTTTAAGCGGACGCTATGCGACCGCCCTGTTCGAACTGGCGCGTGAGAACGGCGCGATCGACAAGGTCGAATCGAGCCTCGCCACGGTGAAGCAGGCCCTGGCCGATTCGCCCGAGTTCGCAGCCCTTACCAGCAGCCCGCTGCTCGGCCGCGGCGATGCGGCGCGCGGCGTCGCCGCCGCCGCCAGGGCGATGCAGCTCGATTCGCTCACCGCGAACTTCCTCGGCGTGCTCGCGCAGAACCGTCGCCTGGCGGCGCTTCCCGGCATCGTCCGCGACTTCCGCACGCTCGCCGCGCGCCATCGCGGCGAGACCACCGCCGAAGTCGTCTCGGCGCATCCCCTTTCGGCCTCGCAGGTCACCGAGCTCAAGGCGCAGCTGCGCCAGCGCGTCGGCCGCGACGTCAATGTCGACCTGTCGGTCGACCCCTCGCTGCTGGGCGGCCTGGTCGTGAAGATCGGCTCCCAGATGATCGACAGCTCGATCAAGACCCGTTTGAACACCCTCGCGCACGCGATGAAAGGCTGAAGGCAGAATCATGGATATCCGCGCCGCAGAAATCTCGAAGGTCATCAAGGACCAGATCGCCAATTTCGGCACCGAGGCGGAGGTCTCCGAGACCGGCCAGGTGCTGAGCGTCGGTGACGGCATCGCGCGCGTCCACGGCCTCGACAACGTCCAGGCCGGCGAGATGGTCGAGTTCGCCAATGGCGTGCAGGGCATGGCGCTCAACCTCGAGGCCGATAACGTCGGCATCGTGATCTTCGGCTCGGACGCCGAGATCCGCGAGGGCGACACCGTCAAGCGCACCGGCACCATCGTCGACGTCCCGGTCGGCAAGGGCCTGCTCGGCCGCGTGGTCGACGGCCTCGGCAACCCGATCGACGGCAAGGGCCCGATCGTCTCCGACCAGCGCTCGCGCGTCGAGGTCAAGGCGCCCGGCATCATCCCGCGCAAGTCGGTCCACGAGCCGGTGCAGACCGGCCTCAAGGCGATCGACGCGCTCGTCCCCGTCGGCCGCGGCCAGCGCGAGCTGATCATCGGCGACCGCCAGACCGGCAAGTCGGCCGTCGCGATCGACACCTTCATCAACCAGAAGACCGTCAACGCGGGCGACGACGAGGGCAAGAAGCTCTACTGCGTCTATGTCGCGGTCGGCCAGAAGCGCTCGACCGTCGCGCAGCTCGTGCGCACGCTCGAAGAGAATGGCGCGATGGAATATTCGATCGTGGTCGCCGCGACCGCGTCGGACCCCGCCCCGCTGCAGTTCCTCGCGCCCTATACCGGCTGCGCGATGGGCGAGTATTTCCGCGACAATGGCATGCACGCCGTGATCGTCTATGACGATCTCTCGAAGCAGGCCGTCGCCTATCGCCAGATGTCGCTGCTGCTGCGCCGTCCGCCGGGCCGCGAAGCCTATCCGGGCGACGTCTTCTATCTCCACAGCCGCCTGCTGGAGCGCGCCGCGAAGCTCAACGACGCCAACGGCAACGGCTCGCTCACCGCGCTGCCGATCATCGAGACCCAGGCGGGCGACGTGTCGGCCTATATCCCGACCAACGTGATCTCGATCACCGACGGCCAGATCTTCCTCGAGACCGACCTGTTCTTCGCGGGCATCCGCCCGGCGATCAACGTCGGCCTGTCGGTGTCGCGCGTGGGTTCGTCGGCGCAGACCAAGGCGATGAAGAAGGTCGCCGGCTCGATCAAGCTCGAGCTCGCCCAGTATCGCGAGATGGCGGCGTTCGCACAGTTCGGCTCGGACCTCGACGCCTCGACCCAAAAGCTGCTCAACCGCGGCGCGCGCCTGACCGAGCTGCTCAAGCAGCCGCAGTTCTCGCCGCTGCCGTTCGAGGAGCAGACGGTGTCGATCTTCGCCGGCACGCAGGGCTTCCTCGACTCGATCCCGACCCAGGACGTGGTCCGCTACGAGGCGGCGATGCTCGCCGAGATGCGTTCGAAGCACGCGGACATCCTGGCCGCGATCCGCGACAGCAAGGACCTGAGCGACGACACCCGCGCGAAGCTCAAGGACGCGCTCGAAGCGTTCGGCAAGACGTTCGCTTAAGGGCAGGTGCTCCTGCGAAAGCAGGAGCCCGGAGCCACAGCGGCTCGCTCGATTACCCTGGGCCCCTGCTTTCGCAGGGGCACGAGAAGGAAAACGATGGCTAGTTTGAAAGCCCTCAAGGTCCGCATCGGCTCGGTGAAGTCGACGCAGAAGATCACCAAGGCGATGAAGATGGTCGCCGCCGCCAAGCTGCGCCGCGCGCAGGAGGCGGCCGAGGCCGGGCGTCCCTATGCGCAGCGTCTCGAGGCCGTCGTCGCCAGCCTCGCCAGCAAGGTGAGCGTCAGCGAGTCCTCGCCCAAGCTGCTCGCCGGCACCGGCAAGGACCAGGTCCACCTGTTCGTCGTCGCGACCTCGGACAAGGGCCTCGCGGGCGCGTTCAACACCAACATCGCCCGCTTGGCGCGCCGCCGTGCGGAAGAGCTGGTGGCGCAGGGCAAGACGGTCAAATTCTACACGATCGGCCGCAAGGGCCGTGCGGCGCTGAACCGCCTGTTCCCCAAGGACATGCACCATTCGATCGAGCCGGGCGATCTCGGCAAGCTCGGCTTCGCCGACGCGCGCGCCTATGCCGACGATCTCATCCGTCGCTACGAGGCGGGCGAGTTCGACGTCGCGCACCTGTTCTACTCGAACTTCAAGTCGGTGCTGACTCAGGAGCCGACCGGGCAGCAGATCATTCCGGTGCCGGTGGCGCAGGACGCGGCGGTTTCGCCGGCCTCGGGTGCCGCGGTCACTTACGAGCCCGACGAGGAATCGATCCTCGCCGACCTGCTGCCGCGCAACATTGCGATCCAGCTCTATCGCGCGATCCGCGAGAACGCGGCGTCGGAGCAGGGCAGCAAGATGACGGCGATGGACAACGCCACGCGCAACGCGGGCGACCTGATCAAGCGCCTGTCGATCCAGTACAACCGCGCCCGCCAGGCCGCGATCACGACCGAGCTGGTCGAGATCATCTCGGGCGCCGAGGCGCTCTGAGCATGACGCGCGCCGCTCTCCTCCCTGCGCTCGCGCTGCTCGCCGCCTGTGGCGGGCAGACCGGCGAACAGGTGCAGGCCGAGGAGGCCAAGCGCGCCGAGGTCGTGGCGAACCTCAAGGGAATCGAGCGCGCCTTCGATTCGCCCGAGACCGCGGTCGCCGCCGCCAACCAGTTCGGCTTCCGCATCGACGGCTACAGGCAGAGCGGCCTGCGCTGGCAGGCCGCGGGCGAGCCGATCTTCGTCGCCGACACCCAGGCGAAGGCGCCCAATCGCGCCCGTTTCGTCGCGATGGGCCCGGACCAGTCGAAGATCGACACGATGCGCTTCACGCTCGACGTGACCGATCCCGCCGACGCCGCGCGCGCCAAGACCCGCTTCGCCAAGATGATCGACGAGGTGCTCTGGCAGTTCCGTGCCCAGAAGCCCGAAGCGCTCGGCAAGGCGATCGCCGCCGAGCAGCCGTTCGAGAAGACGCTCGACGGCGCCACCGCCGCGGTTTCGGTCGCTCCGATCCCGCAAGGCGACAAGACTCGCCGCATTACCGTGACTTTCACCCGCCCGGGCGCTACCGGGCAAGCCAGCTGAACCCAAGGAAAAGACGATGGCAACCGCAGCCCCGACCGCAGAGAAGCCCGCGCGCAAGCCCCGCGCGACCAAGCCCAAGGCGGACGCCGCCACCACCACGGCGCCCGTCGCCGCGACCGGCCAGGGCCGCATCGCGCAGGTGATCGGCGCGGTCGTCGACGTGAGCTTCGACGGCGCGCTGCCGGCGATCCTCACCGCGCTCGAGACCGAGAATAACGGTCAGCGCCTCGTGCTCGAGGTCGCCCAGCATCTCGGCGAGAACACCGTCCGCACGATCGCGATGGACTCGACCGAGGGCCTGACCCGCGGCCAGGCGGTGACCAACACCGGCGCGCAGATCCAGGTCCCGGTCGGCCCGGCGACGCTCGGCCGCATCCTCAACGTGATCGGCGAGCCGATCGACGAGCGCGGCCCGGTCGCCACCGACCTCAAGGCGCCGATCCACGCCGAGGCCCCGCTGTTCGTCGACCAGTCGACCGAGAGCTCGATCCTCGTCACCGGCATCAAGGTCATCGACCTGCTCGCGCCGTACGCGAAGGGCGGCAAGATCGGCCTGTTCGGCGGCGCCGGCGTCGGCAAGACCGTGCTCATCCAGGAGCTGATCAACAACATCGCCAAGGGCCATGGCGGCACCTCGGTGTTCGCGGGCGTGGGCGAGCGCACCCGTGAGGGCAACGACCTCTATCACGAGTTCCTCGACGCGGGCGTCATCGCCAAGGACGCCGACGGCAACGCGATCAGCGAGGGTTCGAAGGTGGCGCTGGTCTATGGCCAGATGAACGAGCCGCCGGGCGCCCGTGCGCGCGTCGCGCTGTCCGGCCTGACCATCGCCGAATATTTCCGCGACCAGGAGGGCCAGGACGTGCTCTTCTTCGTCGACAACATCTTCCGCTTCACCCAGGCGGGCGCCGAGGTGTCGGCGCTGCTCGGCCGCATCCCGTCGGCCGTGGGCTACCAGCCGACCCTGTCGACCGACATGGGCGCGCTGCAGGAGCGCATCACCTCGACCAACAAGGGCTCGATCACCTCGGTGCAGGCCGTGTACGTCCCCGCGGACGATCTTACCGACCCGGCGCCGGCGACCTCGTTCGCTCACTTGGACGCGACCACGGTTCTCAACCGCGCGATCTCGGAGCTGGGCATCTACCCGGCAGTGGATCCGCTCGACTCGACCAGCCGCGTGCTCGAGCCGCGCGTCGTCGGTCAGGATCACTACGACACCGCCCGCGCCGTCCAGTCGATCCTCCAGAAGTACAAGTCGCTTCAGGACATCATCGCCATCCTCGGCATGGACGAGCTGTCGGAAGAGGATAAGCTGACGGTCGCCCGCGCGCGCAAGATCCAGCGCTTCCTGTCGCAGCCGTTCCACGTCGCCGAAGTCTTCACCGGCATCCCCGGCGAATTCGTGCAGATCGAGGACACGATCAAGTCGTTCAAGGCAGTCGTCGAGGGTGAGT
>NZ_JBCNMA010000101.1:0-12651 GCF_039595165.1 Sphingomonas sp.
CGCCGGCGCCAGAGCGACATATGATCCCGCCAAGGCGTTCGACTTCCCCGTCGGCAGCGCGCTCATCAAGACCTTCGGCTATGGCGAGGGCGCCGCGTTCAGGCCGCTCGAGACTCGCCTGCTGCTGCACCGCGCCGCGGGCTGGGTCGCGATCCCCTATGTGTGGAACGCCGACGGCACCGACGCGATGCTCAAGCGCGCCGGCACCCGCCTCGCGGTGAGCTTCACCGATCCCTCGGGCAAGCCGCGCCAGATCAGCTACGCCGTGCCCAACCAGAACCAGTGCAAGGACTGCCATGCGCTGTCGGGCCGGATCACCCCGATCGGCGTCAAGGCGCGCTATCTCAACCACAACGGCCAGCTCCAGACGCTCGCCGCCGCCGGCCTGCTCGACCGCGCGCCGGCCGATGCCCCGCGCGTCGTCCGCTGGGACGACCCCAGGGCCCCGCTCGAAGCCCGCGCCCGCGCCTATCTCGAGATCAACTGCGCGCATTGCCACAACCCCGCTGGCGCGGCGTCTAACTCGGGCCTGTTCCTCGAGCTCGACCGCAAGGAAGCCGTGACGATCGGCGTCGGCAAGCGCCCTGTCGCGGCGGGGCGCGGCAGCGGCGGGCGCGAGTTCGCGATCAAGCCCGGTGACGCCGAGGCCTCGATCCTGATCTACCGCCTGCGCAGCACCGATCCCGGCATCGCCATGCCCGAGCTCGGCCGCGCCACCGCGCATGACGAAGGCATCGCTTTGCTCTCGCAATGGATCGATTCGATGCCCGCGCGTTGAGCGGGTATGCGAGTCGTCACTTTAGCCGCCGAGGATGATTTCGAAGGCTGGCGCGACGCCGCCCGCGCCCTCGCCGCCGCGCGCGTTCCCCCGGGCGACATCGTCTGGCAAGTCGGCGCCGCCCCCGCCGACCTGTTCGGCGACGAAGCCGTGCTCGGCGGCTCGCCCACGCAGCTCCGCGTCCCGCGCCGCTTCCTCGAGCTGGCGCGCGAAGTCGTGCTGCACAGCGACCCCGAACGCTTCGCCCTGCTCTACGCGCTGC
Source organism: Sphingomonas sp. (assembly GCF_039595165.1). Lineage (GTDB taxonomy): Bacteria > Pseudomonadota > Alphaproteobacteria > Sphingomonadales > Sphingomonadaceae > Sphingomonas. The sequence goes on from NZ_JBCNMA010000101.1 coordinate 1,041, forward strand.
TCACTCGCATCGCCGCCGACGCGCACGTCATCGACGACAGCGCCGACCCCCTGCTCCAGCGGCTCGAACGCCTCGCCAAGGCGGTGCGCCGCGACATCCACAAGATGCGCGCTTTCCTGCGCTTCCGCGAAGTGATCGACGATGCCGGCCCCCGCTTCATCGCCTGGTTCGAGCCCGAGCATCACATCGTCCGCGCCAATGCGCGCTTCTTCGTCGACCGCTTCAACACGATGCGCTGGTCGATCCTCACGCCCGAGGTGTCGCTCCACTGGGACGGCGAGACGCTCAGCGAAGGTCCCGGCGCGAGCAAGGCCGACGCGCCGCAGGACGACCCGACCGAGGCGATCTGGAAGACCTATTACGCCTCGATCTTCAACCCGGCGCGTCTCAAGACCGGCGCGATGCTCAAGGAGATGCCGCGCAAATATTGGAGAAACATGCCCGAAACCGCGTTGGTGCCGGAGCTGATCAAGGGCGCGCGGGCGCGGGAGACGGCGATGGTCAAGACGGCGCGTGCTGCCCCGGGCAGCAACAGCCTCGCGGCATGGGAAGCGCTGCGCGACGAGGCCGCGGCATGCACCCGCTGCCACCTCTACAAGCACGCGACGCAGACGGTGTTCGGCGAAGGCCCGGTCGACGCCCCGCTGATGCTGGTCGGCGAGCAGCCCGGCGACCAGGAGGACCTCGCCGGCCGCCCGTTCGTCGGCCCCGCCGGACAGGTGCTCGACCGCGCGCTGGCCGACGCCGGGATCGACCGCGGCAAGGCCTATCTCACCAACGCCGTGAAACACTTCAAGTTCGAGCCGCGCGGCAAGCGGCGCATCCACTCCAAGCCCGATGCCGGGGAGATCAGCGCGTGCCGCTGGTGGATCGAGCAGGAATTGTTGCTCATCCGCCCGAAGGTGATCGTCGCGCTCGGCGCCACCGCGGCGCGCTCGCTGTTCGGCAAGGTCATGACGATCAGCCGCGCCCGCGGCGCGCCCCACGACCTGGCCGAGGGCGGCGAAGCCTGGGTCACCGTCCATCCCAGCTACCTGCTGCGCATCCCCGAAGCGACACGCAAGGCGGAGGAATATGACCGCTTCGTCGCCGATCTGCGCGCCGCCGCGAGGCGGGTCTAGGCATCAAGATCAAATCCTCCCCCGCTAGGGGGAGGTGTCAGCACAGCTGACGGAGGGGGCGGATGCCAGAACGAACGTGAGGGAGTCCTACCCCTCCGTCGCCTTCGGCGCCACCTCCCTAGCGGGGGAGGATTGACCCAGGCCAATCGATCACAGCTTCTTCTTGAGCGCCGCCAATGCCGCGAACGGCCCGGCCTCGTCCTCACTCAGCACCCCCGCTTCGCGCAGCGCCGCCTCCGCGCCCGGGCTGCGCGGAAAGGGGTCGAGCGCCAGCGCCAGCGTCTCCGCCGCCGCCTCGCCCAGGTCGATCGCGCCGCCGGTGTAGAAGACGATGTCGCAATCGTCCTCGCTCAGCTCGACCTCGTCACCGTCCGCGCTGCCCTCGGGCAGGAAGCGGATCGCGAATTCCTCCTCGATCTTGGCCGGCACCGGATCGCCGGTGACGCTGCACGCCTGCACCACCGCGCCCGAGAGATGCCCGCGCGCGACGATCCCGGCGGCGTCGCGCCGCACCGCATAGTCCGCCGCGAGCTTGTCGATCGCGATCAAGCCGAAGCGCCGGGCCAGCGCCTTGCGCTCGCCCTCGTCGGCCTCGATCGCGACGCGGCTCTCGCCCGCGCCGATCGTGTCGAGCCGGTGGGGACGGGCGAATTCGGGAGTCATGCCGGCAACTGCCCCGCGATCAGCGCGTCGAGCTCGACGCCGGCGAGCGCGGCATGCAGCTTGCGCAGCTCGCCCGCGCTATGCGCCAGCGCCGCCTCGCCGGGATCCTCGGCGCGATAGAGGTTGCGCAGCAGCGCCGCCTCGAAGCTCGCCGTCCCCTCGACCAGCGCCTCGCGATAGGCGCCGAGCCGCCCGCCGAGCAGCCCCATCATCTTGCCCATGCGCTTGCCGACCACGACGTCGCCGATGCCGATCTGGCGGAGCTGGCCGTCCATGTCGTCGACGAAGCATTCGATCAGCCGCGCCGCGGGCTCGCCCGCCATCGGCTCGGCCTCGAGGCGCAGCAGCACGATCGCCAGCACGCTCGCGATCGCATCGAAGCGACCGTTCACCGTATCGGGCACGCCGCCGGCCTCGTACCAATGCGCCGCGCGGCCCCGCGCCACCACGGCCTGATAGAGCGCCGCCGCGGGGTTTTCCGCCTTGCGTCCGGCCAGCCGTTGCCACAATCCCATGGTCATGCTCCATCCCCGCGCTTGTTTGCGCGGGCGTGCGCGCATATTGAGGCGAATGGCCCGCGATGCAATGCGCGGGCACCTGCCCGCCTTGGGAGAGTGAGTTTGATGATTTCCGCCCGTGTCCTTCTTGCCGCCGCTTCCGGCATCGCGCTGCTGGGAGCCGGCGCGTGCGCGCCGCTCCGCGGCTATCAGGGCTATGTCGTCGATGCCGATCTGGTGAACTCGGTCCAGCCCGGCGTCGACAATCGCGAATCGGTGCTGGCGACGCTCGGCAAGCCGACGCTGACCAGCCAGTTCAACCAGGGCGAATGGTATTATATCGGGCGCAACACCCGCAACTATGCCTACAACAATCCCAAGCCGCGCGCGCAGACCACGCTGCGCATCCGCTTCGATGCCGCGGGCAACGTCACCGAGGTGACGCGCACCGGGGTCGAGCAGGTCGCGTCGATCAACCCCTCCGACCGCAAGACCCCGACGCTCGGCCGTCACCGCGGCTTCTTCGAGGATCTGTTCGGCAATATCGGCACGGTCGGCGCGCCGGGTACCGGGCCGGGGCCGGGCGGCGCGCCCTGAACCTTGTTTGAAGCGCCCGCGGGCGCATCCGACGGTCCCGGCCGCTCCGCACCCGGCCAACCGGACGGTACTCTCGGTGGGTGGCCGGGCGGGGGCGCGGGCCGGCACCGCACAAGGGCCCATGGCTTTCATTTCGCTGACCGATTCATTCCCGCGCCGTTCAGTCGCGCAGGGATAGTTTTTCCCTCACGCTGGTTTGATCCGGCATGAGAACAAGGAGGAGCTAAGATGAAGAAGAAGCTCATATTGACCGCGCTGATCGCGGCCGTGGCGATGCCGACAATGGCTGCCGCGCCCGCCGCCGCCCAGTCGCAGCGCGAACTGCGCCGTGATCGTCAGGAAATCCGCGAGGAGCAGCGCGAGCTGCGCAACGCCCAGCGCTACGGCACCCGCCGCGACGTGCGCGAGGAACGCCGCGACGTGCGCGACGCGCGCCGCGAGTATCGCGAGGACCTCAACGATCGCAACCGCCGCTGGGGCAATGACGACTGGCGCGGCTGGCGCGACCGCAATCGCGGCATCTACTCGCGCGGCAACTGGCGCGCGCCGTTCCGCTATTACAGCTTCCGCCCGGGCGTGCGCATCGCGCCGCAATATTATGGCAGCCGCTACTACATCAACGATCCGTGGCGCTATCGCCTGCCCCCGGTGGGCCGCTGGCAGCGCTGGGTGCGTCACTATGACGATATGCTGCTGGTCGACACCCGCCGCGGCGTCGTGGTCCGGGTGATCCGCAACTTCTTCTGGTAAGCGCGGATCGCCGTAACCTCAAAAAATGGCCGCGCCGGCGGTATACGCTGCCGGCGCGGCCGAACGGTTTCGGTCCCGAAAGGGTTTAGGACCAGTTGCCGCAACGCGCGGGAATCGTTTTTGTTCGATTCACCTTCGTGTGCGGCCGGTGCCGGGCCGTTTTCCCCCGAAGCCGTGTCCCTGTGGCAACATCTGGTGGGGCACGGCGGGAAAGCGCCCGGCATCGTACCCCGCCTACGGGCTCAGCGCACCGTGAACAGCACCTGATCGACCACTCGCCCGCCCGGTTCGACCAATCGCAGGCGATGCCGCCCCGGCCCGGCCAGCACCATCGGCCGCGCGTCGGCCGTGCCGAGATCGCGCCCGTCGAGCTCGAGCCGGTGTCCGGTCACCTCGCCCGACACGCTGATCGCCATGCGCTGCCGCTCGACCGGGATGTCGGGATCGAGCGCATAGACGCTGCCCGACACCGGGCTGACCACGCGCGGGCGGCGTGACGCGGGCGGCGCGACCGCGACCAGGCTCATCCCCGTCCCCGCCAGGAAATATTCGCGCCGCGGCTGCTCGATATTGCCGGTGAAGCGGATCGCGCGCGCCTCGATCCCCTGCGGCCGCTCCGGCGCCCGGCCCGGCGCCTGTGCGTGCAGCGCCATCATCACGTCGCGCCACACCGGCGCCGCGCCGCTGGTGCCCGAGACCGCGCGCATCGGATCGCCCTCGAGGTTGCCGACCCATACGCCCACGGTGTAGCGGTCGGTGAAGCCGATGCACCAATTGTCGCGCATCGCCTTCGACGTGCCCGTCTTGACCGCCGCCCAGAAGGGCAGGCGCAGCGCCGAATCCATGCCGAAGGTGCTCGCGCGCGCATTGGGATCGGCGATCATGTCGGCGACCAGCCACGCCGCCTGCGGGGTCGTGGTGGCGCGCTCCGGCTGCGCCTCGGCGTCCTTGCGCACATGCAGCGGCGCCCAGCGTCCGCCCCGCGCGAGGCTGCGATAGGCGGCGACCTGCTCGACCAAGGTCACCTCGGCCGAGCCGAGCGCGAGGCTGTAGCCATAATATTCGCCGCTCTCGGTCAGCCCGCGATAGCCGGTGTCCCACAGCCGGTCGCGAAACGGCTCGACTCCGGTGAGCAGCAAGGTGCGCACCGCCGGCACGTTGAGCGATCCCGCCAGCGCCGCGCGCGCGCTGACCGGCCCCTTGAACGCGCGGTCGTAATTCTGCGGCACATAGAGTCCCGACGCGGTGTCGAGCTGAACCGGCGAATCGTCGAGGATCGAGGCGGGGGTCAGATAGCCCTTCTCCAGCCCCAGCGCGTAGAGGAAGGGCTTGAGCGTCGATCCCGCCTGGCGATAGCTGTTCGCCCCATCGACCGAGGGCGCGGTCGAGGCCCCGCCGATTCCGCCGACCCAGGCGAGGATCTCGCCGGTGCGATTGTCCGCCACCACCACCGCCCCGTCGCGCGCGCGCGTCCCGCCCAGCCCCTGCAGCTGCCGCCGCAGCGCGCGGATCGCCAGCCGCTGGATGCGCGCATCGATCGTCGTCGCGACGCGCAGGCCGGGCTCGGTCAGCAGCCGGTTGGCGAGATGCGGCGCCAGCCCCGGATCGAGCGCGAGGCTGCGCGCCGGGCCGAGCATCGACGCGGCGGCCCCGGCGAACCGGCCGCAATCGCTCTCCCGGGACAGCGCGCACGCCCGCCGCGCCACCTCGCCCAGCCCCGCCGACGGGTTGGGCAGCAGCGCCGCGAGCAGCAGCCCGTCGTCGCGGGTCAGCGCCTCGGGCGTCTTGCCGAACAGCCCCAGCGCCGCCGCGCCGATCCCCTGCGCCTCGCCGCGAAACCCGGCGAGGTTGAGATACGCCTCGAGGATCTCGTCCTTGCCCCACCCGCGTTCGAGCGCCGCCCCCGCGCGCATCTGGCGCAGCTTGTCGAGCCATCCGCGCGAGCCCGGCGCGGCGAGATCGGGCGCGAGATAGGCCGCGACCTGCATCGACAGCGTCGACGCCCCGCGCGCGCGCTTGCCCTCGATCCTGTCCCGGAGCGAACCGGCGACCGACCACCAGTCGATCCCGTCATGCTCGCGAAACCGCCGGTCCTCCGCCGCCACCAGCGCCTCGACCGCTTGCGGCGCGACCTTGTCGAGCGGGACCCATGCCAGCCGCCGCGCCTGGAAATCCACCCGCGCCGAGTCGAGCAGCCGCCCCTCGCGATCGTACAGCCACGCCTCGGACGGCTTCCACGCCGCGGCAGTCGCGCCATGCCCCGGCAGCCGCGGCGGCCGCGTGGCATAGTCCGCGGCAGCATAGAGCGCGCCCAGCCCCAGCACCGCCGCAATCACGATCCGCGGCCCGGTCCACCATTTGCGATGGGTGGGCGCCTCCAGGATGCTCCAGACCCGCTGAAGTTGATGCCAGAGGCTCGTGAGCGTCGGCGACGGCATTATACGAAGCCGGACCAGAGATTTGGTTCACGCGAAGGCGCGAAGGCGCGAAGCGGTAGGCCTGCCGCGTCAGCGGCCCTGATCCTTTCCCGCGCGCGGCGCAACGCAACATTGAGATCGTCGGGGCGCTTCGCGCGTAAGACCAACATCTTCGCGCCTTCGCGCCTTCGCGTGAACAATCTTCTTCTTCGACCCCACCGCGTCATACCCAATGGCCGGTCACCGCTGCGCGATCACCATCGGCTGGTTCGGCACCGCCGCGCGGATCTCGGGCGAGTACATCGCCTCGACCTTCGACGGCGGCAGCTGCATCCGGCCCGCCGCGTTGAGCCGCATGACATAGGTCACCGTGTGCGTCCCCCGCGGCAGCCACGCGAAATAGCCGCGCCACGCGTCGCGCCCGCGCTCGACATAGCTCGGCTGCGACCCCGAGGCCTCGCCGCCCTCGGCCAGCATCTCCGATTGCCCGCCGAGCGACCCGATCACCGTCGCGCCCGCCGGCACCGGATCGGCGATCACCACCCAGTTGCGGTCGGCGGTCGCCTCGACCGTCAGCGTCACGCGGATCACGTCGCCGCGAGTCAGCACACCCTTGGTCTTGGCCTGCACCACCTCGGTCTTCCTCGACAGCCGATAACCCGCGCTGAGCGGCTGAGTCAGCGGCACCGCCGCCTTGACCTGGACCATCGCCCACGGCCCGCTCCCGCCCGACTGGCTCAGCGCCAGCGGCGCCCGCTGCGCCGGCAGCGCGAACACGAAGCTGCGCTGCGGATCGGGCAGCGGCCAGCTGCGCGTCACGCTCTGCCCGCCGAGCGTCCCGGTGGTGATCCCCGCCACGTCGCTCGCCGGATAGGTGGCTCCGAACTTGCGCGCCGCGATCACGCCCCAGGCATTCGCCGTCGTGGTGTCCCAATGCCCGCGCTGCTGGCGCAGCGCCGCGCCGACCATCATCTTCGGCCCCTCGCCCGCGAAGCTCGGTCGCCCCAGCGTCGCGACCAGCGCGCGCAGCACCGATTCGTCGCCCGAGGACATCATCCACCACGCCGTGTCGGCACTATCGGAAAGGTCGATGCGCGTGCCCTCATAGACCAGCCGCGTCTTGAGCACGCCTTCCGCCGCCGCGCGCAGCTGCGCGCCATTGGCGAGCCCCGGCACCTTGCCCAGCGCCGCGATGTAGTCGGCCAGCGTCGAGGTCGGCATGTCCTGCGGCGTCATGCCGATCTGGCCGAGCATGCCGGCATTGGCCGCGCCCTGCCGAGCCAGCGCCGCGAACGCCGCGACCTTCTGGAGGCGCAGGTCGCCATAATCCTCGTGCCGCAGCCGCCCGTCGAGCACGGCCTTGAGCGCTTCGATCATGCGCGCGCGGGGCCCATCCGGAAGCGGCAGCCCCGCCTCGGCGGTGATCGAGAGGATATAGCTGGTCAGCGCCTCCGACCCGCGCAAACTGTCCGACGGGAAGTAGCGCAGCAGCCCGTCGCCATCGAGATAGACCGGCATCTCGCCCGACAGCCGGTTCCACTCGCCCATGTCGCCCAGCACGATCGCGCGCGAGGTGCGCTGCTCGAAACAGCCATAGGGATAGGCCGCCATATAGTCGCGCACCCCCTGCAACGGGGGGCTGAGCGTGTCGGTGAGCAGCACCGAGACCTGCCCGAAGCCCGCCAGCGCCCCCGCCGGCGGCTGGATCGCGACCGGCCCGCTTTCGCCCACGCGCACCAACGTCGCCGCCCAGGTCTCGACCGGCACCGCCGGCGCGATCTCCTGCGCCACGGTGATCGCATCGGCCGCCTTGCCGCTCGCGTCCTTCGCCGTGACCTTCCATTGCAGCTTGTCGAAGCCCGCCGGGGCGGTGAGGTTCCACGCGATCGGCACCGCGCCGCCCGCCGGGATCTCGACCGTCAGGTCGCGCCCGGTGGCGACGCGCGGCGAGAGCTCGACATGCGCCGTCACCTTCATCGGCTTGTCCGAGCCGTTGCGCAGCGTGAAGCCCGCCGAATAGAAGTCGCCATTGCGCACCAGCGGCGGGATGCCCGCGAAGATGCTGAGGTCCTGCGCCGTGCGGATCGCGGTCTCGCCCGTGCCGAACGTCTGCCCCTTCTCCCCCAGCGCGATCGCGACGAGCTTGAACGAGGTCAGCGCATCGGAGAGCGGCACATCGACCCGCGCCTGCCCCTGCGCGTTCAACGGCACCTTGCCCCGCCACAGCAGCACCGGCTGGAAATTCTCGCGGTTGAGCGCGGACAGGTCCCCGCCGCCCCCGCCGCCGGCCTCGACCGCCTTGCGCCCGTAATGCCGCTTGCCGACCACCTGGGTCTGCGCGGTCGAGGTGAGCACCGAGATCGGCCGCTCGCCCATCATCGCGCCGAGCACGTCCCAGCTCTCGTTGGGCGCGAGCTGGAGCAGCGCCTCGTCCACCGCGACGAACGCGACATCGGCGCTCGGCGCGACGCTCCCGTCGGGGTTCTTGACCTGCAACGCGACCTTCGCCGTATCCCGCGCGGCGTAGCGCTCCTTGTCGGCCTTGACCGCCACCGCCATGCGGTGCCCTTCCCAGCCCACCTTCACCTTGGCGATGCCGAGGCGGTAGCTCGGCTTGGCGAGGTCGACCGTCGCGGTCGGCGCCGCGCCCTCGCGCGAGAAGAAGGGCAGGTTCCAGCGCCGCGCGAGGTCCGCCCACCACAATTTCCACCCGCCGATGCGTCCGCGAACCGCCATCACGGAGACGAACACGTCGGGCGCGTACACCCCCTGCATCGGCACCTCGACCACCGGATTGTCGCCCGACAGCTCGGTGACGAAGCTCGACAGCACGCCCTCGCGCTCGACCGTCACCAGCGCGGTCGCGCTGCGGAACGGCATGCGCACCTGGAAGCGCGCGGTGTCGCTCGACTTGTACTCCTGCTGCTCGGGGATCACGTCCATGCGGTCGCCATTGTCGCCGCCGAACCACCAGTCGTCCTCGCCCGCGAGCCACACCGAGGTGACCGCCCGAGCGACATTGCCGCTGGCATCCTCGGTCGTCGCCACCGCATAGACCTCGCCCGACACGCCGGGGTCGATCGCGCATTGCGCCAGCCCCAGCTCGTCGGTCGTCGCCGAGCAGCTCGCCGAAATCTTCGTCGTCTTGGCGTTGTTCTCATAGGCGTAGAAGCCACCGATCAGCCGCCGCCGCGCGGTCAATATCTCGCGGCTGTACAGCGCGACCTGCACCCGCTGCCCCTTGATCGGCTTGCCCTGCGTGTCGAGTGCGACCAGGCGAAGGCGCAAATCGTCCTCCTTCATCAGCCAGCCATCGGTCTTGACCCCGAGCTGCACGCCCGAGGCATAGATCGGCACGCGGCGCGAGGCGGTCAGGATCTCGCCATTGGCGTCCTGGTAATCCATCTCGACGCGCATCTGGCTGCTGCCATCGAGCGTCTGCGGGATGTCGACGCTGGTCCGCGCCGTCCCGTCCGCGCCCAATGTCACCGGCAGCGTCTGCATCGGCGGGAGGGTCGTGGTGTCCTCCTCGCCCTCGCCGTTCAATGGCTTGGTCCCCTCGGCGATCGCCTTGCCGCCGAAGCTGTAGCCGTCATAGCCGTCGGGCGCGGCGATCCCATCATAATAGCCGATGCGCAATTCGACCGGCAGGTTCGACGCGCCCCCGCCCGACAGATACCCCACGAACAGGTCGAGCGGCAGGTTCCTGGGCTTGACCGCCGCCTCCTTCGGCCCCGCGACCGAGGCCTTCATCGTCGGCAGCTTGTACTCGTCGACCTTGATCGACTGGCTGGTCCAGATCGTGTCGTCGCCCTTCACGAACTGCAGGTCGTAGTCGCCCATCGGCGCGCCCTGCGGCACGTTCCACTGCGTCTCGCCGACGCCCGAGGCATCGACCGTCACCGGCAGCTCGAAGCTCGTGTCCGACCCGCGATGGCTGAGCTTCAAGGTGCCCGTGAACCCCGCCGGGTTGACGAAGCCCTGCGCCACCGGCCGGCGCAGCACATGCTTCATGTTGACCGTCTCGCCCTGGCGCACCAGCGCGCGGTCGAAGATCGTATGGACGATCTCGCCCGCCGCCTCATAGCCATAGCGCAGGTCGAAATCATACGGCCGGATGCCCTCGCCCCACGCGGTCAGCGTGAAGCTCATATCGTCACCCTTGCGCGCCGAGATCATCAGCGGGTGCGAATTGCCGTCCTCGCAGCTGCCATAGCTTTGCGGCTCGGGAATCCCCTGCTTGACCGCGAGCCGCCCCATGCCGTCGGTGGTGCCCCTGGCCAGCGCCGCGCCGGTGCAGCTGTCGGTCACCTGCACCGCCGCGCCCGACACCGGCTTGCCGCTGTCGAGCGAGGTCACCCAGGCGAGCGAGCCCTCGCGCCCCCATTTGAAGTGCACCGCCATGTTGGTGACCAGCGCCCCCGCCGCGACATAGCGCGGCGCATCGCGCCCGAGCAGCGCCTTGCCGAGCTGCGGCGAGGCGAGCTCGACGACATAGAATCCCGGCTTCTTGAGCGGGATCCCGACGACCTCGAATTCCTTGCCCTTGCCCGGCAGCCCGATCGTCAGCGGCGCGCCGAGATCGGGCGTCAGGATCGGCCGCGCGCCGGTCTGGTTGATGCGCACCGTCTCCGCGCCGCGCTTGACCTCGTCGACGTCGTAATCGTCGGCCTTGTCGATGTTGCGCAGCCATTTGGCGATCACCCCGTCCGAGGCGTCGACGCGCATATGCTGGCCCGCGACGCTCAGCCCCTTGCCCTGCAGCGAGGCTTCGACGTTGCGCACGGTGACGGGCAGGATGCCGCCCTCCTGCGCCTCGATGATCCCGAACGGCGCGGCGAACTTCACCAGTGGCGGCGCCTCGTCGAAGCGCACCTCGAGCGGGAAGCGCTCGGCATTCGCCAGCACCCGCCCGCTCTCGTCCTTGACCCCGGCCGGAAGCACCAGCTTCGCCGTGGTCGAGGCCGGCAGCGGCGCCTCGAACTTGAGGTCGCTGACCGTGTTCGCCCGCTTGTCTTCGTCCGACAGCGCCGGCGTCAGCTTCTTGCCGTCGGGCAGCTCGATCCGCACCTGCTCGGCCAGGTCCTTGGGAATCCGCGCCGAGAAGCGCACCCACGCCTCCTGCACCGGCGAGCAGCCCGCCTGCGGATTGACTCGCGAGCATTCGAAGCGCGCGGTGAACGGCTTGCGCACGGTGAAGTCGAAACGCTGCTCGGCCCCCGCGGTCTTGCCGCCCGCGCCTGCGATCGACGCGCCCCACACCAGCGACACGTCGCGTCCGGGCGGCAGCGGCCGCCCGCATTTCACCGCCACCACGCTCGCCAGCGCCTTGGCGCGAGTCGCCGCGTCCTCGGGCAGCTTCTCGGCGATCCCCGAATCGGAGAGGAAGTTGCGCACTTCCCACCGCTCCGGATTGAGATCCTGCAGCAGCTTGCCGGGCAGCCCGGCGTCGAGCACCTCGACCGGGATCTGCTCGCCCAGCCCCTCGACCGCGCAATAGGCGCCCGCCGCGATCGATTCGCGCGTCGCGGGCATGTTGGTGCCGATCAGGAAGACCTGGTCCTCC
>NZ_JBCNMA010000102.1:0-12603 GCF_039595165.1 Sphingomonas sp.
TATCACGACATACCGGTCCAGCCCGACTCATCCCGGTGCCGCGCCACCCGCTCGCCCACGCCGTGGCGGCCGATGGCGGCGTGGAGGCTCATCCCCGAAGGTCCGGCGGCGTCGCCTCGCCCTTGAGCCAGGCGATCGCCTCGGCGAGCGGAATCACGCGCTGGCCCTCGACGCCGAGCGTGCGGATGGCGACGGTGCCCTCCTCCGCCTCGCGCTTGCCGACCACCAGCAGGTGCGGGACTTTCGCCAGCGAATGCTCGCGCACCTTGTAGTTGATCTTCTCGTTGCGCAGGTCGCTGTCGGCGCGGATGCCGGCGGCCTTGAGCTGGGCGACGGCGTCCTTCGCATAGTCGTCGGCATCGGAGACGATCGTCGCGACCACCGCCTGGACCGGCGCGAGCCAGGCGGGCAGGCGACCGGCGAAATGCTCGATCAGGATGCCGATGAAGCGCTCGTACGAGCCGAAGATCGCGCGGTGCAGCATCACCGGGCGGTGGCGCTCGCCATCCTCGCCGACATAGGACGCGTCGAGACGATCGGGCAGCACGCGGTCCGACTGGATCGTGCCGACCTGCCAGGTGCGGCCGATCGCATCGGTGAGGTGCCATTCGAGCTTGGGGGCATAGAAGGCGCCCTCGCCCGGCAGTTCCTCCCAGCCATATTCGGGCGTGGCGAGGCCGGCCTTCTCGACCGCGTCGCGCAGCTCGGCTTCGGCCTGGTCCCACATCGCCTCGGTGCCGAAGCGCTTGTCGGGGCGCAGCGCGAGCTTGATCGAATAGGTGAAGCCGAAGTCCTTGTAGATGCGGTCGGCGAGCGCGCAGAACGCCTTCACCTCGTCGACGATCTGGTCCTCGCGACAGAAGATGTGCGCGTCGTCCTGGGTGAACTGGCGCACGCGCATCAGGCCGTGGAGCGCGCCATGCGGCTCGTTGCGGTGGCAGCAGCCATTCTCGTAGAAGCGCAGCGGCAGGTCGCGGTACGACTTGATCCCCTGCTTGAAGATCAGGATGTGCGCCGGGCAGTTCATCGGCTTCAATGCCATCCACTCGGCCTCGTTCGAGACGAGCGGGCCGTCCTCCTCGACGTTGGGCACTTCATCGGGGATGACGAACATGTTCTCGCGATACTTGCCCCAGTGGCCGGACGCCTCCCACTGGCGCGCGTCCATCACCTGCGGCGTCTTGACCTCGCGATAGCCGGCGGCGTCGATCGCACGGCGCATATAGGCCTCGAGCTCGCGCCAGATCATATAGCCCTTGGGATGCCAGAAGACGCTGCCATGGGCCTCCTGCTGGAGGTGGAACAAGTCCATCTCCTGCCCGAGCTTGCGATGGTCGCGCTTGGCCGCTTCCTCGAGCTTGTGGAGGTGCGCGTCGAGCTGCTTCTTGTTGAGCCAGCCGGTGCCGTAGATGCGCGACAGCATCGCGTTCTTCTGGTCGCCGCGCCAATAGGCGCCCGAGACGCGCGTCAGCTTGAACGCCTGGGGATCGAGCTTGCCGGTCGAGGCGAGGTGCGGGCCGCGGCACATGTCGAGCCAGGCGTCGTCGCCCTTGCCGGCGCGATAGACGGTCAGCTCCTCATGCTCGGGCAGCTCGGCCGCCCATTCGGCCTTGAAGGTCTCGCCCTGCGCCTTCCAGCGCGCGATCAGGTCGGCGCGGCTCCACACCTCGCGGATCAGCGGCTGATCCTGCGCGATGATCTTGCGCATCGCTTCCTCGATCGCGGGCAGGTCCTCCTCGGTGAAGGGCCGGTCCTTGGGCGCGAAGTCGTAGTAGAAGCCGTCGTCGGTCGCCGGGCCGAAGGTGATCTGCGTGCCGGGGAACAGGTTCTGTACCGCCTCGGCGAGGACGTGCGCATAGTCGTGGCGCGCGAGCTCGAGCGCATCGGCCTCGTCGCGCGAGGTGACCAGCGCCAAGTTGGCGTCGCCCTCAAGCGGGCGGGTGATGTCGCGCAACTCCCCGTCGACGCGCGCGGCGATCGCGGCCCTGGCGAGGCCCGGACCGATCGCCGCCGCGATGTCCGCCGGGGTGGTCCCCGGGGCTACCTCGCGGACGGAACCGTCGGGCAGCGTGATTCGGAACATCTCGGACACGGGATCGGTGCTTTCTGTTAGGAGGTCTTCGGAGCGCGGCTTATGCCCGCGCGACAGCGATATAGGCAAGAAGGCAGACGACACGATGCCCGACCCCCGCGCCGACCACCGTATCGCGGCGATCATGCCGTGCCACGACCTCGACCGCAGCCAGGCATTCTACGAGCGGCTCGGCTTCGCGCTGGAGAGCGATTACGGCGATTATCGCATCCTGACCGACGGCAAGGGCTGGGACCTGCACCTGCGCGCCGAGGACATGTCGAAGCTGCAGGCGCCGTACAATCCGTTCGGCCTGTACCTTTATGTCGAGGACGTCGATGCCGTCGCTGACCGGGTGCGCGAGGCGATCATCGAGCCGGGTGCGCCGCATCTCAAACCCTGGGGGACGTACGAGTTCGCGGTGAGCGATCCCGACGGGGTACTGGTGCGCGTGGGGCGGATCGCGCGCTAGGTTTGGAACAATCCTCCCCCTGGCGGGGGAGGATAGAGATGTTCCCCTCCGCCTCGCCCTTCCCCCTCCCCTGCCGCGCCGCTAGAGGCGGTCGGATGGCCCTTGCCCGCCTGATCCTCACCGATTTCCGCAACCATGCGGCCGCTTCGCTCGCGCCCGGAGCGGATTTCGTGGTGCTGACCGGGGACAATGGCGCGGGGAAGACCAATGTGCTGGAGGCGGTGTCGCTGCTCGCCCCGGGCAGGGGCCTGCGCCGCGCGCCGCTGCCTGAGATCGCGCGGCAAGGCGGCAGCGGCGGGTTCGCGGTGGCGGCGACACTGGCCGAAGGCGTCGAGATCGGCACGGGGACGCAGGCTTCGGCGCCCGAGCGGCGCATCGTGCGCGTCAACGGCGCCGCGGCGGCGGCGGCGAGCCTCGCCGAATGGCTGACCGTGCTGTGGCTGACCCCGGCGATGGACCGGCTGTTCGTCGAGCCAGCGAGCGAGCGGCGGCGCTTCCTCGACCGGCTGACATTGGCGCTGGCGCCGGGGCATGCGCATCACAGCGCGCGCTACGAGGCGGCGATGCGCGAGCGCAACCGGCTGCTCGCGGCGGACGAGCCCGCCGATCCGGACTGGCTGACCGCGCTGGAGGCGCGCATGGCCGAGCATGGCGCGGCGATCGACGTAGCGCGGCGTGGCGCGGTCGAGGCGCTGGCGGCGCGGCTGAGGGAGCAGCCCGAGGGGCCGTTCGCGCGCGCCGGGCTGGCGCTGGAGGGCGAGACGGTGGCCGATCTGGCGCAGGCGCTGCGTTCGGGACGCGCGCGCGATGCCGCGGCGGGACGCACGCTCGCGGGACCGCACCGGCAGGATCTCGCCGTCACGCATCTGGGCAAGGGCCAGCCGGCGCAGCTCTGCTCGACCGGGGAGCAGAAGGCATTGCTGCTCGGCATCGTCCTCGCCCATGCCGAGCTGGTCGCCGACCGCACCGGCCGCGCGCCGATCCTGCTGCTCGACGAGGTCGCCGCGCATCTCGACCCGAGCCGCAGGCGGGCGCTGTTCGAGCGGCTGGCGGGGCGCGGACAGGTGTGGATGACGGGGACCGAGTCGGCGCTGTTCGAGGGAATCGGCGAAGCGACGCGCTATGCGGTGCGCGACGGCGTGGTGGCCGCGGCCTAGCTGCTCGCCTGACGCTCGACCGGGACCGGGGTCAGTTCGAGGACGTCGAGATCCTGCTCGCCCATCGGCACGACCATGCGCCAGCGGAACGGGCCGACGCGCTCGACGACGCCAGTCACGTCGCGCGCCTGATCGGTGCCGTAGACCAGCGAGTTGTCGCCCTCCGCGCGCTGCAGCGCGCCGACGAAGGTGTAGCGCTTCTCGGTCTTGTAGAGATGCCCGGCGGGGAGGTCGCTGCCGGTCTGCTTGGTGAAGTTGAGCTCGCCGTTGGACGTGCCGACATGGCAGAAATGCGTGGGAAAGCTGCGCATGCGGCGTGCGCCGGCGCGGCGGCCGAGCCGGATCAGGCGGCAATTATAGGAGCCCGGGCTGAGCTCGGGATGATCGAGCGCGGCACCCGGTTCGAGCAGCGCGCCCTCGGCCGTGCGCGCGCGGCCGGGCGACTTGCCCCATGCGGCCTGCCAGATCGCCGGCAACGCGTCGATCCGCGCCTGGTCCGCAGGACGGATCACCTGCCCCGCGCCGCCATCGTCGACGATCTCGACCTGCGACGCGCTGACCACAACGGTTTCGCGCTTGGCGGCACAACCCGCCAGGACGAGCGAGACAAGGACGGCGAGTACAACGCTACGCATAAGGATGCCCCCCGGCACGCGGATAAGCTACGCTTAACGCCTAGTCGCCAAACTGCGTTAAAAAATGATTAAATCCGCCCCTGAACGGCGGATTTCCGGCGGCGCCATCCGGCGTTCAAGCTTCGCGTTCTAGCTCCTGGGATCGGTTGGGGACCTCAAGAGGAGGACGAGATGAAGAAGAAGACACTGATCGCCGCCACGCTCGGCATCGCGATGATCGCGCCGGCTTCGGCGCAGAATTGGGACTGGAGCGGCGGGCGCCCGGGGACGCGCGAATACCGGCTGGCCGGGCCGGGCGTGCGGCTGCTCTACGCCGAGCTGCGCGGCAGCCCGCGCGGGCGCGCCTTCGTGATGCGCAACTTCGACCGCAACCGCGATGGGCTGGTAAGCGTGCGTGAGGCGGAAGCCGCCAATCGCGCCTTCGCCGGAATCGCCGGCGCGCGGCGCGACCGCTTCGACTGGGACTCGCGCGACAGCGGCTGGCGGCGTCCGGGCGCCGGCGGCTGGGATCGCGGCGCGATGCGCGCCTATGGCTTTCGCGACACCGCGCGCGGCGCGATGATGCGGATGGAGGATTCGGTGCTGTTCGCCACCGACAGCGCGACCATCCGCCCGGGCGCGGCGGCGAAGCTGGAGGCGCTGGCCGACTATCTCAAGGCCAATCCCGGCGTGCGCGTGGCGATCGAGGGCCATACCGATTCGCGCGGCACCGATGCGCATAACGACGCGCTGTCGCTACGCCGCGCCGATGCGGTGCGCGCCGCGTTCGACGCGATGGGCGTGACGCGGGCGCGCTTCACCGTGCGCGGACTGGGCGAAAGGCAGCCGGTGGCGAGCAACGCGACCGACGCGGGCATGCGCCAGAACCGCCGCGTCGAGGTGACGCTGCTGGGGCGCCGCGCCAGCGAGTTCTGACGGCACAACCGGGCGGGCGGCGAAACCCCTCGCCGCCCGCCCATTTTGCTTCCGTTTCGTGACTCGCGACCCTATATGCTGGGCATGGAATCGAACGATCAGAACACCCCCGAAAACACCCCGAACAGCAACAGCTACGGCGCCGAGAGCATCAAGGTCCTGAAAGGCCTGGACGCGGTGCGCAAGCGGCCCGGCATGTATATCGGCGACACCGATGACGGTTCGGGCCTGCACCACATGGTGTTCGAGGTCAGCGACAACGCGATCGACGAGGCGCTGGCGGGGCATTGCGACAAGATCGTGATCCAGCTCAACGCCGACGGATCGGTGAGCGTCGAGGACAATGGCCGCGGCATCCCGACCGGCATCCACCCGGAAGAAGGCGTGAGCGCGGCCGAGGTCATCATGACCCAGCTGCATGCGGGCGGTAAGTTCGAGAACACCAGCGACGACAATGCCTACAAGGTGTCGGGCGGCCTGCACGGCGTGGGCGTGTCGGTGGTCAACGCGCTGTCGGAGTGGCTCGACCTCAACATCTGGCGCGACGGCGAGGAGCATTACATGCGCTTCGCCTATGGCGACGCCACCGCGCCGCTCAAGGTGATCGGCCCGGCGCCCGAGGGCAAGAAGGGCACGCGCGTGACCTTCCTCGCCTCGACCGAGAAGGCTCCGGGCGACGGGGGCACCTTCAAGAACCAGACGGAATACGACTTCGAGAAGCTCGAGCATCGCTATCGCGAGCTGGCGTTCCTCAATTCGGGCGTGCGGCTGTTCCTGCGCGACGCGCGGCACGAGGAAGTGAAGGAAGTCGAATTCTTCTACGAAGGCGGGATCGCCGCGTTCGTGAAGTGGCTCGACCGCAACAAGTCGCCGCTGTTCCCCGAGCCGATCTCGGTCAACGGGCAGCGCGACGATATCGGCATCGACGTCGCGCTGGAGTGGAACGACTCCTATTACGAGAACGTCCTCTGCTTCACCAACAACATCCCGCAGCGCGACGGCGGCACGCACCTCGCCGCGTTCCGCGCGGCGCTGACCCGGACGATCAACAACTATGCCGACAAGAGCGGCATGCTGAAGAAGGAGAAGGTCACCCTCACCGGCGACGACATGCGCGAGGGGCTGACCGCGATCGTCTCGGTCAAGCTGCCCGATCCCAAGTTCAGCTCGCAGACCAAGGACAAGCTGGTCAGCTCGGAAGTCCGCCAGCCGCTCGAAGCGCTGATGGCGGACAAGATGTCCGACTGGCTGGAGGAGAATCCCGCGCTGGCGCGTGCGATCATCCAGAAGGTGATCGACGCCGCCGCCGCGCGCGAGGCCGCGAAGAAGGCGCGCGAGCTGACCCGGCGCAAGGGCGTGATGGATATTGCCAGCCTGCCCGGCAAGCTGGCCGACTGCCAGGAGCGCGATCCGGCCAAGTCCGAGCTGTTCCTGGTCGAGGGTGACTCGGCCGGCGGATCGGCCAAGCAGGGCCGCGACCGCCATTTCCAGGCGATCCTGCCCCTGCGCGGCAAGATCCTCAACGTCGAGCGCGCCCGCTTCGACCGGATGCTGTCCTCGAAGGAGATCGGCACGCTGATCCAGGCGATGGGCACCGGCATCGGCCGCGACGACTTCAACCTCGAGAAGCTGCGCTACCACAAGATCGTCATCATGACCGACGCCGACGTCGACGGCGCGCATATCCGCACGCTGTTGCTCACCTTCTTCTACCGCCAGATGCCCGAGATCATCGAGGCGGGGCACCTCTTCATCGCGCAGCCGCCGCTGTACAAGGCAACCAAGGGGCGGTCGGAAGTGTATCTCAAGGACGATGCCGCGCTCGACGATTACCTTGTCGAGGCCGGCGTCGGCGGCAACCGGCTGGAGACCAGCGAGGGCCCACGCTTCGGCGAGGATCTCGCCAAGCTGGTCGAGCATGCCCGGCGCATGAAGACGCTGATGCGCTATGTCCCGCGCCGTTATGATCCGTCGATCATCGAGGCGCTGGCGCTGGGCGGCGCGCTCGATCCCGAAGCGTCGCGCGCGCAGCGCGGCGAGCGGCTCGCGGCGGTGACCAAGCGGCTCGACCTGACCGACGAGGATGCGCGCTGGTCGGCGCGCGTCACCGAGGAAGGCGGCTTCCATTTCGAGCGGCTATGGCGCGGGGTGACCGATCACCACATCGTCGAGGCGGCGTTCCTCGCCTCGGCCGAGGGCCGCAAGCTGCATGCGCTCGCCGCCGAGCAGGCCGACAGCTATGCGGCGGTGTCGAAGCTGGTGTCGGTCAAGGCCGCACAGGCCGAGGAAGCGACGCCCGCCGCCGAGGGCGAAGATGAGGAGCCCGTGGTCGCGGCCAAGGGCGAGACGCTGGTCGCACGGCCGAGCGAGCTGCTCGACGCGATCCTCGCCTCGGGCCGCAAGGGGCTGTCGATCCAGCGCTACAAGGGGCTGGGCGAGATGAACGCGGAGCAATTGTGGGAAACCACGCTCGATCCGCAGAACCGCTCGATGCTGGTGGTGGCGATCGACCAGGCCGACGTCGCCGACGAGATCTTCACGCGCCTGATGGGCGACGTGGTCGAGCCGCGTCGCGAGTTCATCCAGGAGAATGCGCTGAGCGTCGCCAATCTCGACGTCTGATCGCGGATTCCAAACAACGCGGCGCTGAACGGATTGCCGTTCGGCGCCGTTGTTGTTTCACCCGGGCCCGCAAAGGGGAATGGGGATGCGGGGTCTTCTCATCGGCACGCTCGCGCTGCTGCTCGCGGTTCCGGCCGTCGCCGCGGACGAGACTGAAGCCGGCACGGATCTCGGCAGCGGCATGGCAAGCTATTTCAGCCGCGAGATCGCCGGCAACCGCACCGCAAGCGGCGAACGCTGCGATCCCGACGCGCTCACCGCCGCGCACCGCACCGCGCCGTTCGGCAGCCGCATGCACGTGACCAACCTGTCGACCGGGCGCAGCGTGATCGTGCGCATCAACGACCGCGGCCCGTTCCGCGCGGGGCGGGTGATCGACCTCAGCCACGCCGCCGCGCGCGAGATCGGCATGCACCGCAGCGGCACGGCGAAGGTGAGCTTGGCGCTGCTCGGCGACTGACGCTACGGCCGTGGCGCATTTTCGGCGCGCGCCTCTCAGAAAATCTTGCTCGACGCGCCCCGCGAAACGCGCCACGATTAAATCACATAAATCGGGGAGGGGAATGCATGACGGCTCCAGCAGTGGCCGGCCGCAACGAGCGCAAGGTGATCGTCGCCTCGTCGCTCGGTACGGTGTTCGAATGGTATGATTTCTATCTCTACGGCCTGCTCGCCACCGTCATTTCCGCCAAATTCTTCTCGGGGGTGAACGAGACCACCGGGTTCATCCTCGCCCTCGGCGCATTCGCCGCCGGGTTCGCGGTGCGGCCGTTCGGGGCATTGGTATTCGGACGCCTGGGCGACGTGGTCGGGCGCAAATACACCTTCCTCGTGACGATGGGACTGATGGGCCTCTCCACCTTCGCGGTCGGGCTGTTGCCGAGCTACGCGAGCATCGGCGTCGCCGCGCCGGTGATCCTGGTGCTGCTGCGCCTCGTCCAGGGCCTCGCGCTCGGCGGCGAATATGGCGGCGCGGCGACCTATGTCGCCGAGCACGCCCCCGAGGGGAAGCGCGGGCTGTTCACCAGCTGGATCCAGACCACCGCGACGCTCGGCCTGTTCGCGGCATTGCTGGTGGTGATCGGCATCCGCACCGCGATCGGCGAGGCCGCCTTCGCCGACTGGGGCTGGCGTCTGCCCTTCCTCGTCTCGATCCTGCTGCTCGCCGTGTCGCTGTGGATCCGGCTCCAGCTCGCCGAGAGCCCGGTCTACCAGAAGATGAAGGAGGAGGGCACGACCTCCAAGGCGCCGTTCAGCGAGGCGTTCGGCACGTGGCGCAACCTGCGCGTGGTGCTGATCGTGCTGCTCGGCGCCGTCGCCGGCCAGGCGGTGGTCTGGTATACGGGGCAATTCTATGCGCTGTTCTTCCTCGAGAAGACGCTCAAGGTCGACGGCGCCACCGCCAACATCCTGATCGCGATCGCGCTGGTGATCGGCACGCCGTTCTTCGTTATCTTCGGCTGGCTCTCCGACAGGATCGGGCGCAAGAAGATCATCCTGGCCGGCTGCGCGCTGGCGGCGCTGACCTATTTCCCGGTGTTCCACGCGCTGACCGGCGCGGCCAATCCGGCACTGGCGGCGGCGCAGGCGAAAGCGCCGGTGACCGTGATCGCGAACCCCGCAGCCTGTTCGTTCCAGTTCGATCCGATCGGCAGGAACAAGTTCGATCGAACAGCCTGCGATATCGCGAAAGCCTATCTGGCCAAGGCCGGTGTACCCTATGTCTCTCAGGACGCGGGGAACGACTGGGCGGAGGTCGTCATCGGGCAACGGACGATCAGGATCTCCAGTCCGCAGGGAGGCATTGGTCCCGGGGCGAATGCGGCCAGCATTCCATCTCGCCAGGCTGAGATAAAGGCGGCGCTGGCCGAGGCGGGCTATCCCGCCAAGGCCGATCCCGCGGCGATGAACAAGCCGCTGATCGTCGCCCTGCTGTTCTGGCTCGTGCTGCTGGTCACCGCGGTCTATGGCCCGATCGCGGCGCTGCTGGTCGAGATCTTCCCGACGCGGATCCGCTACACCGCGATGTCGCTGCCCTATCATATCGGCAATGGCTGGTTCGGCGGGTTCCTGCCGACGATCGCCTTCGCGATGGTCGCGGCGACCGGCGATATCTATTACGGCCTGTGGTATCCGATCGGCGTCGCGGTGCTGACGCTGATCGTCGGGCTTCTGCTGCTCCCCGAAACCTTCCGCCGGCGGATCGACGACCACGCGACATGATCGTGCGCGGGTAAGGTAACGCAAGAAACGAAACGGTTGACGCTGGTCATGCCGCGGTGCAGCACGCGCGCATGGCCAGCGCTCCTCCGATCACCAATAATCCCGATATCCGCTATCTCGGCCGCGTCCTCGGCGACGTGATCCGCGCCTATGGCGGGGACGCGCTGTTCCGGCGCATCGAATATATTCGCTCGGCCTCGGTCGACCGGCATCGCGGGATCGCGGGGGCGGATTCGATCGATCCCGGGCTCGACAGTTTGAGCCTCGACGAGACGCTCGATTTCGTGCGCAGCTTCATGCTGTTCTCGATGCTCGCCAACCTCGCCGAGGATCGCCAGGGCATCGCCGCCGAGCCCGGCGCGGACGTCGAGCATGCGATCGCGCGGCTCAAGGAGCATGGCATCGGCCCCGAGCGCATCGCCGAGCTGCTCGAGCATGCGCTGGTCGCGCCGGTGCTCACCGCGCACCCGACCGAAGTGCGGCGCAAGTCGATGATCGACCATCGCAATCGCATCGCCGAGCTGATGGCGCTCAAGGACCAGGGCGTGACCGAGACCCCCGACGGCGACCTGGTCGACGAGGGGATCGTGCGCCAGGTCGCCTTGCTGTGGCAGACCCGCGTGCTGCGGCAGGAGCGGCTCTATGTCGCCGACGAGGTCGAGACCGCGCTCTCCTATCTGCGCGACGTGTTCCTCCCCACCCTGCCCGCGCTCCATGCGCGCTGGGACCGCGCGCTGGGCAATCGCGTGCCGGCGTTCCTGCGCCCGGGCAACTGGATCGGCGGCGACCGCGACGGCAATCCCTTCGTCACCGCGGACTCGCTGCGCCTGACGCTGTCGCGCTCGGCGGAGACGGTGCTGAGCCACTATCTCGACGCGGTGCATGCGCTGGGCGCGGAGCTGTCGATCTCGAGCCATCATGCGCAGATCGATGCGGACGTCGCGGCGCTGGCCGAGCGCAGCGGCGACGATGCCGCGAGCCGCGCCGACGAGCCCTATCGCCGCGCGCTGTCGGGCATCTATGCCCGGCTCGCCGCGACTTATCGCGACCTCACCGGCAAGTCCGCGCCGCGGCCCGGCGCGCTGACCGGCGAGCGCTATCCCGACCCGGCGGCGTTCCGCGCCGACCTCGCCACCGTCGCGCACGGCCTCGCCGCGCAGGGCGCCGAGACGCTGGCGTCGAGCGGCGCGCTCGGGCGGCTGATCCGCTCGGTCGACATCTTCGGCTTCCATCTCGCCACGCTCGACATGCGCCAGAACAGCGCGGTGCACGAGCGGGTGGTCGCCGAGCTGCTGAGGGTCGCGGGGGTCGAGGGCGACTATGCCGCGCTCGACGAGGATGCGCGGGTCGAACTGCTGCGTCGCGAACTCGCCTCGCCGCGGCCGCTGACCAGCCGCTATGCGAGCTATAGCGAGGAGACCGCATCCGAGCTCGCGATCGTCCATGCCGCGGCGCAGGCGCACGAGCGCTACGGGCGCGCCGCGATCCGCCAGTATATCGTGTCGATGGCGCAGTCGGTCTCGGACCTGCTCGAAGTGCATGTGCTGCTCAAGGAAGCCGGGCTCTACATTCCCGGCGAGGAACCGCAGGCGCATATCATGGCGGTGCCTTTGTTCGAGACGATCGGCGATCTCGAGGCCGCGCCCGGGATCATGCGCGCGTGGTTCGCGCTGCCCGAGGTCGCGGCGATCGCCAAGGCGCGCGGACATCAGGAAGTGATGATCGGCTACTCCGACTCGAACAAGGATGGCGGCTATCTCACCTCGACCTGGGGCCTGTCCAAGGGCTCGACCGCGCTCACGCCGGTATTCGAGGAAGCGGGGATCGGCATGCAGCTGTTCCATGGCCGCGGCGGCGCGGTGGGACGCGGCGGCGGCTCCTCGTTCCAGGCGATCCAGGCGCAGCCCGCGGGCACGGTGCAGGGCCGTATCCGCATCACCGAGCAGGGCGAGGTGATCGCCGCCAAGTACGGCACGCGCGAGAGCGCGCAGACCAACCTCGAGGCGATGGCCTCGGCGACGCTGCTCGCCAGCCTCGAGCCGCAGCAGCTGAGCGGAGCCGACGCAGCGCGCTTCGAGGGCGCGATGGAGGAATTGTCGGGGACGGCGTTCACGGCCTATCGCGACCTCGTCTATGGGACGGAGGGGTTCCGGACCTTCTTCCGCCAGATGACCCCGATCGCCGAGATCGCGGGCCTCAAGATCGGCAGCCGCCCGGCAAGCCGCAAGAAGAGCGACGCGATCGAGGATCTGCGCGCGATCCCCTGGGTATTCAGCTGGGCACAGGCGCGCGTGATGCTGCCGGGCTGGTACGGGGTCGGCGCGGCGCTGTCGGGGTTCCAGGACCGCGGCCTCTTGCGCGAGATGGCGGCGGGGTGGCCGCTGTTCGCCTCGGCGCTGGCGAACATGGAGATGGTGCTCGCCAAATCCGACATGGGTATCGCCGGGCGCTATGCCGCCTTGGTCGAGGACCGCGCGCTGGGCGATGCGATCTTCGGGCGCATCCGCG
>NZ_JBCNMA010000103.1:0-12555 GCF_039595165.1 Sphingomonas sp.
GACGAAGCCGGAATGGGGCATGGGACGGTTATAAATGGGGGTGCCGGGGGGTCAAAGGAAGCGGCGGGGTTTTCCACAGCTATCTCGGTCGCGGCTAGTCCCCGGTTCGCTTCATCCGCAGGGTGCCAAGCGGATAGGTCAGCGTCAGCGTGTCGCCCTCCACCGTCACCACCGCGTCGGTCAGGTCGACCACGCCGAAATCATTGGGCGTGAAATCGAAGACCGCCGTGGTGCCGGGGCGGGATTCGATCGGCATGCGCGGGAACGCGATCTGATGGGACGGGATGCTGAAGGTGACGAAGCGGGGAACGCGCTTCTCGTCTTCGGGCAGCGACCAAGGCTCGCCCGGCATGTAGCTGTCCAGCGGCGCGCCGTCATCGAACTCGATCCGCAGGTCCACGCCCGGCACGTCCCGCCCCGTCGGGCCGAGAAGGCGAATGGCGAAGGGCCGACCCGGCCTGGCCTCCACTCGGCTTGCAGTGATCACCGGCGCGACGGGGCGCGGATCGCTGATCAGGCGGATCCGCTTGCCGTCCGTTTCCCACCGCCCCCGGGCCTCCTGGTCCAGCGAACCGACGATCAGGCCGAACAGGAACTGCCCGTCCTTGCCCAGGCGCAGGCCGGCGACCAGCTCCATCTCGCGATGCACATACTCCCCCGCCAACGTCGCGGCGGCGGGCGCGGGCGCAGGCGCGGGCTCGCCTGCCTCCTGCGCGTGGCCGGACTGGGTCAGCGTCAGCAACAGGCAGGCAAAGATGCCTAGTCGGAGCTGCCTGGGGGCGATCAGAGCAATTTCTCGATGTCCTCCGCGATATCCTCGGGCTTGGTCTGCGGCGCGTAGCGGTCGACCACCTTGCCGTCGCGGTCGATCAGGAACTTGGTGAAGTTCCACTTGATCCCCTCGGTCCCGAACAGGCCGGGCGCCTCGCGCTTGAGGAAGCGATAGAGCGGCGCGGCGTCCGGTCCGTTGACGTCGACCTTGCCGAACACCGGAAAGGTCACGTCATAGGTGAGCGAGCAGAAGCTCGCGATCTCCGCCGCGTCCCCCGGCTCCTGCGCGCCGAACTGGTTGCACGGGAATCCGAGCACCTCGAACCCGCGGCCGGCGTAGTCGCGGTGGAGCTTCTCCAGCCCTTCATATTGCGGGGTGAAGCCGCATTTGGAGGCCACGTTGACGATCAGCAGCACCTTGCCGGCATGTTCGGCCAGCGTCGTCTCGGTCCCTTCCGGCGTGCGGACGGGAATGTCGGTGATCGCGGTCATCGGCTCGCGAACCTGCCGGCCATGCCGATGATGTCGTCGAGCGGATTGCCGTCGCCGTCGAGGTCGATGAGCTGGCCGAGACCACCGAGCCCTCCGCCCGCGGGGGCCGCGGCACCGCGACCACCGCCGAGGATGCTGCCGAGCAGCCCGCCGAGGCCGCCGCCCGCGCCCGCCTGGCCGCCTTGGCCGCCCTGTCTGGCGAGATAGCCGGCCACCAGCATCGCCAGGATCGGCAGCATCTTCTTGAGCAGCCCGGAATCGAGGCCGGTCTGCGCCGACGCCTGGCCGGCAACGGTACGGCTCACGTCCTTCGATCCGAAGATCTGCCCGAGCACGTCGTTGCCCTGTTCCACCGGCGTCGCCTGCGGGCTCAGCACCGCGTCGAGCAATCCACCGCCGCCCAGCTGGCCGAGCAGCCCGCCCAGCCCCTCGAGACCGCCGCCTTGCGCCTGTTTCTTGAAGCCGCCGAGGATCGCCGGCAGCAGCGCGTCGGCGCCCGTCCGCGCCGTCTCGGGCGAAACGCCCAGCTCCCTCGCCATCGATTCGATGCCGCCCGCCTGGGCGAGGATGTCGGTGAGATTCATGCGCTTTTCTCCTCCGGACCGGAAATGGACGAGCACTGGCCGAAGATCATTATAGCACCGTAACGCGGCGCAGGGAGCCCGCGCGCCGCCCGCTATTCCAGCACGCCCTCGTGCAGCCGAACGACGCGGTCCATCTTTGCCGCCAGCCGCTCGTTATGCGTGGCGATCAGCGCCGCCGCGCCCTCGCCGCGCACCAGCCGCAGGAACTCCGCGAGGACCACGTCGGCGGTCTTCTCGTCGAGATTGCCGGTGGGTTCGTCGGCGAGCACGAGCATGGGGCGGTTGGCCAGCGCCCGCGCGACTGCGACACGCTGCTGCTCGCCGCCCGAAAGCTGGCTTGGCCGGTGAGTGAGGCGCGCGCCGAGGCCGAGCGCGTTGAGCAGCACCTCGCTCCGCTCGCGTGCATCGGCGAAGGTCGCATCCTGGATGAGCTGCGGCAGCTCGACATTCTCGAGCGCGTTGAAGTCGGGCAGCAGGTGGTGGAACTGGTAGACGAAGCCGAGCTTGTCGCGCCGGGTGACGGTGCGCTGGTGGCTTTCGAGCTTGGCCACCTCGATCCCGGCGATGCGGATCGAGCCCTCGAACCCGCCCTCGAGCAGGCCGACCGCCTGCAGCAGGGTCGACTTGCCCGAGCCCGACGGTCCGAGCAGCGCGACGATCTCGCCTTCGCCGACGGTCAGGTCGATGCCGCGCAGGACGTGGATCGTCGCGCCGCCCTGCCGGAAGGCGCGCTTGAGGCCCGTGGTCTGGAGGACTGGCTCAGTCATCAAATCCACCGTTCGGGCTGAGCTTGTCCAAGCCTTGCCTTTCTACCTCGAGGGAAAGGAACGGCCCTTCGACGCGAACGGGTGCGAGCGAACTACTCATAGCGCAGCACCTGCACGGGATCGGTGCTCGCCGCCTTGAAGGCGGGGTAGAGCGTGGCGAGGAAGCTGAACACGAGCGCCATCAGCGCGATGCCGGCGACCTCGACCGGATCGGTCTTGGCGGGCAGCTCGGTCAGGTAACGCATCGACGGGTCCCAGATCTGCTGCCCGGTGACGAAGCCGAGGAAGCCGAGCACGCCCTGGCGGAAATAGAGCAGGATGAAGCCGAGGATCAGCCCGGCGACGATGCCGAGCGAGCCGATCACCGTGCCGACGGTCACGAAGATCTTGATCAGGCCGGCCCGGGTCGCGCCCATCGTGCGCAGGATCGCGATATCGCGCGTCTTGGCGCGCACCAGCATGATCAGCGAGGAGAGGATGTTGAACACCGCGACCAGGATCAGGATCGAGAGCACCGTGAAGGTCACGAGGCGATCGACCGCCAGCGCCTCGAACAGGGTCGCGTTGAGCGTGCGCCAGTCGGTGAGCTGGCCGGCGCCGGCCACCTGCTGCGCGAGCGGACGGAGGATGTCGCCGACCTTGTCGGGATCGTTGGTGTCGATCTCGACCATCCCGACCGTATCGCCCATCAGCAGCAGCGTCTGGGCGTCCTGCATCGGCATCACCACGAACGCCTTGTCGTAATCATAGACGCCGACCTCGAAGATCGCGGCGACGCGGTAGGAGACGATGCGCGGCACGGTGCCGAACGGGCTGGTCAGCCCCTGCGGGCTGAGCAGCGACACGCTGCTGCCCGGCGAGGCGCCGAGCGACTGCGCCAGCCGCGAGCCGATCGCGATGCACTCGCAGCCCGGCGCGAGCTGCTTCAAGTCGCCGATCAGCACATTGTCGTTGAGCGTCGGGTTGGCGCGGATGTCGGGCACGTTCATGCCGCGCACCAGCACGCCCTCGACCCGGCCCTGAAAGCTCGCCATCAGCGGCTGCTCGATCAGCGGGGTCGCGCTGGTCACGCCCGGGGTCTTCCTGGCCTGTTCGACGATCTCGCGCCAGTCGCGCAGCTGCCCGCCATAGCCCTGCACCACGGCATGGCCGTTGAGCCCGGTGATCTTGTCGAACAGCTCCGCGCGGAAGCCGTTCATCACGCTCATCACGATCACCAGCGCGGCGACGCCGAGCATCACCGCGATCAGGCTGATCGAGGCGACGAGGAAGATGAACGCCTCCCCCCGCCCGGGCAGGAGGTAGCGGCGGGCGATCATCCGCTCGTATCGGGAAAGCAGCATATGGGGCGGTGTTAGGGGCTGTTCGGGAAATCGCAAAGACGGGATTTTCGTATACGGCGTACAAGCCTGTTGCCAAATAAACACAGGATGAACGCAAAGCGCTGCGGCTGACGTCATAGCCCCGTGACAAGCGGCCGGGGCCATCCTAGCACGTCTTTACGAAGCGCAGGCAATGGCCGTGGTTCGGGGAGGCTCCTTCGCCCCGTCTTTCTCGAAAGATGTGCGGGCAGAGGTAGCCACAAGGGGGCTGACGAGGCATCGTCACGCAGGCGCCCGGGCTGGAAACGGCCCGGGCGTTTCCGCGTCTGGCGTCCCTCAACCGATCGACATTCGTCACCAATCCCCTCCCGCCAGGGGGAGGTGTCAGCTGCAAGCTGACGGAGGGGACGGATGCCAGAACATGACGGCGTGTCTCCTCCCCCTCCGTCACGCTGCGCGCGCCATCTCCCCCTGGCGGGGGAGGATGTTCCGGTTCGGCCAGCCAAGTCGGGGAGGAACCGCAGGAGCCTGGTTGCGGCCCCTCCCCTGGTATCTGTCGCCCGCGCCGGCCTGTTCCTTAGTCAATCGCGGGGACAGACACGTCTCAGAAGCTCAAGCCGACAGTCACGCCGTACGTGCGCGGATCGCCGACATTGCCGGAGATCAGCCCGGTGTTGCCCGGCGTGGTCGCCAGCACGTCGAAATATTGCTCGTCGAACGCGTTGCGCACCCAGCCGAAGATGTTGAGCCCCTCGTCGGTGCGGAAGCCGAGGCGGAAGTTCGCCAGCGTGTAGCCGTCGATATCGGTGTAGATCGAGCGCGAAGCGTTGGACGAGAACTTCGACCGCGAGCTCGCGTCGGCGCCGAGATAGACCTCGCCCTCCTTGCCGAAGATCTTCGCGGGAAGGTTGTACTCCGCGCCATAGGAGAAGGCCCAGTTGGAGATGCCCGGCAGCCACTGGCCGGAGATGTCGCACACCGCCGGGCTGTTGGTCCCCGGCACGCCGGGCGCGCCGATCACCGCGCCGCTGCCGCCGCCCGACAGCTCGGGCGGGCACGGCGCGTTGGTGAACTCGACATATTCGTGGTCGGTATAGGCGCCGTTGACATAGAGGTTGAGCCGCTCGCTCGGCCGGATCGAGAAGTCGGCCTCGACGCCGCGCACGCGGACCTCGCCGGCATTGGCGAGATAGCCGCGCAGCGTGGTGTTCTGCCCATCGTTCACCAGCGCCTGATAATCCTTGATGATGGTCCAGAAGCCGGTGATGTTGAAGGTCGCCTTGCGGTCCCAGAACTGGGTCTTGGCGCCGATCTCGAAATGATCGACCTTCTCGGGATCGACCTGGGCGAGCTGGGTCTGCGCGACCCCGGCGACCACCGGCACGCCGTTCAGGTTGAGGCCGCCCGATTTGAAGGTGTGGGCGTAGGTGGCATAGAGCAGCACGTCACGCGACGGCTTGTACGAGGCGGTGAGGTCGTACGAGACGTTCCAGGCGCGATAGGCTTCGTCCTCGAAAGCCTGCGGCTGGAGCGCGGTGCGCTGCTCGACCTGGCGCGGGGTGCCGCCGGTGGCGGGCACGAGGTTGCCCTGCGCGTCGCGCACGATCGAGACGTAGCTGCCGACCTTGTCGTCATAGTTGAGCCGGATGCCCGGCGAGAGCGTGATCTGGTCGGTCACGTTCCAGTTGAGCTTGCCGAACAGGGCGCCGCTGAAGTTCTTGAGGCGGATGTCGTTCTCGGCGGTCAGCCCGTCGAGCACGGTCGGGTCGTTCGACAGCGCGTTGCTCGGGTTGATCAGCCAGCGGCTCGCCGCCGGCCCCTGGCGCTGCGTGCCGGTGGTGTGGATGTCCTGGTAGAAGGCGAAGGCGCCGATCACATAGTCGAATCCGCTGCCCTCGCCGGCGAAGCGGAACTCCTGCGTGAACTGGTCCTGCCGAGTCGGGTTCTGCGACAGCGTCGTGATCGGCAGCCCGGTGAAGTCGCGGTCGTTCGCCGGGAGCCAGTCCCAGAAGCGCCATGCCGTCACCGAGGTCAGCGTGCCCGGCCCGACATCCCACTCGGCGCGCAGCGAGACGCCGCCGAGCGTGTTGCGGGCGTTGAGGTCGGCGTCGAGATCGGTCAGCCGGTCGAACGGGTTGGTGCTCGGCGGGGCATAGCCGAGCGCTGCCGTGAGCGCCGGATATTGCCGGTTCGCGGCGCGCTGAGTCGGCCCGTACTTCACATAGATCTGAGCGCAGCATTCGGGGTTCTGGCGGCTGTAGTCGGCGCTCAGCGTCAGGTTGAGATTGTCGGTCGCGCGCCACAGCAGGGCACCGCGCAGGCCGATATTGTCCTGCTCGTTGACATAGTTGCCGGTGGCGACGTTGAACACCGTCCCGCGCCGGCTGGTCGCCGCGACGCCGAGGCGGATCGCGACGTCCTCGCCGAGCGGGCCGGAGATCGAGGCCTTGGCCTGCTTGAACTCGAGATTGCCGACCGACAGCTCGGCGCGCCCCTCGAAGTTGAAGCTCGGCGCCTTGCTGGTGATGTTGATCGCGCCCGCGACGGTGTTCTTGCCGTAGAGCGTGCCTTGCGGCCCGCGCAGCGTCTCGATCTGCGCGACGTCGAGGAAGTCGAGCGTCGCGACCGCCACGCGGCTCAGATAGACCTGGTCGATATAGACGCCGACGCCCTGGTCGATGCCGTCGTTGGTGAGGCCGAGCGGCGCGCCGAGCCCGCGGATGTTGACCGACGAGTTGCGCGGGTTGGTCGAGTAGAACTGCAGCGTCGGCTGCAGCTGCGCGAGGCGTGCGACGTTGAAGCTGCCGGTATTGTCGAGCTCCTTGACGCCGACCACGCTGATCGGGATCGGCACGTCCTGCACCTGCTCCTCGCGGCGGCGCGCGGTGACGACGATGTCGGCAGAGGCCGAGCTGCGCTGGACGTCCTCGGGATCGCGCTGGGTCTCGCCCGGCACGGTCGGGCGCTGGGCTTCCTGCACGGTCACGTCGGCCGGCGGCGTCTCCTGCGCGAGCGCGGCGGGCGATGCGCCGGCAAGCAGCAGCAATGAGAGTGTGGTCAGGCTCACTTGGTGGCTCCCCTTCGTGGTGTCGCGTTTAAACTCCACTAGGATGATGGGGTTTAGCCAGAAAGCGATTCTATTCCTATCTGATCGATGGGCTTTATATCGTGATCGGGGCACGGCTCGTCGCTCTTGAAACCGCCGGACGGCATCCCAAATCAGCGCTGCACGGTGCCTTCGGGGCCGTGCGAACTTGGCATCGCAGCTTAGCTGGATGCCGCAAGACGTTGATATTGCTCATAGGAGGATTCAGACCATGCGTCAGATCGACTTGACCCCCTTCCGCCGCTCGACGATCGGCTTCGACCGGCTCTTCGACATGCTCGAAGCGACCGCGCGCCAGTCCAGCAGCGAGAATTATCCCCCGTTCAACCTCGAGCGGATCTCCGACGACCGCTACCGGATCACGATCGCCGTCGCCGGCTTCAAGCCCGACGAGATCGACATCACGGCGCAGCAGAACCTGCTGCTGGTCTCCGGCAAGAAGGCCGAGTCGCAGGACAACAACGCCGCGCAGATGCTGCATCTCGGTATCGCCAATCGCGGGTTCGAGCGCCGCTTCGAGCTGGCCGACTTCGTCCGTGTCGAGAGCGCCGACCTCAACGACGGCCTGCTCGTGATCGAGCTGGTGCGCGAGGTGCCTGAGGCGATGAAGCCCAAGAAGATCGCCATCGGCGGCGGCGACCAGACCGGCGGCGACGGCGCGATCGAGCACCGCTCGGTCGCCTGACCGGCGACAAGCCAAAGGCGGCGCGACCTACCCCCTTGCGCGCCGCCCCCGGGGGCGTCCGGACACCGGTCCGGGCGCCCTTTTTGCTTCCAGGTTCTGCATATTAATCCTCCCCCGCCAGGGGGAGGATTGATTGCTCTTTCGTTCGCTTGCCAGTCACCACCGGCTGAGGCATCCATCGCGGGCCGGATCGGCGGCATTGCGAGGCGAAGGTTCCAGAAGAATGCCCCCGGCGAGCTACCGCTTCGAAGACTTCGTGCTCGACATCGGCAACCGGCGGCTGGCGCGCGACGGCGCGGCGATCGAGCTCAATGCCCGCTATCTCGACGCGCTCGCCCTGCTCGTCCGCGAGCCTGGCCAGCTCGTCTCCAAGGACCGTTTCATGGCCGAGGTGTGGCGCGGCGTGCCCGTCACCGACGAAGCGCTGACGCAGTGCATCCGTACGCTGCGCCGCCAGCTCGGCGACGATGCCGCCAGCCCGCGCTTCATCGAGACGGTACCCAAGCACGGCTATCGCTTCATCGCGACGGTCGAGGGCGACGCGGCGCCCGCGCCGATCCCGCCTCCCGCCACGAGATCCAGCCGCCGCGACGAGGCTGCGCTCACCGCCGGGTTCGGCATCGTCGGCGGCAGCATCGCGGGAACGATCGGCGGGCTGATCTACGGCTTTGCCGGCGCGTCGCAGCCGTTGCAGGCGAGCATGGGCGCGGCATCGGTGATGCTGGTGCTGCTGTGCGTCACGATCCTGATCGGCACGATCGGCGCGGCCGCGGTGAGCATCGGCATCGCCGCGGCAAATGTGCTGCCCGCGCGGCCCTGGCAGTGGAGCATCGTCGGCGGCGCGGCGGGCGGGCTCGTCATCGGCGCGGTCGGCAAGCTGGTCGGGCTCGACGCGTTCACCCTGCTGCTCGGCCAGTCGCCCGGCGACATCACCGGGGCGACCGAAGGTATGCTGCTGGGCGGCGGAGTCGGTCTCGGCGCCTGGCTCGCGCATCGCGTGTCCGAGCCCTCGCCCCGGCGCGGCTTCGTTCTGGGTGCGCTAGGGGGCGGCGCGGCTGGACTGACCGCTTCGCTGCTCGGCGGCCGGCTGCTCGCCGGAAGCCTCGCGCTGCTCGCCGCGCACTTCCCCAATTCGCGGCTGCGCCTCGATCAGTTCGGCGCACTGTTCGGCGAGGGCAGCTTCGGGCCGGTCAGCCATGCCCTCACCGCGACCTTCGAAGGCGCGCTGTTCGGCGGCTGCATCGTCGCCGCGATGATATTGGCGCGACGCGAGCCGCAGGGCTGAACACCTTCGATCCTCCCCCGCCAGGGGGAGGATCAACCAAAGCTTCAGACCAGCCGGCTCTGCCGCACCGCCGCCTCGATGAAGCTCGCGAACAGCGGGTGCGGATCGAACGGCTTGGACTTGAGCTCGGGGTGGAACTGCACGCCGACGAACCAGGGATGGTCGGGCCGCTCGACGATCTCGGGCAGCATGCCGTCGGGCGACATACCCGAGAAGACGAGTCCGCCCTGTTCCAGCGCATCGCGATAGCCGGTGTTCACCTCGTAGCGGTGGCGGTGCCGCTCGCTGATCTCGTCCGACCCATAGATCGACGCGACGACCGAATTGCCGGTCAGCTTCGCCGGGTACGCGCCGAGCCGCATCGTGCCGCCGAGATCACCACCCTCTTCGCGCTTCTCGATCCCCGCGGCGCTCATCCACTCGGTGATGATGCCGACCACCGGCTCCTGAGTCGGGCCGAACTCGGTCGAGGAGGCGTCGGCGATCCCGCCAAGGTTCCGCGCGCCTTCGACACACGCCATCTGCATCCCGAAGCAGATGCCGAAATAGGGCACTTTCCGCTCGCGCGCGAAGCGGACGCTGGCGATCTTGCCCTCGGCGCCGCGCGATCCGAACGCGCCGGGCACGAGGATCGCGTGGCACGGCTCGAGGTTCGCCGCGACCTCGGCATCGTCGCCGGTCTCGAACAGCTCGGCGTCGATCCAGCGGATGTTGACCTTCACCTTGTTGGCGATGCCGCCATGGACCAAAGCTTCGTTCAGCGACTTGTAGGCGTCCGGAAGGCCGACATATTTGCCGACCACGCCGACCGTCACCTCGCCTTCCGGGTTGAACAGCCGGTCGGTGATCTCGCTCCAGCGCGACAGGTCGGGCTCGTCCTCGGGCGCGATGCCGAACGCGCGCAGCACTTCGCCGTCCAGCCCCTCGGCATGATATTGCAGCGGCACCGCATAGATGCTCGGCGCGTCGAGCGCGGGGATCACCGCGCTCGCCGGCACGTTGCAGAATTGCGCGATCTTGGCGCGCTCCCCCGCGGGCAGCGGCTTCTCGCAGCGGCACACCAGCACGTCCGGCTGCACGCCGAGCGACGCCAGTTCGCGGACCGAGTGCTGGGTCGGCTTGGTCTTGAGTTCGCCCGCCGCCGCGATGTACGGCACCAGCGTCACATGGATGCTGATCGAGCGCCCGCGGCCGAGCTCGTTCTTGAGCTGGCGGATCGCCTCGATGAACGGCAGCGATTCGATGTCGCCGACGGTGCCGCCGATCTCGCACAGCACGAAATCCAGGTCCTCGGTCTCCGCCTGCGCGAAATCCTTGATCGCGTCGGTGACGTGCGGGATCACCTGCACTGTCGCGCCCAGATAATCGCCACGCCGCTCGCGCTCGATGATCGTCTTGTAGATGCGGCCAGAGGTGACGTTGTCCGACTGGCGCGAAGCGACGCCGGTGAAGCGCTCGTAATGGCCGAGGTCGAGGTCGGTCTCGGCCCCGTCGTCGGTCACATAGACTTCGCCGTGCTGATAGGGCGACATCGTCCCGGGATCGACGTTGAGATAGGGGTCGAACTTGCGGATGCGCACTCGATAGCCGCGCGCCTGCAGCAGCGCCGCGAGGCTCGCCGCCATCAGGCCTTTTCCAAGCGAGGAGACCACGCCGCCGGTGATGAAAATATACCGCGTCATGGGAGTCACCGCTTAGCCTCTATGCACGAGTTGGGGCAAGCGCCCGACTCCGGGCGCCGCCAAAAAACTTTGTTGAATGCCGCTTAGTTCGCGAGCGGAACGGCGCTGTTGTCGGCCGGCGCCGCGGGGGCGGCGGTCGGCTGCGCCGCCGGGACCGGGCCGCCGGTGGCGGGCGCGGTCTGCGCCGGTGCCGTCACGCGGCTGGTGTCGATCGTGCCCCTGCCCTGAGTCGCCGCCAGCACCGCGAGCAGGATGCTCATCGCCACGAACAGCGTCGCAAGAATCGCGGTCGAGCGCGTCAGGAAGTTGGCCGCGCCGCGCGCCGACATCAGGCCGGACGGGCTGCCGCCCGTGGTCAGGCCGCCGCCTTCGGACTTCTGCATCAGGATCACCGTCACCAGCAGCGCGGCGATGATGGCATGGACGACGAGGAGGAAGGTGAACAGCATGTCGGTCTTTCGCGGGAAAGCGGCGACATAGTGGAGGTAGTCCCTATGATCAACCGCCCAAAGGGCTTGTTGGAGAACGGCACCGGCCGGCTCCCCCTCCCGGCCACCCAACAGCAGTATTCTAGGGGTGGCCGGGAGGGGGAGCGGGCCGGCGCCGCAAGCGCCGCGAGGCGCATTCCCGACAAGGACGTCACATATCCGGAACATTTCGGCGCGGCACTGAAACCGGTTCGCTATCGGGGCGTTAATGTTGCTGAAAGCCGCGCTTCTTGCGGGCCTGTAACTAAAACGAGTGAGCCGCGATGAACGCCATGAGCGACCAGTCGCTATATTCCTGGAAGAACACGCTGATCGACTATGTGCGGTCGGGCGAACCGGATCTGACCAATCGCCAGATGGCGCTGATGCTGCTCGTCTACCTCGATGTGGGCCCGCATACGGTGCGTGGTCTCGCCCGCGCGCTCAACGTCTCCAAGCCGGTGGTCACGCGCGCCTTGAACAGGTTGGGCGCCCTCGGCTATCTGCGCCGCCAGCGCGACGAGACCGACAAGCGGAACATCTTCGTCGCACGGACACCGGAAGGGGCGGACTTTCTTGCAGAATTCGGGCATTTCGTCAGCGGCGACAACGGCACAGGACAAGCAGTCAGGCGCAGCGCGTAGCCGATTCGCGCTGACCGGCCGTTCGGTCCGCATCGACCCGCGCACCGACGCCGCCCGCCGCGACCTCGCCGATGTCCGCCTCGCCGATCGCGTCTTCGCGCCGCATTATGCGGCGCCCGTCGCACATCTCGTCACCGCCGCCACGCCGCTTCGCGCCGCCAAGGACGCCGATGCCGAGCAGCTCGCTGAATTGGCCGTGGGCGACGTGTTCGAGGTGCTCGAGCTCTCCGCCGGAACCGCCTGGGGCCGCGCCCCCGGGCCTGGCCTGGTCGGCTATGTCGATGCCGCGCATCTGAAGGCCGTGGCATGAAGGTCAGCGTATTCATCGACGGCGCCGCCGGCACCACCGGGCTCGAGATTCGCGAGCGGCTCGAAGCGCGCAGCGATATCGAGCTGATCGCGCTCGCCGATGCCGACCGCAAGGATCCTGCCAAGCGTTCCGAGGCGCTCAACGCGGCGGACTTCGTCATCCTCTGCCTGCCCGACGACGCGGCGCGCGAGGCGGTCGAGCTCGTCACCAACGAAAAGACGCGGATCATCGACGCCTCGACCGCGCATCGCGTCGCCGACGGCTGGACCTATGGCTTCGCCGAGCTCGAGCCGGCGCAGGCCGCGGCGATCGCCGAAGCGCGCCATGTCAGCAATCCGGGATGCTGGCCGACCGGCTTCCTCGCGCTGGTGCGCCCGCTGGTCCGCGCCGGCCTTATCCCGCCGGACTGGGTGCTCACCGCGGGCGGCGCCAGCGCGAGG
>NZ_JBCNMA010000104.1:0-12423 GCF_039595165.1 Sphingomonas sp.
CCAAGATGGAGAAGCGCCTCGCGCAGCAGGGCATCCTCGACATCGGCCAGCTGTGCGAGCGGCGCCCGCGCGACGCCGGTTCGGCCTGGGGCGGGGTCAATGGCGACCGGCTCTGGTACCTGCTCCACGGCTTCGACCTGCCCGAGAAGCCGACCCAGAACCGCACGATCGGGCACAGCCACGTCTTGTCGCCGCGCAAGCGCGGACTCGAGCCGACTCGCCTCACCGCCCGCCGCCTCGCGCTCAAGTCCGCCAGCCGGCTGCGCCGCAAGGGCTATGTCAGCCGCCTGCTCGTGCTCCACGCCCGGTTCGAGGACGACAAGTCGATCTGGCGCACCTCGATCAAGCTGCCCTCGACTCAGGACAGCTTCACCGTGCTCCACGCGCTCGATTCGATCTTCCCGCGACTCGTCGAAGCCGGCCGCGGCCGTGCGCATGGCTTCGCGATCCGCATGATCGGCGTGACCCTGGCCGAGATCGCGCCGCTCCAGGGCGAGCAGGAATCGCTGTTCGCCGCGCTCGACCCCAACGATCCGCTCGCGCGCGAGACTCGCACGCTGTCGCTCAGCAAGGCGATGGACCGGATCAACGAGAAGTTCGGCCGCCACGCCGTTTCGGTCGGCCCGATGGACGGCAGCCGGCTCGACCGTGTGGGTACGAAGATTGCGTTCGGACGCATCCCCGACCTCGATGAATTTCACGAATGAATCGGATGACGTTCCGTTGCGGCGCAAAATAGCCTGTCTAGCGGTATCATGCCGGTCTTGACGTCAAATGCTGCATGCGCAAAAGGAACGCCCGCTATGAAGATGCGCCTCCTCCCCGCCGCCGTCGCGATCGTCCTCCTGCCGCTCGCGGCCTGCAAACCCGAACCCGAAGTCCTCGACGATCGGGCGCCCGATCCGATGGAGACGGCGCTCAAGAACGCGCCGGCCGTCGAGCTGCCGCCGTCGATCCGCGCCACGGTCTCGATGCGCTGCCAGCCGGGCAACGCGCTCGTGTTCGCCGAGTTCTTCCAGGGCGACAAGCTGGTCAAGCTGCGCACCGAGAAGAACGGTCCGGCGACCGATCTCAAGGCGCCCGAGGCCGGCCAGCCCTACACCGCAGACGGCGGCTACAAGCTCACCGGCAACGAGAAGTCGGCCACCGTCGAGCTTCCGGGCAAGGGCTCGCTCACCTGCAAGGGCTGACCTTCGCGAAATTCCACCCAAAGGGGCCGGCGGCACTCCGCCGGCCCTTTTTCGTTGCGCCGGCCTGTGGCAGCCTGCGGCGATGCGCAACATCGACCTGAGCAGCTGGCAGAGCATCCTCTCGACCCTGCTGGTGCTGGCGCTGGTGACGCTGATCGGCGTCGGCGTGCGCGTGCTGATGATGATGACGATCCAGCAGCGGCGCGAGCGGATGAACCGCCAGATCAACGAGCGGCTGCGCACGCTGATCGCCGCCTACAAGACGCTCGGCGGCTCGTTCACCGGCGATCTCGCGGTCGATCCGACTCACCTGCGCGATCTCCACGCCCGCGCCCGCGAGGCGGCGGAAGCGAGCGGCGAAGTCCCGTCCGACTCGCCGTCCGAGACCGCGTCGGAACGGCGCCGCCGCATCCGCGACGCGGTCGAGGCGGCGCTGTCCGACATCATCCTGCTCGGCACCGAGGAGCAGGTCCGCCTCGCCGAGCGCGCCGCCAACGAACTCGTCGCCGGTCGCCCGGTCCACATGCACGAGCTCGTCGTGTCGCTGCGCGATTTCATCCGCCTGGCGCTCGACCTCGACCCGATCCCCGCCGACGTGGCGATCCCGATGCAGGGCCCGGCGCGGCCGTCGGCAGCCGGCGGCCGCGGCAGAGGCGGCGAAGGCCGCGAGAGCGGCCGCGGCGGCGGTGGAGGGGGCGGCGGAATGGGCGGAGGTGGCGCGGCGCTGGGCATGGGCGCGCTCGGCCGCCCCGGCCTCGCCGACGACGCGGCCAACCATTCGAGCTGAATCCACCATTTCAATCCTCCCCCGCCAGGGGGCAGGCGCAGCCTGACGGAGGGGAAGGATGCCAGAACAGGTGTCGGGTTTCCTCCCCCTCCGTCAGGCTGCGCCTGCCCCCTGGCGGGGGAGGATTTACATTTCACCACGCACTTTTTTTTCGCGGCCGATGTCACATCCGCCGCCCCTGGCTCGTCATGACCATGCAACCCGATGAGGAGCATGACCATGAACC
The DNA here is from genome assembly GCF_039595165.1 of Sphingomonas sp. GTDB lineage: Bacteria > Pseudomonadota > Alphaproteobacteria > Sphingomonadales > Sphingomonadaceae > Sphingomonas. Next base: position 2,204 of record NZ_JBCNMA010000104.1, read on the forward strand.
CAAAGCTCAACCCCTATGCCGCCGCCCCCGCCGTGATGCGCCCGTGGCTCGCCGCCTCCAGCGCGATCGAGGCCAGCCTCGAGCCGTCGCTGATCGAGCTGGTCAAGATCCGCGCCTCGCAGATCAACCAGTGCGCCAACTGCATCAACATGCACACCGAGGAAGCGCGCGCCAAGGGCGAGACCGAGAAGCGCATCTACCTGCTCTCGGCGTGGCGCGAGGCGCCCGGCTACACCGCGCGCGAGCGCGCCGCGCTCGGCTGGGTCGACGCCTTGACGCGCCTCTCCGAAGGGCACAACCAGGACGCGGCCTATGAAGCGCTCGCCACCGAGTTCAGCGAGGAGGAGCAAGTGAAGCTCACCCTGATGATCAACATCATCAACGGCTGGAACCGCCTCGCGGTCGGCTTCCACCTATGGACCGAGCCGGCGGCGGTCAAGTCGGTCCAGGCGCAGGTCGCGTGAACCCCGGCGGACAGCAAGGCGCAGCGGAGTCGTTCGACCCGCTGCGCCCCAGGCTCATCCGCGTCGCCTATCGCATGCTCGGCTCGGTCGCCGACGCCGAGGATGTGGTGCAGGAGGCCTTCATGCGCTGGATGGGCACCGACCGCGCGGCGGTGCGCGAGCCCGAGGCGTTCCTGCGCCGCACCGTCACCCGCCTCTGCCTCGACCAGCTCAAATCGGCACGCCACCAGCGCGAGACCTATATCGGCCCGTGGCTGCCCGACCCGGTGGTCGAGGAGGAGCCCGAGGAGGACGTCACCCTCCCGCTGATGCTCGCGCTCGAACGCCTCTCGCCGCTCGAGCGCGCCGCCTTCCTGCTCCACGACGTGTTCGGCGTGTCGTTCGACGAGGTCGCCAGGACGCTCGACCGCGACGCCGCCGCCTGCCGCCAGCTCGCGGCGCGCGCGCGTGCGCATGTCCGCGAAGCGCGCCCGCGCTTCCAGGTCGAGCAGACGCGCGGCATCGAGCTCGCCGAGGCGTTCTTCGCCGCCTCGCGCACCGGCGACATGACCGCGCTCGGCGCGATGCTCGCGGCCGATGTCAGCATGCACACCGACGGCGGCGGCAAGCGCGCCGCGGCGATGCAGGTGGTGCTGGGCTTCAAGCATGTCATGAAGCTGCACAAGTCGCTCGCCGTGCTGTTCGGCAAATATGGCTCGACGCTGGTGCGCACCTGCTTCGTCAACGGCCTGCCCGGCTTCGTCACGCTCGAGGCCGATGGCGAGCTCCAGACCACCGCGCTCGACATCGAGGACGGCCGCATCACGGCGATCTACCAGACCCGCAACCCCGACAAGCTGCGGCACCTGCACTAGGGCGGTGTCAAGTCGGTGCACTCAATCCTCCCCCGCCAAGGGGAGGTGGCAGGCGCAGCCTGACGGAGGGGGCGGACACGATGACGAACGTTGGGGTTCCTCCCCCTCCGTCGCCTACGGCGCCACCTCCCCCCTGGCGGGGGAGGATTTCACAACCGGTCAAACACTTGGCGCAAGGTGCGCCCGCACGAAGCGCGCCCGCTCCGCCACCGGCGCCAAGGGTAGTTCGACGAGCTCATAGCCCAGCCCCGCATAGACCTCGGCCATCACCTCGTGCGTCGCCTGCGCCTCCGCCGCGTCCTGCTTCCGCTCGGCATCCCGCGCATAGATCTCCGGCCAGTGCGGCGCGATGAACACGATGCGGTTGTAGCGGAACGCCGCCGCCGCCCGCTCGGCAGGCGCCGGAACCGCCAGCCCGCACAGCCGCAGATAGCCGATCACGTCGGGAATCCCGCGGTCGAGCAGCACTGGCCCGGCCAGCGCGCGCGCCTCGCGGTGCGAGCGCAGCTCCCAGCCCAGCATCTGCATCGCGAACGCCGCGCGGTCGGCCCAGGGCAGCGCGTCGCCGCCGATCGCGACCTGGTCCTGGATGATCGCGCGCCCGGCCTCGGGCATCGTCGCGATGCCCTGCATGGCCAGCGCGGCGATCAGGCTCGACTTGCCCGAGCCCGGTCCGCCGGTGATCACGAACAGATGATCCGTCCTCATCTTGTTATCTCCATCGGGAACATTGCATGATGGGCGCGCCGGGTCGGTCCGGCGCGTTGGATTTACCGAGCGGAGGCGAGGCTTGGCGACGATCGCGATCTACAGCCTTAAGGGCGGCGTCGGGAAGACCACGCTGGCGGTCAACCTCGCCTGGTGCGCGGCGACGCTGTCGGCGCGCCGCACCTTGCTGTGGGATCTCGACCCCCAGGCCGCGTCCACTTACCTGCTCGGCGGCGGCGGGGGCAAGGTCCAGGCGCAGTCGGTGTTCACCAAGGACGTGGAACCCTCGAAGCTCGCCCATGCCAGCGGCGTCGACCGCCTCGACCTGATCGGCGCCGACGCCTCGCTGCGCGGCCTCGACCTCCTGTTCCACGAGCTCGACAAGAAGAAGCGCCTCGCCAAGCTGCTCGGCCAGCTCGACAAGGCCTATGACCGGATGCTGCTCGACTGCCCGCCCGGCCTCACCGAGACCAGCGAGCAGGTGATGCGCGCCGCCGACCTGATCGTCGTGCCGGTCATCCCCTCGCCGCTCTCCGAACGCGCGCTGGCCGAGGTCGAGGCGCATCTCGGGGGCCCAGGATCGAAAGGGGGCAAGGTGCCGCTGATGCCGGTCCATTCGATGGTCGACCGCCGCCGCAAGCTTCATGCCGAGGCGCTCGCGCGCCACCCAAGCTGGCCCGTCATCCCGGGCGCCAGCGTCGTCGAGGCGATGGCGGCGCGGCGCTTGCCGGTCGGCGCCTTTGCCGGCCGCACCACCGCGGGCCGCGCCTTCGCCGAGCTGTGGCAGGCGATCGAGCGGAGGCTCGCCCGATCCCAGAAACCGAAAACGCGGAAATGACTCGCCCCACGCCCCGCTCGGCCGATCTCGATCCCGATCTGGTGCTGCGCGCCTATGCGATGGGCGTGTTTCCGATGGCCGAGCATCGCGACGAGGACAGCGTCTTCTGGGTCGAGCCGCGCCACCGCGCGATCCTGCCGCTGGACGGCTTCCACCTCTCGCGATCGCTCAGGAAGACGATCGTCAGCGACCGCTTCCGCGTCACCGCCGACGCCGCGTTCGCGCAGGTGATCGCGCTCTGCGCCGAATCCGCGCCCGACCGGCCCGATACCTGGATCAACCCGTCGATCGAGAAGGTGTTCGGCGAACTCCACCGGCGCGGCTTCGCGCATTCGGTCGAGGTGTGGGACGGCGACCGGCTCGTCGGCGGGCTCTACGGCCTCGCGCTGGGCCGCGCCTTCTTCGGCGAATCGATGGTGAGCCGCGCGCGCGACGCGTCGAAGGTCGCGATTGCCGCATTGGTCGCGCGGCTGCGCGTCGGCGGGTTCGAGCTGCTCGACTGCCAGTTCATGACCGAGCATCTCGCCTCATTGGGCGCGGTCGAGGTCCCGCGCGAGACCTATCTCTCGATGCTGTCCGACGCGCTCGGCGAAGGCGCTGCCGGGCTCGCCTCGGGCGCTGCCGGCGTGCTGGCCGATTTCGGAGCGCTCGACGATTTCGCCGCCCCGCCCGATCCGCTCGTACCGGCGCTCACTTCCTCGCCGCCCGTCTCCGGGAAGGTCATCGCGCAGCTCTTGACCCAGACGTCGTAGACCGGGTGCTGCACCACGTTTAGCGCGGGGCGCTCCTTGTATAGCCAGCCCGAAAAGGCGCGCTTCCACTTGCCGTCGGCCTCGCGCACGTCGACCTGCGCGAAGGCGCCGGTATAGGGCTCGCTCTCCCACGGCGCGGTCTTCTCGCACGCGCGCAACCGCACGATCACGTCGCCCGCGCGCACCGCCTGGCCGGGCTTGAGCGTTAGGTCGCGCGCCTGGCCGTTGCGCTTGTTGAGCAGCCCCAGCACCGCGACCCGCTCGGCCATCGGCGTCGCGCCGGCGGTGGAGGCGGCGGACGCGCCGGGATCGACCGTCACGATCTCCTCGCCCGGCCCGGCCTTGGGCGCGACCTCGACCTTGTCGGCCGCGGCGGTCTTGTTCTGGGCATCGCCGCCGCCGAGCCAGCCGCAACCCGCCAGCGCGAGCGGCGCCAGCGCCAGCACGGCGGGACGGAAGGAGGTCATCAGGCGCCGGGCGTCCAGGCTTCGTAGTCGCCGGTCGCGCCGATACGCTTGCCGCCGGCCTCGAGCGCGCCGGCCGGGCGATAGGCCTGGGTGGTGCCGGTGAGGTTGGGGACCGCGGGCTTCTCCCACCGGCGCACCGGCGGCAACGCGCGATCGGGCACGTCGTCGATCTGGTGATGCAGCCAGCTGAACCATTCGGGCGGCACACGGCTCGAATCGTTGGAGCCGTTGTAGATCACCCAGCGCCGCGGATTGCCCGCGGTGTCGCTCCCGCCCTGGTAATAGACGTTGCCGAGCGCGTCCTCGCCGACCTTGTCCTTGCCGCGCAGGCCCATCCAGGTGCCGAAGGTGGTGCCATTCCACCAGGTGAAGATGTTCGCCAGGATTCCCATGCCCCGCGCTTTACGCGGCAAGTGCGGCGGCGGCAACGGGGGTTTGGACGTCCTACCGCCAGCTCACCCTGTCCCCCGGCGAAATCCCCAGCTCGGCCGCCTTGCCGCCGAGGATCTCCAGCACCGCCGCGACCGGCTCGCCCGAGCGCACTTGGTCCTCGGAGAAGGGCACGGTGTTCTCCGCGATATGCGCGATCGTGCCGTCGGCGCGGATGAAGATGATGTCGAGCGGGGTGGGCGTGTCCTTCATCCAGAAGCTCGCCTCGCGCGGCCCCCCGCCCTCTGCGGGATAGGGCGCGAACAGCATACCGCCATCGGCCGGGATGTCGGTGCGGAACATCAGGCCGCGCTGCTGCTCGGCCGCGGTGCGCGCGACATCGACCTTGAAGATGTGCTTCTTCCCCGCGCTCTCGACGGTGACCACCGCCTTTGCCGCCTGCTGCGCCGCGGCGGCATCGCCCGCCTCGCTGCCCTTGCAACCCGGAACCAGCGCCAGCGCCCCCAGCGCCAGCACCACGCCTCCGCAATTAAACGACATCCACGGCTTCAATCCTCCCCCGCCAGGGGGAGGATTAGCCTCTGCGCTTGTCTTTGAGCTTTGGGCGGCCCTACTCCGCGCGCTCGACCACCACGGCGAGCGGCCCCTTGTCCCCCTCGAAGATGCGGGCGCGAAGCGGCTGATCGGGTTCAACGTCATAAATCTCCGCCCGGCGAAGCGTTTCCATATGCACGAATATATCGGCGGAATCGCCGTCGCGCACCAGAAAGCCATAGCCCTTGAGGCGATTGAACCATTTGACCGTCACCGGCTCGAACGGGCCGGCCTCGGCGATCAGCTTGGTCCGGTCGGCCCGATCGGCGGTGCCCGACCGCGCCTTGGGCTGCTCGACCGCATCGGTGAGATCGATCGACAGGATCTCACGCGCCTGCAGCCCGCGCTCGCGCCGCACCACCGTGCATTCGACGCGCGCACCCTCGGGCAGGCTGCGCCGGCCATGCGGCTGGAGCACCGAGAAATGGATCAATATGTCCCCGGCCTGCGGGTCATCGGCGACGATGAACCCGAAGCCGCGAGTCACGTCGAACCATTTTACTGCGCCGGCATAGCGCTCGTCATCGCCGTCGGATTCGTCCACGGAAAGCACCGCGCCGGCCGGCACGGGCACAAACTCGCTCGACGCTCGGTGCGGGTCGGCACGCATTCAGACTCTTCCCCCTGACCCGCAACATTAACACAGCATTTCCAGTGGGTGCGAATCCTTTGTTACTAATCTTCATCCAGCAACGGTTCGACGTTTTCTCCGGGCGGCATGCGCGCGATTTTCCATGCCAGCTCGGGCGCGTGACCGGCGCGGACCATCGCGCCGACCTGTTTCGCCATCGTGACGCGATCGGCCTCGGCGGCCGCGAACGGGCCGATCCGGCGCTTGCGCGCGAATTCGACCGCCGTCGCGCGCGCGCGGCCGTCGAGCTCGGGCGCCAGCGCCTCGGCGTCCCGTTCCTGAACACCGGCGTGGCGCAGCGCGTCGCGCACGCGGCGGGCGCCGAGGCCGCGCCGCGCCATCGCGGAGGCCTTCGATTCGGCGTAGAGCCGGTCGTCGACATAGCCGAGTTCGGCGAACCGTTCCGCAATCGCGACGGGATCCGCGGGCTCGCCCTCCCACCCCCGCTCGCGCACCTTGCGTGCGAGGTAAGCGGCCAGTTTTCCGCGGGTCGTCGCGAAGCGCTCGACATAGCGCAGCGCCAGTCGTTCGAGCTTCTCCGGGTCCAGCGGCGGCGCAGGAGAGCGTCCGGGGTGGGTGTTGCGGCGCATGCGCCTTGTTTGTGCCACACTGCCAACGGAATTTGAACGACAGTGCGTAGCAGAGCCGCCCGCATTTCTGATGTGGGGCCCAGCGTCGAGAAGACCGCGGGCGGGCTGCCACGATCAGGGGCACGGATTTTTGGAATATGGCTTTGAACGTGAACGACACCGGGGATAGCGGCGCGATCCTGCAGCCCACCCCGACCGAAGACAGCCTTCCCCGCCGCCTCGCGGACTTCGCGACGCTGGGCGAAGCGCTCGATTATGCCGCCACCGGCGTGCGCGGGCTCAACTTCCACGACGCGCGCGGCACCCTCGTGCGCGCCTATCCCTTCCGCGAGATGCGCGAGGATGCGCTGGCGCAGGCCCGCCGCCTGATCGCCGCGGGGGTCAAGCCCAAGGACCGCATCGCGCTGATCGCCGAGACCGGCACCGATTTCGCCTCGCTGTTCTTCGGCGTGATCTATGCCGGCGCGTGGCCGGTGCCGCTGCCGCTGCCGACCAGCTTCGGCGGCAGCCAGCATTATATCGACCAGCTCGCGGTCCAGCTCGAGAGCTGCGACCCGACGATTCTGTTCTATCCGGCCGAGCTGTCCGCGATGGCGGGCGAGGCGGCGCGCCTCAAGGGCGTCGAGGGTATCGACTGGGAGCGCTTCGCGACGCGTGACGCGCCGGAGACCGAGCTGCCCGAGGCGAAGACCGACGACATCGCCTATCTGCAATATTCGAGCGGCTCGACCCGCTTCCCGCATGGCGTCGCGATCACCCATCACGCGCTGCTCAACAACCTGTCGGCGCACAGCCACGGCATGGAGCTGCGCGAGAGCGACCGCTGCGTCTCCTGGCTGCCCTGGTATCACGACATGGGGCTGGTCGGCTGCTTCCTGTCGATCGTCGCCAACCAGGTCTCGACCGATTACCTCAAGACCGAGGATTTCGCGCGCCGCCCGCTGGCGTGGCTCGACCTGATCACCCGCAACGCGGGCACCACCCTCTCCTATTCGCCGACCTTCGGCTACGACATCTGCGCGCGCCGCATGTCGAGCCAGACCAAGGCCTCGGACCGCTTCGACCTGTCGCGCTGGCGCGTCGCGGGCAACGGCGCCGACATGATCCGTCCCGACGTGATGCAGTCGTTCGTCGACGCCTTTGCCGATGCCGGGTTCAAGGCCAGCGCCTTCCTGCCGAGCTACGGCCTCGCCGAGGCGACGCTCGCGGTCTCGATCATGCCCCCGGGCGAGGGCATCGTCGTCGAGCTGGTCGAGGAGACTCAGCTCTCCGGCGGCGAGCATGGCGCCGACCGCCCGCAGCGCTTCCGCGCGATCGTCAACTGCGGCAAGCCGGTCAAGGACATGGAAGTCCAGATCCGCGAGGAGGACGGCACGCCGCTGCCGGAGCGCGCGATCGGCAAGGTGTGGTGCCGCGGCCCCAGCGTGATGGTCGGCTATTTCCGCGATCAGGCCTCGACCGAGGCCTGCATGGTCGATGGCTGGCTCGACACCGGCGACATGGGCTACATCTCCGACGGCTATGTCTATATCGTCGGCCGGGCGAAGGACATGATCATCATCAACGGCAAGAACCACTGGCCCCAGGACATCGAATGGGCGGTGGAGCAGCTGCCGGGCTTCAAGCAGGGCGACATCGCCGCCTTCGCGATCACCACCCCGGGCGGTGAGGAGACGCCGGCGGTGCTGGTCCAGTGCCGCACCAGCGACGATGCCGAGCGCCAGAAGCTGCGCGAGGAGATTCGCGAGCGCGTGCGCACCGTCACCGGCATGAACTGCGTGGTCGAGCTGATCCCGCCGCGCACGCTGCCGCGGACCAGCTCGGGCAAGCTCAGCCGGGCCAAGGCGCGCAACCTCTATCTGAACGGCGAGATCAAGCCCTACGCCATCGCGGCATGAGGTTCCCGCTTTCTCCGGAACGGCGCGAAAAAATTTCGCCGTTCCGGGCCTGCACCTAACCACTCGCTAACCTCACCGCAGCTATTGCAGCGGCGTGACAAGCCAGACGACTTCCCAATTCGCAAAGCCGCGCATCGACGTGCGTGCGCTGCTCGGCCTGTACGATCCCGCGGACACCACCGACTGGGGCCCGATTCGCGCTGCCCAGATGAATGCCGGCAGCCAGCTCGCTTTGTTCATGCTCGCCGCCAACGTGATCGGCGCCGCGCTGATCACGCTCGCCTTCGCGCCGACCGTTCCGCTGTGGCAACTCGCCAGCTGGAGCGCGCTGGTCGCCGCGGTCGGCGCCGCGGTCGCCTTCCGCCGCCTCGCCGTGCGCCACCGCACCGAGCGCACCGCCACGCTCAAGGACGTGCGCGAGACCGTGCTCGACGGCATCGCGCTCGGCGCGGTGTGGTCTATCGCGCCGCTGCTGTTCGGCTCGACCGCCAATGCCGAGGCGGCCGCGGCGCTGTGGATCATCGTGTCGATCCTGATGGCCGCGTCGGCCGTGGCGATGGCGGCGCTGCCGCTCGCCACGATCGCGTTCCTCGCAGTGCTCGGCGGATCCGCCGCGGTCTCGCTCGCGGTGACCACCTCGCCCGCGCTCGGCGCGGCGTCGCTGATCTTCACCGTGCTCCTGTCGATCGGCTGCTTCGCCCGCGGCAAGGCGCTGGTCGTGATCCGCGCCGGCGAGATCGCGCTGGCCGAGCGCGACGAGACCGTCAGCCTGCTGCTGCGCGAGTTCGAGGACAAGGGCTCCGACTGGCTGTGGGAGACCGACGCGCAGCGCCGCGTCGTCCGCGCCAACCCGCGCTTCGCGGTCTCGCTCGGCGTCGATCCCAAGGCGATCAACGGCATGCCCTTCCTCCAGGTGCTCGCCGGCACCGCCTGGGAATCGGGCAATTTCGCCCAGGGCCTGCGCGAGATGGCCGAGCGCCTCAAGAAGCGCGAGCCGTTCCGCGACCTCCTTCTTCCCGTCTATGTCGACGGCGCCGAACGCTGGTGGGAGATGACCGGCTCGCCGCGCTTCAACGAGGAGGGCGGCTATATCGGCTTCCGCGGGGTCGGCTCCGACGTCACCGAGGCGCGCGAGTCCGCCAACAAGATCAGCCGCATGGCGCGCTACGACACGCTCACCGGCCTGCCCAACCGCCTGCTCATCAACGAGACGCTCGCCGTCGCGATGGCCGAGGCCGAGAAATGGGGCTCGCGCTGCGCCTTCATGATGATCGACCTCGACCGGTTCAAGGCGGTCAACGACACGCTCGGCCACCCGGTCGGCGACCGGCTGCTGATGCGCGTGTCCGAGCGCCTGAAGCAGCTGATGACCGCCAACGACGTGATCGGCCGCCTCGGCGGCGACGAGTTCGCGGTGGTCGTCCGCGACGCCACCGACACCGCCGCGGTCGAGCGCCTCGCCCACACTATCATCAGCGTGCTCTCCCAGCCCTATGAGGTCGACCAGCACACCCTCTATATAGGCGCCAGCGTCGGCCTCGCGGTCGGCCCGCGCGACGGCCGCACCGCGGAGATGCTGATCCGCTCCGCCGATCTCGCCCTCTACCGCTCGAAGGACGCCGGCGGCGGCATCTTCCACGCCTATGAGCCCGAGCTCCACGTCCAGGCCGAGGAGCGCCGCGTGCTCGAGATGGCGCTGCTCCCTGCGCCGACTGATCCTGCGCCTGACCGTCATGGTCGGTGGCGAGGCGATGCAGAGCGCCTTCCACCTCGCGCTCAACATTGTGCTGCTCCATTCGGCCTCGGCCAGGGACTACGGTATCTTCGCGCTGGCCATGGTGGCTGGCGGCATCGGCCTGACCTATATCCGCGCCTTCACGGCCCTGCCGGCCAGCATCTGCATCGCCGGCAGCCACAGGGTCGCTGCGGCCAATGCCTATGAGGTCTCGTTCGGGACGGCGGCGGCGATGCTCTCGGCACTGTTCGGCCTGGTCGTCGCGATCGTGCTCTCCGGCTGGATCGACGAAGGCGCGG
>NZ_JBCNMA010000105.1:0-12364 GCF_039595165.1 Sphingomonas sp.
CGAGGGTGACGAACTTGGCGCTGGCGCGGGCGTGCAGACCGCGGCGGTTGCCGATCAGGACGGTCCGGCTGACGCGACTCAAGCGGCAGCCTCCCCGAGGACCTCGGACGCGACGGTGATGTACTTGCGGCCCGCCTCGCGCGCGGCGGCGACGGCTTCGGTGACTTTCATCGTCTTGCGCGCGCCGCCCAGGCGAATCAGCATCGGCAGGTTGATGCCCGCGATCACCTCGACCCGGCCGGCTTCCATGAGCGAGATGGCGAGGTTGGACGGGGTGCCGCCGAACAGATCGGTCAGCACGATCACCCCGCGCCCCGCGTCGACGTCGGCGATCGCCTTGGCGATGTCGGACCGGCGGCCCTCCATATCGTCCTCGGGGCCGATCGAGATGGTGGCGATGCGCTCCTGCTTGCCCACCACATGCTCCATCGCGACGACGAACTCCTCCGCGAGCCGCCCGTGCGTCACGAGTACCAGACCGATCATTTCAAAATTTGTCCCATGCGGTTCATCTTGCGACCGGGGGGCCTTCTAGCGAGTCCTGCGGCGCGGTCTGCAAGTCACGATGTGCCACCGTGGGCGAAAATCCGGCGTCGCGCAACCGGGCAGCGACGCGTTCGGCGACATGGACCGAGCGGTGTCTCCCTCCGGTACAGCCGAAGGCGATGGTAACATAGGATTTTCCCTCGGCGCGGTAGCGCGGGAGCAGCGTCAGGATGAGCCCCTCGATCCGTTCCAGCGCATCGGGATAGGCGGGGTCGGCGGCGACGTAATCGGCGACGTCGCGGTCCTTGCCGGTGCCGGGGCGCAGCGAATCGACCCAGTGCGGGTTGCGCAGGAAGCGCATGTCGAACACGAAGTCGGCGTTGGCCGGGATGCCGCGCGCGAAACCGAACGACATCACCGACAGGGTAGGCCCGCCCAGCCCCTCGCCCGAAAAGGTCGCGCGGATCTGCTGCGCCAGCTCGTTCCCGCTGAGCGTGGTGGTGTCGATCAGCCGGTTGGCCCAGCGCCGCAGCGGCTCGAGCAGCTCCCGCTCGCGCGCGATGCCGTCGCCCGCCGGGCGGTCCTGCGCCAGCGGGTGGCGGCGGCGCGTCTCGTTGTAGCGGCGCTCGAGTTCGGCGCCCGCGCAGTCAAGGAACAAGGTGCCGATGTCGTAGCCGCGATCGTCGCGCAGCTTCTTGATGCGCCGCACGATGCTGTCGGCGTCGAACCCGCGCGTGCGTGTGCCGATGCCGAGCGCGAGCGGGCGGTCGTCGCCGTCGGCGCCCTCGGCCGGCTCGGTGTCGAGCAGGCGATTGAGCAGCAGCAGCGGCAAGTTGTCGACCACTTCCCAGCCGAGATCCTCGAGCGTGCGCAGCACGGTCGACTTGCCCGCGCCGGACATGCCGGTGACGAGCAGGATCTGCTTGGGCCTGATCTTGCTCACGTGGCGGAGCTCATGCCGCGGTCCAGCCGATATGGCGCAGCGCCAGCTCGACCTTGACCGGCGCCGAGGGTTCCAGCGCGGCGAGCGCGACTTCGGGGATGTCGATCCCGGCGATGCGGCGCTTCTTCGGCCCTTCGGGCATGCGCGGCGGATCCTCGAGGATGGTGACGAGCAGCGCGACCGGCGCACGTTCCTGGTGCGGCATGTCGATCACGCCGATCCCCCGCACCTCGATCTTGCCGGCGATGTTGGCCGGCGGCGACCCGACCAGCGCGCCGTCGGTGCGGGTGCAGATGGTGTAGTCGTCCGACACCAGCACCGCGCCGCGATCGATCAGCCGCAGCGCGAGGTCGGACTTGCCCTCGCCCGAGCGGCCCTCGATCAGCACCGCGCGCCCGCTGATGGCGACGCACGACGCATGCAGCGTTTCGGAAGAGACGACGGCCACGCGATACCCCCGTATTGTCAGCCCGGCTGCACCAGGGGAAGGCGGACGAAAAAGCGTGCCCCGCGCATGCGATCCTCCCGCGATTCGACCCCGATCGTGCCCTGATGGCCTTCGACGATGGTACGCGCGATGGCAAGCCCCAGCCCCGAATGCTGGCCGAACGCCTCGGCGTCGGGGCGCACCGAATGGAAGCGCCGGAACACCGCCTCGCGCGCTTCCTCGGGCACGCCGGGGCCTTCGTCCTCGACCCGCACCTCGAGCCTGTCGTCGACCGTGGCGACCGACAGCGTGACCAGCCCGCCCTCGGGCGAGAAGGAGATGGCGTTGTCGATCAGATTCTCGAACACGCGTTCCAGCCGCGCGCCTTCGCCCATCACCCGCGGGATCGGTCCCATCGGTTGGTCGAAACGCAGGCGCACCTCGCGCGCGATGCCGCGCTCGCCGCGCTGGGCGATGAGGCCGTCGAGCATCGCGACGATGTCGACCGATTCGAACTTGGCGCGCGAGAGCTGCGCGTCGAGCCGCGACGCCTCCGAGATGTCGCTGATCAGCCGGTCGAGCCGGTGCACATCGTCGCGCACGATCGCCAGCAGCCGCTCCTGCAGCTCGGGATCGCGGACATTGGCGAGGCCGTCGACCGCGGAGCGCAGCGAGGCGAGGGGATTCTTGAGCTCGTGCGCGAGATCGGCGGCGAACGCCTCGGTCGCATCGATCCGCGCGCGCAGCGCCTGGCTCATGTCCGACAGCGAGCGCGCGAGGTGGCCGATCTCGTCGCGCCGCTCGGGCAGGCGCGGCACCACCACTTCGCGCGCGCGCCCGAGCCGCACGCGTACCGCGGCGCGGGCGAGGCGGCGGAGCGGACGGACGATCGTGCGCGCGAGGAACAGCGAGAGGAAGATCGACAGTCCCATCACCACCGCAAGCACCACCCCGAGCCGGAAGCGCTCGATCCGCACCGTCTGGGTGATCTCACGGGCATTGTCGGTGGTGAACACCGCGCCCTCCGGACCATAGGAAGCGGCGGCGGTGATCACCGGCGTACGATCGGGGGCGCGCCACACGCTGGCGCTGGCCTCGCCCGTGCGCAGCGCGGTCGCGAGGTCGGGCCAGTCGAGTCCCTTGTCCAGCGCGCGCTCGCGGAACTGCGGGGCGCGGTCGGCGCCGGCCACGGTGTCGATGATCGCGTCGAGGATGCGTGCGGCGGTCTGGTTCCACGGATCCTTGTCGGGATCGCGCAGCACGATGTTGTGGAGGCCGAGCGCCTTGGTGTCGAGCCGCACGCGGCCCGAATGGTCGTAGAGGCGGATGCGCAGCCCTGCTTCGTTCGCGATGCGCAGCACCAGCGCGTTGCGGTCGTCGGGCGGGGTCATCGCCACCGCCTGCGCGATCAGCCGTGCCTCGCGCCCCGCCTGCTCGACCTTGTCGTCGACGATCCGCGCGCGGAAGCTGTCGAGATAGAAGAAGCCGCCCGCCAGCATCGCCAGCGCGAAGATGTTGACCGCCAGGATGCGCGGCGTGAGGCTGAGCCGGGCCGACCAGCGCAGCGCGAGATCGCGCTCGTCGGCGCGCGCTTCACTCGTCCGAGAATCGATATCCGGCGCCATAGAGCGTCTCGATGGCGTCGAACTCGGGATCGACCTGGCGGAACTTGCGGCGAACGCGCTTGATATGGCTGTCGATGGTGCGGTCGTCGACATAGATGTCGTCCTGATACGCCGCGTCCATCAGCTGGTTGCGTGTCTTGACGATGCCGGGGCGTTGCGCGAGCGTCTCGAGGATCAGGAACTCGGTGACGGTCAGCGTCACATTGTCGCCGCCCCAGGTCACCTTGTGCCGCGCCGGATCCATGCTCAGCCGGCCGCGATCGAGCACGGGCTGCACTTCCTCCGTGGCGTCCGCGCCTGGGGTCGCGGTCGCCGCCTCCGTCCGGCGCAGGATCGCGCGGATGCGCGCGATCAGCAGCCGCTGGCTGAACGGCTTGGCGATATAGTCGTCTGCGCCCATCGCGAGCCCCAGCGCCTCGTCGAGCTCGTCGTCCTTGCTGGTGAGAAAGATCACCGGGGTCGCCTGGCGCTCGCGCAGGCGGCGCAGCAGCTCGAGCCCGTCCATCCTGGGCATCTTGATATCGAGCACCGCCAGGTCGGGCGGATTCTCGATCAGCGCCTTCAGCGCGCCCTCGCCGTCCGAATAGACGCGCGTGACGAAGCCTTCGGCCTGCAGTGCGATCGAGACCGAGGTCAGGATGTTCCGGTCGTCGTCAACCAGCGCGATCGTTGCGGTCATGGCGCGTGGCGTAGCCGAATGCGCCGGCCTGCTCAACTGGCTGGTCGGAGCGGGCAGCCGCTTTGGCTGCCCGATCTTGCCAACGTTGTCGGACGGAGCATCGCGCCACGTCAACGTTGTCGTGTAATCCGAATTGGTTAGCTCACGAATTGACACCGGTTACTGGCATTGACCCCCCTCTGGGGCGCTGCCTATGCGCGACTCATTGATTACATAAGAGACGATCGCCGGACCCGATGCAGGTCGGCGATGGGGAGACGGACATTGACTGATCGCAAGCCGGCAACCAGCCTCGACGCCCTCGGCGTCGGGGACGCAGCCACCATTCACTGGAACCTGCCGACCGCGCCGCTGGTCGAGCACGCCGTGCAGCGCGGCGAGGGCAGGCTGGCCAAGGACGGTCCGCTGGTCGTCGCCACCGGCAAGCACACCGGGCGCAGCGCCAAGGACAAGTTCATCGTCCGCGACGCGACGACCGAGGACAGTGTCTGGTGGGGCGAAGTCAACCGCGCGCTGAGCCCCGAGCATTTCGCCGCGCTCAAGGCCGATTTCCTCGCGCATCTCGGCACCAAGGACACGCTGTTCGTGCAGGACCTCTATGGCGGCTCGCAGCCCGAGCACCGCGTCAACGTGCGCGTGGTCAACGAATTCGCCTGGCACAGCCTGTTCATCCGCACGCTGCTGGTGCGGCCCACGGCGGACGAACTGGCGGGCTTCGCACCCGAATATACGATCATCGACCTGCCGAGCTTCCGCGCCGATCCCGCGCGCCACGGCACGCGCAGCGAGACGGTGATCGCGGTCAATTTGACCGAGAAGCTGATCCTCATCGGCGGCACCGCCTATGCCGGCGAGATGAAGAAGAGCGTGTTCGGCCTGCTCAACTATCTGCTGCCGCCCAAGGGTATCATGCCGATGCACTGCTCGGCCAATATCGGCCCGAATGGCGACACCGCGGTGTTCTTCGGCCTCTCGGGTACCGGCAAGACCACGCTGTCCGCAGATGCGTCGCGCACGCTGATCGGCGACGACGAGCATGGCTGGTCGGACACCGCGGTGTTCAACTTCGAGGGTGGCTGCTACGCCAAGATGATCAATCTCTCGCCCGAGGCGGAGCCGGAGATCTACGCGACCACCAAGCGCTTCGGCACGGTGCTCGAGAATGTCGTGATGGATGATGCGACACGCACCCTCGACCTCGACGACAACAGCCTCGCCGAGAACAGCCGCGGCGCCTATCCGATCGACTTCATCCCGAACACGTCCGAGCACAATCTCGGGCCGGTGCCGAAGAACATCATCTTCCTGACCGCGGACGCCTATGGCGTGCTCCCGCCGATCGCCAAGCTGACGCCCGAGCAGGCGATGTACCATTTCCTGTCGGGCTATACCGCCAAGGTCGCGGGCACCGAGATCGGCGTCAACGAGCCCACGGCGACCTTCTCGACCTGCTTCGGCGCCGCCTTCATGCCGCGCCACCCCTCGGTTTACGGCAATCTGCTCAAGAAACGGATCGCGGAGAGCGGGGTCGATTGCTGGCTGGTCAACACCGGCTGGTCGGGCGGCAAGGCGACGATGCCGGGGATCAAGCGCATGCCGATCAAGGTGACGCGCGCGCTGCTCAACGCCGCGCTCGACGGCAGCCTCAAGCACGCCGAGTTCCGCAAGGATCCCAATTTCGGCTTCATGGTGCCGGTCGAGCTGGGCGAGATCGATCCCAACATGCTCGATCCGCGCGCGGCCTGGGCCAATAAAGCCGAATATGACGCCACCGCCGCGAAACTTGTCGATGAATTCGTCGCCAATTTCGCGCAATTCGCCGAGCATGTCGACGAAGGGGTAAGGCAAGCCGCACCGCAACGCCGGCAACCGGCTACCGAACCCGCCTGAATTGCCCGGTCATCGATCGGGCTCCCAAGAGAAAGCCCGATCGATGACCGACCATCCCATCCGCTTCTTCACCGACGACGCCGCCATCGCCCATCTCGGCGAGGGACTGCTCGCCTGCACGCTGGCGCGCGAGGAATGGACGCACGAGGCGCACCTCGCTGCATGCCTCTACCTGCTGACCCGGCGACCCGATATCGATGTCGACGGCGAGATCGCCGGCATCATCTCGCGTTTCAACGAGAGCGTCGGCGGGGTGAACGACGACCAGAGTGGCTATCACGACACGATCACGCGCGCCTATGTCGCCGGGGTGCGGCGGTTCCTGCGCGAGGGCGGGACCGGCGAGCTGACCGCGGACGTCAACGCCCTGCTAGCGAGCGAAGCGGGCAGCCGCGACTGGCCGCTGCGCTTCTACAGCCGCGACCTGTTGTTCTCGGTCGAGGCGCGGCGCGGGTTCGTCGAGCCGGACCGCGCGCCGCTACCCTGAGCCGTCAGTCGAGCATCGAGGCCGGAACCTTGCCGCCGTTCGCGGCGAGCTCCTGCATCACGCGCTTGTGCAGCCAAATGTTCATCTCGGCGCTGCCGTCGAGCTCGCCGGTATAGCCCAGCTCCTGCGCCAGCTCCTTGCGCTCGGCGAGGCTCGATTCGAGGCCGACGAGCTTCATCAGGTCGACGATCGACGTGCGCCAGTTGAGATCGCGGCCGTCCATGCCGTCGAGTTCGACCAGCACCGCCTCGATATCCACTTCCTGCGGCGCTGCCGGCGCGGGCTGGGGCTGCGGAGCGGCTTGCGGCTGCAGCGTGGCTTCGGGCTGTGGCGCCGGGGCCGGAGCGGCCTTGGCCTTGCCGAAAATCGCATCCTTGATCGACGAGAAAATGCCCATGGGTGCTCTCCTCAAAACGCCGCTGTGATCGTGCGGCAGGTCACCTGACCACCATGCTGGCGACGCTTGGCGACAGGGCGATGACGCATGAAACAGGGAAAAGTGCCAAGCGTAACGAACCGTGCCTCGCCCCGATTTCGCGGCCGTGATAGGCAAGCACAGCCACCCATGTACGGCAAGGGAGAACGAGCGATGAGCATTCTCGACAGCATTCTCGGCCAAGTCGCTGAAAACTCGACGGTCACCAATCTAGCGGCGAAGGTCGGTCTATCGCCCGAGCATGTCGAGTCGGCGATCCAGTCGCTGGCGAAGCATCATGTGATGGAAGGCGACACTGCCGAAGGCGCAGCCGCCGCGACCGGACTGCCGGTCGACAAGCTCCAGGAGATCATCGGCCAGATCGGCGGCGAGGGCTCGCTCGGCCATTTCGCCAACCTGCTCCAGCAGGACGGCGCCGGCGGTATCCTCGGCGCGCTCGACAAGGACGGTGACGGCAACCCGCTCAACGACTTGACAGGGATTGCCTCGGGCTTTTTCGGCAAGAAGTAACGCTTTTGCGCCGCTCGCTTGACAGCAAGCGGGCGGCGCGGTCTTGTGAAAGGCGATGGGGGCGGCGATCCCCCCAAGAGGCGTCAGCCGAAGTGTCGCGTCCGCAATCTTTCGTAGGGACGCACCATGCCTGCACCAGATCTGATTTCCGTTTCGACGCTCGCCAAGCTGACCGGCGCGCCGGATGCGCCATTGTTGATCGACGTTCGCGAGCCCGCTGGCGCGTATCGGATTCCGGGCGCGACGCGCCGCCTGCCCGCCGGCACGGATCGCCGCGCCGTGGTGATCGGGGAGGATGGCGGCGCCGCGGCCCACGCGGCCGCCGCCAGGCTGCGCCATGACGGCGTCGCGGCCGAAGTGCTCGATGGCGGACAGGCGGCGTGGATGGCGGCAGGCCTGCCATTGGTGCCCGAGGCGGCGCTTGTCCGCGATCCCGAGGATCGCTCGCTCTGGGTGACGCGAAGCCGGCCCAAGGTCGACCGCATCGCCTGCCCGTGGCTGATCCGCCGCTTCGTCGACCCGCACGCGGTGATCCTGTTCGTGGCGCCGGGGGAGGTGCCGGGCGTGGCCGCGCGGACCGGCGCGGCGCCGTTCGACATCGCTGCCGAGGGCGTGCGCTGGACGCATCGCGGCGAACTCTGCACGTTCGATGTGATGGTGGAGGAGCTGGGCCTCGCCGGGTTCGAGGCGCTGGCCCAGCTCGCGCCGATCGTGCGTGGCGCGGATACCGCGCGGCTCGATCTCGCACCCGAGGCGGCGGGGTTGCTCGCCGTATCGCTCGGCCTGTCGCGGCTGCATGCCGACGATCATCGCCAACTCGACGCCGGCATGGCGATCTATGACGCGCTCTACCGCTGGGCCCGCGACGCGCGCGAGGAGAAGCACGACTGGACCTCGCACCAGCCGCGCGGAGCCAAGGCGTGAGCGCCGCGGCGCTGGCGGGCACACGGCCTGCGCCGGTCTCGCTGAGTGAGGCTGCAGGTGTGTGGGCGCGGATCGCCGCGCTTTCATTCGGCGGGCCGGCGGGGCAGATCGCGGTGATGCACCGCATCCTCGTCGACGAGAAGCGCTGGATCGGCGAGCATCGCTTCCTCCACGCGCTCAACTTCTGCATGCTGTTGCCGGGACCCGAGGCGCAGCAACTCGCCACCTATATCGGCTGGCTGCTCCACAAGCGGCTGGGCGGGCTGATCGCCGGCGGATTGTTCATCCTGCCCGGCGCGCTGGCGATCATGGTGCTGAGCTGGATCTATGTGCTCTACGGCAATACCGGACTGGTCGCCGGCCTGTTCCTCGGGCTCAAGGCGGCGGTGCTCGCGATCGTACTGCAAGCGGTGATCCGCATCGGCAGCCGCGCATTGCGGTCAATGGAGGCGAAGCTGCTCGCGGGCGCGGCGTTCGTGCTGATTTTCTTCCTCCAGGCGCCGTTCCCGTTGATCGTGCTCGCCGCCGCGCTGATCGGGTGGCTCGCAGGGCGCGCGGGAAGCGCCGCATTCAAGGGCGGCGGGCACGGCGGCGCCGGCGGCGGCGTGGCCGATGCCGAGACGCTGCTCGGCGAGGAGCTGCCCGATCACGCCCGGCCGCGCTGGCGTGGCGTGGTGTTCGACGTCGTCCTGTGGCTGGGGCTATGGCTGCTTCCGATCGCGGCGCTGCTCGCCATGCTCGGTCCCGATCATGTGTTCAGCCAGATCGCGGTGTTCTTCGCCAAGATGGCGATGGTGACGTTCGGCGGCGCCTATGCCGTGCTTGCTTATGTCGCGCAGCAGGCGGTGGAGAATTACGGCTGGCTCGGCGCGCGGGAGATGCTCGACGGGCTCGGCATGGCCGAGACCACGCCCGGGCCGCTGATCATGGTGCTGCAGTTCGTCGGCTTCCTCGGCGCCTATCGCGATCCCGGCATGCTCTCCCCGCTTTGGGCCGGGACGCTCGGCGGCTTGCTCGCGACCTGGGTGACCTTCGCGCCGTGCTTCCTGTGGATCTTCCTCGGCGCGCCGTTCATCGAGCGGATGCGCGGCAACGCGGCGCTCGCGGGCGCGCTGTCGGCGATCACCGCGGCGGTGGTGGGGGTGGTGCTCAACCTCGCCTTGTGGTTCGCGATCCACGCGGTGTTCCGCCGAGTGACGCCGGTCGAGGCCGGGCCGGTCCGGTTCGACTTGCCCGTGCTCGCGAGCATCGATCCGTGGATCGCCGCGCTGACCGCAGCCGCCATCGTCGCGGTGTTCCACTTCCGGATCGGCACCTTCACCGTGCTCGCGGCCGCCGCGCTGGCCGGCGTCGCGCTGCGGCTCGCCGGGCTGGCGTGAGCCGTCAGCCGAACAGGCTGCCGTCGGCGACCTCGCTATGCTCGACGGTCTCGGGCCGTTCGAGCAGGTAGCGGTCGTCCTCGGGATAGTAATGCGCGGCCTCGACATCCGCGCCGGCAAAGGCGCGGATGTCGTCGAGCGTGCGCCACCAGCTCAAGGTGACGACCTCGCTGGTACCGTCGCTGAGATCGCGGAACAGCATCTGCCAGCCGAGATTGCCCGGCGTCGCGGCATATTCGGCGCCTCCGGTCTCCGCGATATAGGCGCGATAGGCCGCGCGGTCGGCGGTGCGGATCACGCCGCGCCAGCGCCGCAGGATCATGCGCGGCGGCTCGCGATGTGGCGATCGATGACACTCTCCAGCACCGTCAGCGGCACGCTGCCGCCGAGCACGACCGCGTCGTTGAACGCCTTGAAGTCATAGCGGCTGCCCAGCGCCTTCTGTGCCTTGGTGCGAAGCGTGTTGATCTCGGTATGGCCGAGCTTGTAGCCGCACGCCTGGCCGGGCCAGGAGCAATAGCGGTCGACCTCGCCGCTGACTTCCTCGACCGACGAGCCGTTGGCGGTGGCGAACCACTCGATCGCCTGGGCGCGAGTCCATCTCTTGGCGTGGAGGCCGGTGTCCACGACCAGGCGGCAGGCGCGGAAGGCGAGGCTCTGGAGATAGCCGAGCCGCCCGATCGGGTCGGTGTCATAGGCGCCGAGCTCGGCCCCGAGCTGCTCGGCGTAGAGCGCCCAGCCCTCGGTATAGGCGTTGAACGAGAGCAGCGAGCGCACCAGCGGCAGCTTGAAGGTGTATTCGCCCTGCCAGGCGTGTCCTGGAATGCCTTCATGATAGGCGAGGGTGGGCAGGCTGAAGCGCGAGTGCAGCAGCGTGGTGCGCAGGTTGAGCCACACCCGGCCCGGCACCGTGCCGTCGATCGAGCCCGCGCCGCCATAGGCGCCCGGCGCGCCCGGCTCCTCGGCGAGCGGAAGCCGCTTCACCTCGACATTGCCCTTGACCAATGTGTGGAACGCCCGCGGCATCCGGGCGCGCATGTCCATGATCCGGTCGGTCATGAACTTGAGGATCTCGGCGCGGCCCGCGTCATTGTCGGGGAACAGGAAGCGCGGGTCCTTGCCCAACGCGGTCATCCGCGCGCCCACCGTGCCCTGGGTGAAGCCCTGCTTCCTGAGGATCACGTCCATCTCGGCCTGGAGCGCCTTCAGCTCCTCCTGGCCGGTGCGGTGCACCTCGTCCGGGGTCATCGTGGTGGTCGTGCCGGCACGCAGCGCCCAGGCGTAATAGGCTTCGCCGTCGGGGAATTTCCACACGCCCGCGTCCGAGGTCGCCTTGGCGCGGTGACGCTTCAATTCCGCGATCTGGCGGTCGAGCGCCGGGGCGACCTTGCCCGCGGCGATCCGCGCCGCCTCCGCCGCCTGGCTGCCGGTGACCGCGGACTTGCCGGCGTAGTTGGTCACCATCTCCCACTTGCCGGCATCGGTGCCGCGGGTCAGCGCGATCTGCTTGAGACATTTGTCGAGCAGGAAGTCGGGCGCGACGACGCCCTTGTCATAGGCGATCTTGAGCCGCTCGGTCTCGCCGTCGAGCAGTGCGGCATATTGGCCGAAGCGTTCGAGCCAGCTCGCCGCGTCGGCCGCGTTCTCGACCTTGTGCTCGGTGTCCAGGAAGCGCGGGATGTCGAGATAGCCGCCGACATTCTGGACGACGACATAGGGCGAGTTGCGCCAGCCGCCGACCGCGACGTCGCCATAAGGGAAGGCCATGCCGTCGAGCGCGCTCTCGAACGAGGTCGTGACCGCGTCGACATTGGTGCGCATCACCGGGCTGAGGCTCTGGGGATCGAGCGCCTTGAGCTCGGCGACCCGCTTGCGCAGCCCTTCGGCAACGCGCGCCTTGCCGGCGATCGTGCGGTCCTCGAGCCTCGAGCGGAGATGGGCGCGCTCGCCCTTGTCGATGCCGAGGCTGGTGGCGCCCTCGGGCCCGTTCTCGAGCAGTTGCTCGGCGGTGGCGGCGAGCAGCCTGTCCGCCGCCGCGTCGCCCGGCGCGGCCGCCTGACCCCGCGCGAAGGCGGGCAGCGCCGGCAGCGTCGCGAGCGTGGCGGTGGTGGCGAGGAACTGGCGGCGAGTGGTGCGCATGAGGTCTCCGAGGAACGCGGGAGGTGGTTTCGGATGAGACCTTAGCGGCCCCCCTCGTAGGCGTCACCCCACCTGCTGCTTCCGTTACCCTGAACTTGTTTCAGGTCCGTCTCTCCATAGGCGACTAGGCCGCTGGTCGAAGGATGGATGCTGAAACGAGTTCGGCATGACGGAAAAGAGGGGCGTGAATTACCCTTCGATCGCCTTCACCGCCTCGACCACCACCACGCCGCCGCGCACGCCCGCGATCCGCGCCCTGGTGCCCGCCGCGAGGTCGGGGCCCTCCGCCGGCCACTCGCCGTCGCCGACGCGCACGCGACCGGTGCCGCCCTCGATCGCTTCGACCACCGTCACCGTCTGGCCGATCATCCGTGCGGCGCGATTGTTGAGGTCGGGGTCGCTGCTCGGCACCGGGTTGGCGCCGTACCAGCGCTTGCCG
>NZ_JBCNMA010000106.1:0-12139 GCF_039595165.1 Sphingomonas sp.
ACCGTCGCCGACAAGGTGGGCGTGCTCGCCGAGATCGCCGCGGCGATGCGCGACGCCGGCGTCTCGATCGAATCGCTGATCCAGCGCGGCGCGATGCCGGACGGCAGCGTGCTCGTCGCGATCGTCACGCACGAGGGGCCGGAGCGCTGCGTCGCCCAGGCGCTGGAGAAGCTGCGCGGCTCGCCCAGCCTCGCCGGCGAGCCGATGTGGATGCACATCTTGGGAGAATGAAGCGGGCGCGCTAGGTTGGGGCGATCCCAGCGGAGCCGCCATGCTGCCCTCGACCCTCGCCTTCGTCCTGCTCGCCCAGAGCGCGCCGGTCACCGCCGACAATGCGGCGACCGTCGCCGAGCTGACCCGAATCGCCGACGGCATCGACCGAGCGGTCGATGCCAAGGACTGGCCCGGCGCGCGCGCCTTCTTCGCCGATCGCATCCAAGTCGACTTCCAGTCGCTGTCCGGCCAGCCGGCGGCGGAGATCGCGGCCGACGACCTGATCAAGGCGTGGTCGACCAACCTCGCTGCCGCCAAGACCAGCTTCCACATGCGCACCAACCACATGGTCACGATCGACGGCGATCGGGCGCGGATGACCTCCGCCGGCTATGCGTGGAACCGGATGGCAGGCAATGGCGAGCCGTTATGGGAGGTGTGGGGCACCTATACTCACGACTTCGCGCGCACCCCGCAGGGGTGGCGCGTCACCGGCATGAAGCTTGAGGTCGCTCATCAGCGCGGCAATTTCTGGGTCCGGGATACCGTGCCCAGGGGCTGATCAGGGCGCGAGCTCGCGCTTGCGCACGATCTTGCCGTCGAACCCGGCGCTGACCGTCACGCCGACCATCCCCTTGCATTGCGTGAGGAACGGGCCGCTGACGCCGCACTGGAACATCGTGTCCTCGAGCACGCGATCGGTCTGGTACGGCACATTGTCCACGGCGCGCGCGGTGACGAAGGGGACGCGATATTTCTTGTCGGCGTCGCGCAGCGCGCAGATCGTGACCTCGTCCGGATCGTCGGTGGTCTTGCACGGGATCACGGCCCGGGTCTGTTCGCGATAGGCCTGGATCGCGGCGTCGTCGCCGCCGGCCTGAAGCGCAAGGGCAATCACAAGCAACACGGACATGGGCGAAACCCTCCCGGTCGTTGCGCTAGCATAATGGCGTTCGTGCGGGAACCGCTCAGTCGATGCTCGCCTGCAGAAAGCGGCGGCCTTTCTTGGGGCAGACCGGCGCGCCTTGCAGGCCGCACGGCACACCGGTCGATCGGACCACATCCATCTTGGGGCTCCAGCCGACGGCGGACGAGCCGGTCAGCCGGTAGCTCGTCTCGATCGCGGGCGCACAGCTGCCGGTCACGCAGAGCTGCGCCGGCTGGGGGAGAGCCCGGGCGGCGGGCTTGCGTGGTGCACGCTTGCGGACCGTGGCGACACGCACTTGCCGCCTGGGCAAGGTCACCACGCGGGGCGGTTCGCTCGCGACACTCAACGCAATGAGCAAGGTCAGCATGTCACGCGCCCCTCGAAGCCCCGCCACACACCGAACGCCGCGATTTCACTTTGGTTTCGCGACGTTGCCGGCTTTTGAAGCATGACAGCGTTGGCCCCCATCGACAAGCCCTTCGCGCCCTCCTATCGCGCAGCGGAACCGAATAGTGAGAGGGCTACGCACGATCATGCAGACCGCCAGCAAGGTGCTCGACCGCGTCCTTGTGCTCGAGATGGTGCGAGTCACCGAAGCAGCGGCGATCGCCGCCTCGACGCTGACCGGCCGCGGCGACGAGAAGGCGGCCGACGCCGCCGCCGTGGAGGCGATGCGCGCTGCGCTCAACGAGCTCTACATGGACGGCACCGTGGTGATCGGCGAAGGGGAGCGTGACGAGGCGCCGATGCTGTTCATCGGCGAGAAGGTCGGTAGCGCGCCGGGCAAGGGCCCCAAGATCGACATCGCGCTCGATCCGCTCGAGGGCACCACGATCTGCGCCAAGGCCGGCCCCAACAGCCTCGCGGTGCTGGCGATCGCCGAGGAAGGCAACCTGCTCAACGCGCCCGACGTCTATATGGACAAGATCGCGGTCGGCCCGGGCTATCCGCCGAACGTGATCGACCTCGACAAGTCGCCGACCGCCAATATCGAGGCGATCGCCGCGGCCAAGGGCGTCAAGCCCGCCGAGATCATCGCCTGCGTGCTCGACCGCCCGCGCCACGAGAGGATGATCGCCGAGCTGCGCCAGATCGGCTGCGGCGTGGTGTTGATCGGCGACGGCGACGTCGCCGGGGTGATCGCGACCACCGATCCCGACACCACGATCGACGTCTATATGGGTCAGGGCGGCGCGCCCGAGGGCGTTCTCTCCTGTGCCGCGCTGCGTTGCGTCGGCGGCCAGTTCAAGGGCCGGCTGGTGTTCCGCAACGAGGACGAGCGCGCGCGCGCGCGCCGCTGGGGGATCACCGATCTCGACAAGCAGTACGACCTGACCGAGCTCGCCAAGGGCGACTGCATCTTCGCCGCGACCGGCGTGACCGACGGCTCGCTGCTCGCCGGGGTCAAGCGCAAGCCCGGCAAGATGACCACCGAGAGCGTGGTGATGCGCGCGAGTTCGGGCACGGTGCGCTGGGTCAAGGGCGAGCACCGCACCAGCTGATGGGCGTGGTTTTCAGCTACGCTGAAACGGCGCCGCCGCAACATCAAGAGGCGCGCGGTTGAACTGGGCGCTGCTGGCGGGGCTGATCGCCGCCTATACCTGGTACATCCGGGGCGGCGGGGTGCCGCCAGGCGCGGGACGGATCGCCCGCTATCGCCGCTGGATGCGCCGCGCGCCGCTGGCGTTCGGGGGAAGCGCGCTGCTCGCGCTCGCGCTCGCCGGGCGGATCGACACGCTGTGGCAGCTGCCCGCCGAATTCGCCGCGCTCGAGGCGAAGGCGCGGCACTTCGCCGGGTTCGGCGGGAACATGGCCACGCTCAAGATCGCCGTGCTGGTGGGCTTCGGCGGCGGCGCGGTGCTCGGCCTCGCGATCTCGCGCTGGCAGGTGCGGCGCGGCAAGCGGCCGTTCACCGCGGGCGACATCGAGCGCATCTTGCCCCAGCGCGGCGGCGAATTCGGCTGGACCGCGGCGCTGGGCGTCGCCGCGGGGATCGTCGAGGAGCTGTTCTTCCGCCTCGCGCTGCCGCTGTTCGCGGCGCTGGTGACCGGCGACGCGCTGCTCGGCTTCGCGCTGGCGACGTTGCTGTTCGCCGCGGCGCACCGCTACCAGGGCTGGACCGGGATGGCGTTTTCTGGCGTCGCCGGAGCGCTGCTGGCCGTGCTCTACCTCGCCACCGGCGAGCTGTGGTTCGCGATGCTGATCCATGCGCTTCTCAACCTCAACGGGCTGGTGCTGCGGCCCGCGGTGCTGCGCCGCGCGGGCGATTGACAGCCAGCGGCGGCGCGCCTCTAGTCCCTGCACAAACGGGGAGAGAGTAATGTACCGCCGCAACGCATTTGTCCTTGCCGTCCTCGCCGCGACCGCGCTGACCGCCCCTGCCCCGGCCCGTCAGGCCGCGGCGCCACAAGCCGCGGCGGCTGCGGCGTTCACCTTCCAGGAGGTGATGATTCCGATGCGCGACGGGACCAAGCTGCAGACGGTGATCCTGCGTCCCGTGGGCAAGACCGGCAAGCTGCCGATCATCCTTCAGCGCACCCCCTATGGCGTACCGAGCGGGGCACCGAAGACGGTGCCCGCGTCGATGAAATATCTGATGGACGACGGCTATATCCTCGTCTTCCAGAACATGCGCGGGCGCTACAAGTCGGAGGGCGTGTTCGCGATGTCGATGGCGCTTTCCCCCGCCGGCTCGAACGCGCCCGACGAGGCGAGCGACGCTTATGACACGATCGACTGGCTGGTGAAGAACGTGCGCGACAACAATGGCCGGGTCGGCATGACCGGCGGCTCCTATCCCGGCTATGCCGCGGCGGTGGCGCTGGCGCGGCCGCATCCGGCGCTGAAGGCCGTTAGTCCGCAAGCGGCGTGGAACGACTGGTGGATGAACGACGATCTCCACCGCTACGGCGCCTTCCGCCTCTCCTACCTCACCGACTGGACCTATGGCCTCCAGAACAACAAGGATGGCAAGGATTTCGACTACAATCCCGGCGGGCCGCCGCCGGTCGACATGTACGACTGGCTCCTGAAGCTCGGCCCGGTCGAGAATCTCGACAGGCTCCACTTCAAGGGCAGCGTGCCGATGCTGACCCAGATCATCGAGCATCCCGACTATGACGATCACTGGAAGCGCCAGGTGTGGACCGAGCGGCTGGGGCGGACGACCGTGCCGACGCTGCACGTGGTCGGTTTCTGGGACCAGGAGGATCCGCTCGGCGGGTGGAAGATCTACGAGCGGATGGAGAAGGACGATCCCAAGGGGTTGAGCATGATCGTCGCCGGGCCGTGGAACCACGGCAGCTGGAAGAGCGCGGGCGACAATCTCGGCTACGTGAACTTCGGCAAGCCGAGCGGCACCGAGTTCATGCGCGACATCGAGGCGCCGTTCTTCGCCTATTGGCTGCACGGCAAGGGCACGCAGCCGCGCGGCGAGGCCAAGGTCTTCCAGAGCGGCTCCTGGCAATGGAAGAACTATGCGAAGTGGCCGCCCGCGGGGACCCAGGCGACCAGCCTCTATCTCCATGCCGACGGGTCGCTCTCGTTCGCCGCGCCGACGGGCGAGGGCTGCCGCGAATATGTGTCGGACCCGGCCAATCCGGTGCCGTATCGCGAGCGGCCGATCTCGGTCACCTATCCGTCGCAGGAATGGCGCTGGTGGGAGGCGGCGGACCAGCGCTTCGTCGACGGGCGGCCGGATGTGCTGACCTATGTCAGTGCGCCGCTCGACAAGGACCTGACGGTGAGCGGCGCGATCAGTGCGACGCTGCAGGCCTCGACCTCGGGCACCGACAGCGACATGGTGGTCAAGCTGATCGACGTGCTGCCCGACGATTACGACACCACGACCAAGGTGAGCGCGCTGGGCGACTATCCCAAGACGCTCAACGGCTATCAGCTGCCGATCGCGATGGAGGTACGGCGTGGGCGCTGGCTGGAGAGCTTTTCCGCGCCGAAGCCGCTGGTGCCGAACAAGGTCGTGGCGTGGAACGTGCCGCTGCGCGACCACGACCATGTCTTCAGGAAGGGCCACCGCATCATGGTGCAGGTCCAGTCGAGCTGGTTTCCGGTGATCGACCGCAACCCGCAGAGCTTCGTGCCGAACATCTACAAGGCCAAGCCGGGCGACTTCGTGAAGGCGACGCAGCGGGTGTGCGCCGGGTCGATGATCACGCTGCCGGTGGCGGGGTAGTCAAATCCTCCCCGCCAGGGGGTGTCAGCCGCAGGCTGACGGAGGGGGGCGGATGCCAGACCATGGGCCGTCGTGCGTCCTCCCCCTCCGTCACGCTGCGCGTGCCACCTCCCCCTTGCGGGAGAGGATTGGAAAGCGAACGGCAGGGCCTAGTTCTTGAGCCGCCAGCCGGTCTTGAAGATCCAGCCGATCACCCCGAGGCACAGCAGCAGGAACGCCGCGGTGAAGCCGAGGCTCAGTGCGATCGAGACGTCGCCCTTGCCGAAGAAGCTCCAGCGAAAACCGCTGACCAGATAGACCACTGGATTGGCGAGGCTCACCGTGCGCCACGGCTCGGGCAGCATGTTGATCGTGTAGAAGGCGCCGCCGAGGAAGGTCAGCGGGGTCACCACCAGTGCCGGCACGAACGAGAGCTGCTCGAACCCCTTGGCCCAGATGCCGATGATGAAGCCGAGCATGCTGAACGTCACCGCGGTCAGCACCAGCATCGTCAGCATCATGAAGGGATGCGCGATCGGCACCTCGACGAAGAGCATCGCGGTCACCAGAATGACGAGGCCGATCGCGATCGACTTGGTCGCCGCCGCGCCAACATAGCCGATCACCATCTCCATCGCCGAGACCGGCGCCGAGAGCAGCTCGTAGACCGTGCCGGTGAATTTGGGGAAGTAGATGCCGATCGAGGCGTTGGAGATCGACAGCTGGAGCAGGTTCATCATGATCAGCCCGGGCACGATGAAGCTGCCATAGGCGACTCCGTCGAGCTCCTGCATCCGCGACCCGATCGCGCCGCCGAAAACGACGAAATAGAGCGCGGTGGTGATCACGGGGGTGACAAGGCTCTGCCACAGAGTGCGCAGCGCGCGGGCCATCTCGAAGCGATAGATCGCCCAGACGCCGTGATGGTTGAAGCCCTTCATGCCGCCTTCTCCTCGTCCCGGCGCTCGACAAGGTCGACGAAGATGTCCTCGAGGCTCGACTTGGAGGTGTCGAGGTCCTTGAACGCGATGCCGAGGTCGGCGAGCTTGCGCAGCAGCGAGGGGATGCCGGTGCGCTCGGCCTGGGCGTCGAAGGTGTAGCGCAGCCGCGTGCCCTCGTCTTCGAGCGCGAGGTGCCATTCGTCGAGCTCGGCCGGGATCGCCGCCATCGGCTCGACCAGCGCGATGTCCATCTCGCGCTTGCCGAGCTTCTTCATCAGCTCGGCCTTCTGCTCGACCAGCAGCAGCTCGCCCTTGTTGATCACGCCCACCCGGTCGGCCATCTCCTCGGCCTCCTCGATATAATGGGTGGTGAGGATGATCGTGGTGCCGCGCTCGCGGAGGCTGCCGATCAGCTTCCACATGTCGCGGCGCAACGACACGTCGACGCCGGCGGTGGGCTCGTCGAGGAACAGGATTTCGGGCTCGTGCGCCAGCGCCTTGGCGATCAGCACGCGGCGCTTCATCCCGCCCGACAGCTCCATCACCTTGCTGTGGCGCTTGTCGTAGAGCGACAGGTCCTTGAGCACCTGGTCGATATAGTCGTCATGCCCGGTGCGGCCGAACAGGCGGCGGCTGTAGCGCGTGGTCGCCTGCACCGTCTCGAACATGTCGACCGACAGCTCCTGGGGCACCAGCCCGATCTTCATCCGCGCCGCGCGCGGCTCGGCGATCGCGTCGTGGCCGTCGACGGTGATCGTCCCCGAACTCGGCGTGACGATGCCGCAGATGATGCTGATCAGCGTGGTCTTGCCCGCGCCATTGGGCCCGAGCAGGGCGAATATCTCGCCCTTGCTGATGTCGAGATCGACCGACCCCAGCGCCTTCTGCCCGGAGGCATAGGTCTTGCTGACGCCACGTACGGAGAGGATCGGCTCCACGAAGTCCCCCTTGATTTTGAGCGCGCGATGTAGGGACGGATGCGGGGTTCGCAACCCGCAACGTTCATTATTCGTTCGGCGGCTGTTGGTCGATCGCGCCGGTCCACGCTCGGGACGGAGCTCAGCCCTTCTTGCGCGCCGCGCCGACGGCGTCCTTGAGCGTCTCATACGGCACCATGCCGGAGATCACGCGATCGCCGATCACCCAGAACGGCGTGCCGGAGGCACCGAGCTTGCGCGCGACGTCGAAGTTGCGGGTGATCTCGGCCTCGACCTTGGGCGTGGTCAGCGCGGCCTGGGCCTTGGCCTGGTCAAGCCCGGCCGATGCGGCGGCGGCGGCGATCGACGCTTCGCTCAATTGCCCGCCCGAATAGAGCGCGGTGTGGAACGGCTTGAACTTGCCCTGCTCGGCCGCCGCCAGCCCCCAGCGCGCGGCGGTGCGGCTGACCTCGCTCAGCACCGGCAGCTCGCGATAGACGATGCGGACGTTCGCATCCTCGGCCACGAGCCGAGCGATCATCGGCAGGCTGGCGCGGCAATAGCCGCAGGCATAGTCCATATAGACCGCGACGGTGACGTCGCCCTTGGCGTTGCCTTCCCACGCGCCGGCATAGGGCTCGACGATCGCGGTACGGCTCCCCGCCACCGCCTGGCCGGTCTCGCGTTCCTGCAGGCGCTTCATCGCCTCGGGCAGGATCTCGGGGTTGGCGAGCACATAGTCCCGCACGACCTGGCCGATCCGCGCCTTGTCGGTGTCCGCGACATGTGCCGGGGCGAGCGCCTGGACGCCGAGCACCACCCCGCCGCCGAGCGCGGCGGACAGCGCCACAAGGCCGGCGAGCGCCAGCGGATTCTTGGCGAGGGACTCGATCACCGTCTCTTCCTGTCCTGGAGCATGCCCTGCGCGGCCATGACGATATCCTGCGCGCGGATCCAGTCGGGCGAGCCCTGGGGCAGCCCGGCCATCGCCGCCTGCCCGCTCGCCACCGCGCGGCCCATGTCGCCGATCATGCTCGACCGCTCCGCCGTCGCCAGCGCGGCGCGCGCGGTGTCGCCCTTGCGTTCATAGACCATGCCGAGCTGGTACCAGGCGAAGGGATTCTCCTGGTCGCGTACCACCGACTGGCGCAGCACCTTCTCGGCCTCGGCGAGGTTCGCCGGGTCCTCGGTCGCGATCAGCGCGTGGCCGAAGGTGGTGGCGATCAGCGGCTGGTAGTTGGTGCTGGTGGTCGCCGCGCGCAGCGGCGCGATCGCTTCCCTGGGCTTGCCCGATTCGAGCAGGATCTGGCCTTCGAGTTCGAGGAAATAAGGGTTGTTCGGCTCGGCCTTGACCAGCGCCGCCGCTTCGGCCGCGGCCTGCTGCGGGTAGCCCGACTTGTGATAGGCGTAAGCGCGCGCGTAGCGGGCCGGGACGCTGGTGTCGGTGTCGGGATAGCGGCGCAGCGTGTCCTGCGGCTCGGCGACATAGCCGCGCAGCTTCGCCTGCATGCGCTTGAACCGCTCCTCGATCGACGCGTTGCTCGGCCTGCTCCACGCGGGATCGGCCTGGAGGTCGGCGGTGAGCGTGGCGATGCGGTCGCCCGACATCGGGTGGCTCATCACGTAGCTCTGCTCGCCGCCGCGCTTGAGGCCCCAGCGATATTCCTGCTGCTGGAGCTTCTTGAAGAAGTCGAGCATGCCGCGGCCGCTGATCCCGGCGCCGGAGAGATACTTGACCCCGGCCGCGTCGGTGGTGGCTTCCTGCGCGCGGCTGAAGGCGAGATAATTGCCGAGCGCGGCGCGCTGGCCGAGCTGCATCAGCCCCATGCCGGCATCGGCCGAGCCGGCGGCCATCGCCGCGGCGCCGAGCAGCAGGCTGAGCAGGGTGATGCCGGTCGCGCCCTTGGCCATGCGGTCGCTGAGCGGGGCGTGGCCGCCGGTGACGTGGCCGAGCTCGTGCGCGATCACGCCCTGGACCTCATTGGCGCTGCTCGCGGCGTCGATCAGGCCGGAATGGATATAGACCGCCTGCCCGCCCGCGACGAAGGCGTTGATCGAGGGATCGTTGATCAGGACGATGCGGACATTGTTCGGCTGGAGATTGGCGGCCTTGATCAGGTCGCGCGACATGTCGGCGAGGAGCGCCTCGCTCTCCGCATCGCGCAGGATCGACTGGGCGAGGGCGGGATTGACGACGCCGATCAACAGCACCAGCGCGAGGATCGAAACGAGCCGCTTCATGGCGGGCATCATGGCGGATTATCCCCTGCGATCAACGGCCGGTTGCGGCCCGAGCCCCCGCGACGCGATGGAGCGGGGCGCATGAACGGGGAGTGAGCGGCGGGAATGGCACGCCATCCCCGCCGTCTCGCATCGATCCCCGTCCGGGATCACGCACCGAAGGTGCGCTGCCACCAGCCGCGGCGCGGCGTGCCGTCGCCGGCGTCGCCCTCGGGATCCGCTTCGGCGGCTGCGGCTGCGGCTTCGGCGTTCGCTGCGGGCTCGAGGTCCTGCGCCACCGGCTCGGCCGCGGGCTTGGCACGGCTGCGGCGCTTGGGCTTGGCCGGCGCTTCCGCTTCGGGCTCAGGCGCAGCTTCGGCCACCGGCGCTTCCGCCTCGGGCTGGACCGCGTCTGCGTCAGTCTTCTTACGGCGGGTCCGCTTGGGCTTGGCCGACGCCTCGACCTCGGGCTGGGGCTCGGCGGCGATGCCGGCCTCCTCGGTCGCAACGTCGAGCGCGGCGACCGGCGTCTCCGCGACGTCGGCATCGGCCTTCTTGCGGCGCGAGCGCTTGGGCTTGGCCGGAACGTCCTCGACCGGCTGCGGCTCGGCGGCGATACCCGCCTCGGCGGTCGCTTCCTCGATTTCCGCAGCGGACTCCTCGCCGGAGAGCGTTTCCGCGGCGTCCGCCGCGGCCTCGGCCTCGTCCGCACCACCGCGGCGTCCACCGCGACGGCCGCGGCGGCGGCGCTTGCGCTGCTCGCCGGTCTCGTCGGCAGCCGCCGTCTCGGCTTCGACGCCGCCCTCGACCGGCTCGCCGTCCGTATCGGCATCGCTCTCGTCGCCAGCTTCGTCGGCCGGACGCTGCTCGCCGCCCTCTTCGTCGCGGCGGCCCCGGCGGCCACGGCGGCGGCGGCGGCGCTTGCGGCCCTCGCCCTCACCCTCGCCCCGGTCGCTGCGCTCGCGGCGCTCACGCGGCTCGCGGGCCTCGACTTCCTCCTCGCCCTCTTCCTCATCGTCGATCTCGTCGGCGATATCCTCTTCGATCTCCTCGATCACCGGCGCGAACTTGGGGGCGTGCGCCGGCGGCGGACCCGAGGCCTCGACCGACATGCGCGCGCCCTCGAGCTCGCCGTCGGACAGGATCTCGACCGTCACGCCGTAGCGGTCCTCGATCTCGGCGATGTCGGCGCGCTTCTTGTTGAGCACGTAGAAGGCCGCTTCCTGGCTGCAACGCAAGGTGAGCAGCGAACCGCGGCCCCGCGCCGCCTCGTCCTCGATCAGGCGCAGCGCGGACAGGCCGGCCGACGAGGCGGTGCGGACCAAGCCGGTGCCCTCGCAATGCGGGCACTGGCGAGTCGACGCCTCGAGCACGCCGGTGCGCAGCCGCTGGCGGCTCATCTCCATCAGGCCGAAGGCGCTGATGCGGCCGACCTGAATGCGCGCACGGTCGTTCTTGAGCGCTTCCTTCATCGCCTTCTCGACCTTCCGGACGTTCGATCCGTGGTCCATGTCGATGAAGTCGATGACGACGAGCCCGGCCATGTCGCGCAGGCGCAGCTGGCGGGCGATCTCCTGCGTCGCCTCGAGGTTGGTCGCGGTCGCAGTCTGCTCGATATTGTGCTCGCGCGTCGAGCGGCCCGAGTTGATGTCGATCGACACCAGCGCCTCGGTCGGGTTGATCACGAGATATCCGCCCGACTTGAGCTGCACCACGGGGTGGTACATCGCCGACAGCTGGTCCTCGACATGCGCGCGCTGGAACAGCGGCACGGGGTCGCTGTAATGCTTCACCTTCTTGGCGTGGCTCGGCATCAGGAGCTTCATGAACTCCTTGGCGTGGCGGTAGCCGTCCTCGCCCTCGACGATCACTTCCTCGATGTCGCGATTGTAGATGTCGCGGATCGCGCGCTTCATCAGGTCGCTGTCGCCATAGATCAGCGCCGGCGCGGACGAGCTCAGCGTCTTTTCGCGGATCTCGTCCCAGAGGCGCGCGAGATAGTCGAAGTCGCGCTTGATCTCGGTCTTGGTGCGCTGGAGCCCGGCGGTGCGGACGATGCAGCCCATCGTCGGCGGCAGCTTGAGGTCCGACATGATCGACTTGAGGCGCTTGCGGTCGGCCGCCGAGCTGATCTTGCGCGAGATGCCGCCGCCATGCGCGGTGTTGGGCATCAGCACGCAATAGCGGCCGGCGAGGCTGAGATAGGTGGTCAGCGCCGCGCCCTTGTTGCCGCGCTCTTCCTTGACGACCTGGACCAGCAGCACCTGGCGGCGGCGGATCACGTCCTGGATCTTGTAACGGCGGCGCAGGTTCATGCGGCGCTGGCGCAGCGCCTCGACCTGATCGTCGCTGCCCTTGCGGCCACGGCGGCGACGGCCGCCATTCGCAGCGGCGCCCTCTTCACCTTCCGAGGCTTCCTCATCCTCGTCGGCCGGACGCTCGACGACCTCGACGTCGCT
Organism: Sphingomonas sp.; assembly: GCF_039595165.1. Lineage (GTDB taxonomy): Bacteria > Pseudomonadota > Alphaproteobacteria > Sphingomonadales > Sphingomonadaceae > Sphingomonas. Next base: position 11,850 of record NZ_JBCNMA010000106.1, read on the forward strand.
GTCCTCGGCGCCGTCGTGATCGTCATGCTCGTCGTCATGATCGTCGTCGGCCTCTTCACGCAACGCCGCTTCCTCGGCGGCATGCTCGGCCTCTTCGCGCAACAGCGCGTCGCGGTCTTCCTTCGGAATCTGGTAATAGTCGGGATGGATTTCGCTGAAGGCCAGGAAGCCGTGGCGGTTGCCGCCATACTCGACGAATGCCGCCTGGAGCGAGGGCTCCACGCGGGTTACCTTGGCCAGATAGATATTGCCCTTGAGCTGCTTGCGCTCGGCGGACTCGAAATCAAACT
>NZ_JBCNMA010000107.1:0-11868 GCF_039595165.1 Sphingomonas sp.
GGCCGCCGAAGCCGACCGCGAAATCGCCGTGCCGCAGCGCCTCGACGAAGCGGGCCAGCGCGACATTGGTGCGGCGGACATGCCCGATCAGCCCGGCAAGCGCGCCCGCCGTCAGCGCCAGCGCGACCAGCCGCGCCGCACCGAGCCCGGGATGCACGAAGCTGATGGCGGTCGCGACGGCGGCGGCGCCGAGGCCGACCGTCCACGCCAGCAGAACGAGGGTGAACCGCCAGTCAGAGCCCATGCTTCTCCATCCGGCGATAGAGCGCGGCGCGCGAGAGTCCGAGTTCGGCGGCGGCGGCGGAGATGTTGTAGCCGTGCTTCTTCAGCGATTCCTCGACCATGCGCCGCTCGGCGCGCTCGAGATTGAGATCGGCGGAGGCTTGCGGCGTGACGACCGCGTCGGGCGCGATCCGCGTCACCGGCGCGCCGAGCGGGAAATCGCCGGGCTCGAGCGCGGCGTCGCCGGCGAGGATCAGCGCGCGCTCGATCGCGTGGCGCAGCTCGCGCACATTGCCGGGCCAGTCGTGACCGGTCAGCGCAGCGCGCGCCGTTGCGCTGATTTGCGGGCGCGGTCGCCCATAACGCGCGGCATAATGGTCGAGATAGAAATCGACGAGCGCCGGCACATCCTCACGGCGTTCGCGCAGGGGCGGAATCTCGATTTCGACGGTGTTCAGACGGAACAGCAGGTCCTGGCGGAACTGCGCCGGATCGCGCAGCGCCGCGGGCGACAGGTTGGTCGCAGCAATGACGCGGATGTCGACGGGTACCGCGCGGTTCGATCCGACGGGCGTGATGTGACGCTGCTCGAGCGCGGTCAGCAGCTTGGGCTGGAGGTGGAGCGGAAGATTGCCGATCTCGTCGAGGAACAGCGTGCCGCCGCTCGCCGCCTGGATGCGCCCTACTCGATCGGCCTTGGCGTCGGTGAACGCGCCGCGGACGTGACCGAACAGCTCGGAATCGATGAGCTCGGTCGCGACCGCCCCGAGATCGACGGTGATCATCGGCTTGGCAGCACGGCGCGACAGGCGATGGACAGCGCGCGCGACGAGTTCCTTGCCTGTGCCGTTCTCGCCCAGCACCAGCACATTCGCATCGGTCGGCGCGGCACGGGCGATCAGCGACTGGACTCGCAGCATCGACGGTGCGGCGCCGATCAGCGCGGTATCGCCAACCGGGACGGGTGGTCCCGGCTCGTTCCGGACGTCGCGCCGCGAGCGATTGAGCGCCGCGGCGGTCCGCGCCGTGGCGAGAAGCTTCTCGTTCGACCACGGCTTGGAGATGAAGTCGACCGCGCCGCGCTTCATCGCTTCGACCGCGATGTTGATCCCGGCATGCGCGGTGATCATCACGATGATGAGGTCCGGGTCGAGCGCGAGCAATTGCTCGAGCAGCGCAAGCCCCTCGGCCGCGTCGGTGGCGCCGCGCGCGAAATTGGCGTCGAGCAGGATCACGTCGGGCCGGCGCCCGGCGACCAGTGCGATCGCCTCCGCCGGCGCCGACAGCGTCACCACCTCGTCGAACAGGTTGCGCAACAGCATGCGCGCGGCGGTCAGCACATCCTCGTCATCGTCGATGACGACGCAAAGCCCGAACCGATCCGCCCCCGCCATGTGACCACTCCCGAACAGCCGCTGTGCGGAACCGGACAATCAATAACCGTGCCAGCCGCCCTGCGACAGGGGTTCAGCGAGGAAATCAGCCAACTCGCGGACTTGGCACGCCCCATGCTGTGCAGAGGCTATGGACCGCCCGCTCTCTCCCAACCGCACCAGGCGCTTCCACGCGGCCCGCTTCGCGCACGCCGTGCTGCTGTGCCTCATCCTATACTTGCTGGCCTCAGGTGCGGTGCATCGGGCTGTCACGGTTACGGGCGAGACCAAGACGATGCTGGTCGTGCCCGTGCTAGTGTCCGTTTCCGCACAGCTCTGTCCGGAAACGGACAGTGTCGCGCACCTCGACGCAGCGCGGCCGCTGGTCACGTCATTGGCATGCTCCTTGCTGAACGAGCGGGTATGAGCGTTCTCAAGATCAATCGCCCCAAGGGCATCGAGGAACGGCCGGTGTCCGGGAGCGGAATGGACCGCGTGGTCGAACGGCGCCGTTTCCCGCGCTGGCTTCCCCTGCTGCTCGGCGCCACCGCGCTGCTCGCCCTTGCCCTCGTCTTCTGGCTCTACGCGCCGCGCGGGGATTCGCAGACGGTCGTCGCCGACCGCCTGACGATCTCGACCGTGACCAACGGCACGTTCGAGGACTTCATCCCGCTGCGCGCCCGCGTGACCCCCCTGCTGACCGTCTATCTCGACGCGATCGAGGGCGGCCGGGTCGAGAAGGTGCTGGTGGAGGACGGCACCCAGCTGGCCAAGGGCCAGCCGATCGTCGAACTCTCCAACGCCGAGCTCCAGCTCTCCACCCTCGCCCGCCAGACCGAGGTCGAGCAGCAGATCAACAACATGCGCAGCCAGGAGCTCGCGCTGGCGCAGACCGGGCTCGCCAACGAGCGGGCAGTGCTCGAGGCCGAGCTCGCGATCGAAAAGACGCGCCTGCAATATGAGCGCGAGGCCAAGCTCGCCGAGCTAGGCTTCGTGACCGGCAAGGCGTTCGCGGACACCAAGGCGCAGTACCTATACGAGCGCCGGCGGCTGGAGGCGTTGCGCCGCAGCCGAGCGACCGACGCGAAGCTCCAGTCGAGCCAGCTCGCCCAGCAGCGTGCCTCGATGGCGTCGATGCAGTCCGGACTCAACATCGCGCGCGACAATCTCGACGCGCTCAACCTGCGCGCGCCGGTCGCTGGCCAGCTTTCCGGCTTCAACGTCCAGGTCGGCCAGTCGCTCTCGCGCGGCGAGCGGATCGGACAGATCGACAGCCCCGGGCGCAACAAGCTGATGGCCGGAGTCGACGAATTCTATCTCGGCCGCGTCCAACTCGGGCAGACCGCGCGCATCGAACTCAACGGCAAGGTCTTCCCCGCCAAGGTCACCAAAATCTATCCACAGGTACAGAACGGCCAGTTCCAGGTCGATCTCCAGTTCACCGGCGCCGAACCCGCCGACCTGCAGCGCGGCCAGACGCTCCAGGCCAAGCTGACGCTGGGCGATCCCGCGCCCGCGCGGCTGATCCCGAACGGCGCCTTCTACAGCGAGACCGGCGGAGCCTTCGTCTTCGTCGTCGCCGAAGGCGGCCGCAGCGCGGTCAAGCGCCCGGTCCGGCTCGGCCGCCGCAACGCCACTGCGATCGAAGTGCTCGAAGGGCTCGACCCCGGCGAGCGCGTGATCACCTCACCCTATACCGGTTTCGCCGACAAGGACCGGCTCGATCTTTCGCCAGGAAAGGAATGACGATGCTCCTCCAAATGCGCCAGCTCTCGCGCGTCTACCGCACCGACATGGTCGAGACGACCGCGCTCGACTCGATCGATCTCGACGTGGCCGAGGGCGAGTTCGTCGCGGTGATGGGGCCATCGGGCTGCGGCAAGTCGACCTTGCTCAACCTGGTCGGCATGCTCGACAGCCCGAGCAGCGGTTCCTACGTCTTCGGCGGCCAGGAGGTCGCCGACCTGCCCGAGGCGCGGCTGGCCGATGTGCGCAAGGCCAATATCGGCTTCATCTTCCAGAGCTTCAATCTCGTCGACGAGCTCTCCGTGCGCGAGAATGTCGAGCTCGCCTTGCTCTATCACGACGTCCCCGCCGCCGAGCGCAAGCGCCGCACCGACGAGGTGATGGACCGGGTCGGCATCGCGCATCGCGCGCGGCACCGGCCGAGCCAGCTGTCGGGCGGGCAGCAGCAGCGCGTCGCGGTGGCACGCGCGCTGGTCGCCCAGCCCAAGCTGATCCTCGCCGACGAGCCGACCGGCAACCTGGACACCAATCATGGCGACGAGGTGATGCGGATGCTGCAGTCGCTCAACGCGCAGGGGTCGACCATCGTGATGGTCACTCACTCCCCCGCCCATGCCGATTATGCGAGCCGCGTGGTTCACATGCTCGACGGACGCATCCTCCAGGAACAGCGTCGCGCTGCCTGACTCACTCTTTCCTCGGAGCTCCTGCCATGTGGCGCAATTATCTCACCGTCGCGATCCGTGCGCTCGCCAAGAACCGGATCTACGCCGCGATCAACATCGTCGGCCTCGCGCTCGGGCTCGCCGCCTGCGTGCTGATCCTGCTCTATGTGCGCTACGAGACCAGCTATGACGACTGGATGCCGGGCGCCGATCGCGCCTTCCAGGTCCAGACGGAATACAAGGCGACTCCGCAGGGCGGCGAGGAAATGCACCTCCAGGTGAGCGGCATCGTCAACGGGCGCGCGCTGCAGAAGGACTATCCCGACCAGGTTGAGAAGCTGGTGTGGGTACGCGGCTTCTCGCCGATCGTCATCCAGGACGACCAGGCCGGCGAGATCGACGATCTGCGCATGGTCGATGGCAATCTGTTCGAGATTTTCGACGTCCCCTTCGTGCGCGGCAGCGCCGCGACCGCCCTTCCTGACACTCACTCGATCGCGCTGAGCGAGAGCGAGGCACGACGTCGCTTCGGCACGGTCGACGCGATCGGCAAGACGCTGACGATCGTCGATAACATGGGCAATGTCGACTACCGCGTGACCGGCGTGTTCAAGGACTGGCCCAAGAATTCCAGTTTCTCGGCGAACGCCGTCGCGCGCTTCGACCTCGGCGTCCAGTTCGCCGACCGGCAAGGCGCGCTGACCAACTGGGACAACCAGCAGGGCTGGAACTTCGTGCGGCTGCGGAAGCCCGAGGACGCGGCGCTGATCAACGAGCGGATGCCGGCCTTCGAGAAGCGCAACATCCCCGACCAGCTCATCGGCGATCAGCGGCGCAACCCGGGCGAGTATCAGGACTTCCGCCTGGTCAACCTGCGTGACGTGCATCTCGGGCGCGCGCAGAATTCGGCGATCACGCCGGGCAATGATCGCTTCACCGTGATCACCTTCGCGGTGATCGCGCTGCTGATCCTCGGCATGGCCTGCGTCAACTTCACCAATCTCGCGACCGCACGCGCCTCGCAGCGGGCCCGCGAAGTCGCCTTGCGCAAGGTACTGGGCGCATCGCGCCGCCAGCTGATCGGGCAATTCCTCGGCGAATCGATCCTGGTCACGGCGCTCGCGATGGGATTGGCGCTGGCCGCGGTCGAGCTGGTCCTGCCCGCGTTCAACGCGTTCCTCGGCGCCAGCATCGAGCTCGACTATTTCGGCGCGCAGGGGGTGCTGCTGCCGGCGATCGCGATGGTGCTCGTGGTCGGCATCGTCGCGGGCCTCTACCCCGCCTTCTTCCTCGCCCGGTTCGAGCCGGCCAAGATCCTCAAGGCCAACAAGTCGGCCGCGGACGCGCAGGGCTCGGGCGTGCTGCGCAACGCGCTGGTGATCGGGCAGTTCGCGGTCTCGATCGGCCTGATCATCTGCACCGCGGTGATCTATGCGCAGACCGTCTACGCGCAGACCAGCGACGCCGGCTATCGTCGTGACGGCCTGCTCCAGATCGGCAATCTCGGCTATCGCGGCGTCGACGATCGCGACGGGCAGGTCACCGAGCAGATCCGCCGGATCCCTGGCGTGGAGGCGGCCGCGCGCTCGCAGATCGCGATCGACCCCGGCAACAATTCGATGACCCGCGTCTTCCTTCCCGGCAATACGACGGAGGGCGCGGAGATCGGCACCTATTCGGTCGAGGCGGATTTCTTCAAGGCGATGGGGATGAAGCTGCTCGCCGGGCGCGGTTTCTCCGAAACCCATGGCGCCGACGACAGCACCACGCCCTTCCCCAGCGCCGCCGATTATGACGCGGCGGTACGCGCGCTCGTGCAGCGCGGCCTCAACGTCGTGATCACTGCCGAAGCGGCACGACGGCTCGGCTTCCGCTCGCCGCAGGAAGCCGTCGGCAAGCAGCTCAAGACCCAGCCCTTCTCCAACGAATATGGGCTGGCGAACGTGACCGTCGTCGGCGTGGTCGCCGACGCGCGCTTCCGGTCGATCCGCGATCCGCTCCAGCCGATCATGTACACCATGCGCCGCAACGGCTTCGGCGACATCCTGGTGCGCTTCTCCGGCGATCCCGCGCGGGTGCGCGAGCAGGCCGAAGCGGTGTGGAAACGCACGATTCCCCAGGTGCCGTTCAACGCCCGCTTCGCCGAGGACATCGTCCGCGAGCAATATGATCGTGAGATGGCGCGTGGCCAGCTGTTCGCCGCCTTCGCCCTCCTCGCGGTGGTGATCGGCTGCCTCGGGCTGTTCGGTCTTGCCGCCTTCACCGCCGAGCGCAGGACCAAGGAGATCGGTATCCGCAAAGTGCTGGGCGCACGCACGCGCGACATCGTGCAGCTGCTGGTATGGCAGTTCAGCCGCCCGGTTCTGATTGCCAACCTCATCGCCTGGCCGGTCGCCTGGTGGCTGATGCGCGACTGGCTCAACGGCTTCGATCAGCGGATCACATTGACGCCCTGGCCGTTCCTTGCCGCAGGACTGCTCGCGCTGCTGATCGCGATCTTCACCGTGGGTGGCCATGCCTACCGAGTCGCGCGGACCAGCCCGGTTCGCGCCCTCCGCTACGAATAATCGCACCGAGATTGGAGACCGGGACGCCGTTTGTACGAGCGGCGTCCACGACTCCGCACGCATTTCCCTCTTCTCATCGCCCTCATGGCAGACGACGGCAAAAGTCCCTAGACGCAGTTTATGTAGATAGTATACGGTATATCTAGAGCGGATCGATCAACATCCGCCTGGATAATCCCGAGGGGGGAAAGCCGTGATACGCTTGAAGACCGCTCTGCTCGTTGCCGCCGCCGCACCGGCATTCACCATCGCGCCGGCGCTGGCACAGGACGCCGAACCGCAGCCCGAGCAGGATATCGTCGTGACGGGCTCACGCCTGCCCTCGACCGATCTGACCAGCGCCGCGCCGGTGACGGTGCTCGATCGCACCGAGATCGACCAGACCGGCGCCGCCAGCGTCGGCGAGCTGCTGCGCGAGTTGCCCGTCGCTACCGCCTCGGCCAGCGATTCGGCCGGCCGCGGCAATGGCGGCTCGGCCACGGTCGCGCTGCGCGGCCTGAGCCCGGTCAACACGCTGGTGCTGATCAACGGCCGCCGCGTCCTCTCGAACACCGATGGCGGCACCGTCGACCTCAACTCGATCCCGTTCGAGGCGATCGAGCGAGTCGAGGTGCTCCAGGACGGCGCCTCCGCGATCTACGGCTCGGACGCGATCGCCGGCGTGGTCAACCTCATCATGCGCAAGGATTTCGACGGGTTGCTGCTGAAAGGCGGCGCCGGCGTCTCGAGCCGCGGCGACCTGCCCAACCGCGAGCTCAGCGCGACCTTCGGCAAGCGCTTCGAGCGCGGCAGCATCCTGGCCAACGTCTCGTGGCGCGAGTCGGAGGGCAACCTCATCTCGGCGCGTCCGGTGAGCCGCGACGTCGACTGGCGCGATCGCGGCGGCCGCAACTTCCGCGATCCGCTGCCGCCGCTCGCCGTGGTCACCGGCCTGCCCGGATTCGGCAATACGCAGATGATCCTGCGCAACGGCATCGCCCAGGCGGCGACCGTGGCGGACTTCCGCCCCGCCAACTTCCCCGATACCGAGCCGGGCCCGAACGACGGCATCAACTTCTGGGACTATGAGAGCAGCGCCTCCGACATCTCGCAGCTCAACGTCTTCGTGAACGGCAATTACGAGCTCACGGACGGCGTGAAGGCGTTCGTCGAGGCCTCCTATACCCGCCGCAAGTCGCTGGGCTTCCTCGCGCCCGATTATTTCGGCGCGGTGTTCGGCGACCCGATCACGCTCAGCGCCAACAACGACTACAACCCGTTCGGCGTCGATCTCGACATCGCGCGCACGATCGCCGAGCAGCCGCTCAGCGGACGCCGCCAGTCGAACGTGACCTCCGACACCTACCGCGTCGTCGCCGGGCTGGAGGGCTCGTTCGGCAGCTGGAACTGGGACGTTTCGTACAACTACCAGCGGCTCGACCAGTTCACCAATGGCGGGCGCGGCGTGCTGCGCAGCCGCCTGCAGCAGGCGGCCGGCGATTCCGATGTATGCCGCGCCGCGAACAATGGCTGCATCCCGATCAACCTGCTCGGCGGCCCGGGCTCGATCACGCAGGAGATGCTCGACTCGATCTCGGCCGATTCCTGGACCGACGTCACCTCGAACCTCCAGTCGGCGGTCGCCAACATCAACGGCACGCTCTTCGCCCTGCCCGCCGGCGACGTGCGGATGGCGATCGGCGCCGAATATCGCCGCGAGACCTATCTCTCGCTGCGCGACGAGAATTCGAAGGTGCCGCCCAACAGCGCCTTCATCTCGCGCGGGCTCGGCGTCGATGCCCGGCCGCCGGCGCGCAACGTCTCGGAAATCTATGGCGAGATCGCGGTGCCGATCCTCAAGGATACGCCGTTCTTCTACCGCCTCGACCTCGAGCTCGCCGGGCGCTTCTCGCATTACGACCAGTTCGGCGACACCACCAACCCCAAGGTTGGCGTGAAGTGGCGGCCGATCCGCGACCTGTTGTTGCGCGGTTCATGGGGCACCGGCTTCCGCGCGCCGACCTTCGCCGAGGCGTTCGGGGGCACGTCGCGCGGCTTCTCGCCGATCAACGATCCTTGCTCCGGCGCCAATTTCGCCAGCTTCCCGAATTGCGGCGGCACCCAGGCGCAGCTGGTGACGGGCTCGTTCGTGGTGACCGGCGGCAATCCCAACCTGGTGCCCGAGACGGCCGACAACCTCACCATCGGCGCCGTCTTCACGCCGAGCTTCATTCCGCGCCTGTCGCTGACCGTCGACTTCTACCGGATCAAGAAGGACGGCGTGATCAGCACGATCGATCGCAACTACATCCTGCTGCAGAACGCGATCGACGGGAGCTATGCCGAGCGCATCACGCGCAATGCCCAGCGCGGCGTGACGGAGATCCTCGCCACGCGCGAGAACCTGCTCAACCAGAAGATCCAGGGCGTCGATGTCGGGTTCGAATACACCACGGCGAACGGGCCGCTCGGGCGGTTCAACTTCCGCGCCGACGCGACCTATCTCGACAGCTGGAAGCAGCCCCCGGCGCCCGGCGCCGATCCGGTCGAGCGCGTCGGCACCTATACCGACGCGCTGGGCACCCTCGCCCGCTATCGCGCGACCGGGCGGATCACCTGGCAGAACGGCCCCTTCACCCTGACCACGGCCGGCCGCTATGTCGGCCCGGTCCGCAACGACAGCTCGCTGCTCGTCAACGGCGAGCATCTGCGCGCCGGCGCCTATTTCCAGAACGACTGGCTGATCAGCTACGACTGGGAGGAGGAAGAGGCGCGGATCAGCTTCGCGGTGGAGAACATCTTCGATCGCATGCCGCCGTTCCTCGAGGGCAACTATTCCAACGGCTTCGACCAGGCGACCTTCAACTCGCGCGGCCGCTTCTTCTCGGTGCGTGTGCAGAAGGGCTTCTGATCCCCGATCGAACCGGGCAAGGAACGTCGCGGCGGCCCCAAATGGCCGTCGCGGCGTCGCGTGAGAGTCAAGTTTCAAGGAGCAACAAGATGCCGGTCAGCCGTATCGCGCTCGCCATGGTCCTCCTCGCCGCGCCCGCATCGGTGGCCCTGGCGCAGCGCCAGGTCGCGGCGCCGGTCACCGACCCCGCCGATCCCAAGTTCGTGACCGAGCAGACGCGCAAGATGGGCGGCCCGATGCCGGCCGAGCAGCTCGCGCTGACCTTCGAGCATCTCGACCTCGCGACCAAGGTCTTCCCCGAGGAGAAGCGGATCGAGAGCGTCGCGACGCTCACGCTCAAGTCGAGCCGGGCGGTGCCCGTGCTGATCCTCGACATGTTCCCCAAGTTCAGGATCGCATCGATCGCGGTCGACGGCCGCACGATCGCGCCTTCCGCCTATGCCAACCCGGAAGGCCAGCTCCGCATCACGCTGCCCAAGGCGATCCCCGCGGGCAAGCGGTTCGTGGCGAAGATCGCCTTCTCGGGCACGCCGCCGCTCGCCAAGCGCCCGCCCTGGGAGGGCGGCACGACCTGGATGAAGACGCCGGACGGCAAATATCCGTGGATCGACACCTCTTTATGGGGCGGCGGGTGCGACCTGCTCTATCCCTGCCTCGACCATCCGACGCTCAAGCCCGCGACCAGCGACCTGCACTATACCGTGCCGCAAGGCCTGATGGCGGTGGGCAACGGCGCGCTGACCAGCAAGACCGACAAGGACGGCTGGACCACCTGGAACTGGCACGCGCGCAGCGTTCACACCTATGGCTCGGTGCTCGACGTGGGGCCGTACAAGGTGATGGAGGGGGACTATAAGAGCCGCTTCGGCAACACCATTCCGATGCGCTTCTACTATCTCCCCGGCGAGGAGGCGAAGGCGGCCGAGCTGTTCGCGGAATTCCCGCAGACGCTCGATTTCTGGGAAGCGGTGATCGGCCCCTACCCCTGGGCCGACCAGAAGATGGGCGTGGTCCGCGTGCCCTATTCGGGCCTCGAGAACCAGACGATGATCGGCTACAGCAACGAGTATCCCAAGACGCCGTTCGGCTGGGACTGGCTGCTCAACCACGAGTTCAGCCACGAATGGTTCGCCAACCAGCTGTCCAACGCCAATTACGACGATCTGTGGCTGCACGAGGGGTTCGGCTCCTATGCCCAGCCGCTGCTCGCCGAATATCTGGGCGGCCAGCTCGATTACATGGCGCAGCTCAAGTCGCAGCGCGCCGGGATCCGCAACGAGCAGCCGCTGGTGAGCGGCGCCGAGCGCGACGAGAAATGGGTCTATGCCGATCCCACCGGCCCGCGCGGCGACATCTATCCCAAGGGCAGCTGGGTCGCGCACACGCTGCGGCAGCTGATCGGCGACGAGGCCTTCTTCAAGTCGATCCGGATGCTGGTCTACGGCCGGGCCGACCCCAAGCCGGGCAACTTCACCCCGCAGTTCGGCACGACCCAGGGTTATCTCAAGATCGTCAACGAGGTGACCGGCGAGGACTATAAGTGGTTCTTCGACGTCTATCTCTACCGCGCCGAGCTGCCCAAGCTGGTGAGCACGCGCGGAGGCGGGAGGATCAAGCTGCGCTGGGAGACGCCCGGCAACCTGCCCTTCCCGATGCCGGTCGACGTGCGCGTCGACGGCAGGGTGGTGACGCTGCCGATGACCGGCGGCACCGGCGAGACCGCCGACGGCGTCTCGGTGACGCTCGACCCCCATTCGAAGATCCTGCGCCAATCGGATGCGATCGACAAATACCAGGCGTGGCAGGCGGAGCAGCGCAAGGACAAGCGCTAAATCCCGACATGCGATGATAACCAAATAGGTTCCACGTGAAACCCGCTCAACGGCATGGGAATCCGTGGTTTTCCGGTGACGCCAGGCGGCGGCGGCGGGGCTCGACAAGGGTTAAACGGAGAACAAGGTAATGCCGATGTTTGCTTTTCAGCTTGGAGTCTGTTCTCCATTCCGGTGAGGTGAAGTCGATAACTGCGACCCGACAGAGGGCGGGTCGAGCAATGCCGCGTGCAGATGTTCGGGCGGAAGGTGGACCAAGGCCAGCCCTAGGTCGGATCGACGTTCAGCGGTGCCGTCCTCTGGCGGCGTGCTTCCTCCCCCTCCGTCACGCTTCGCGTGCCACCCCCCTGGCGGGGGAGGATTGGAGAAGGCGGCCGGCTCGGAGCCCCTCAGCGCAGCTCGGCGGGGAGCGGTCCGGCCATGAAGCGCTCGATCTCGTCGACCTCGATCGGCAGCGATTCCGACAGGTTCTCGTAGCCGGTCGGGGTGATCAGCAGCATGTCCTCCAGCCGCACCCCGACATGCTCGTCGGGCAGGCGCAGCATCGGCTCGATCGTGAACACCATGCCGGCC
>NZ_JBCNMA010000108.1:0-11747 GCF_039595165.1 Sphingomonas sp.
CGCGTGCTCGAGATGGCGCTGCGCAGCGCCCTGGAGAAGAACGAGCTTCACCTCGCCTACCAGCCGGTCGTCGATGCGGGGGCGGGCCGGCTCACCGGGTTCGAGGCGCTGCTGCGCTGGACCCATCCCGAGCTCGGCCCGATCTCCCCCGCCAAGTTCGTGCCGCTCGCCGAGGAAGCCCGGCTGATCGCGCCGATCGGCGAGTGGGTGCTGCGCGCCGCCTGCATCGAGGCGGCGAACTGGGACGAGCCGATCCGCATCGCGGTCAACGTCAGCCCCGAGCAGCTGCACAATCCCGGCTTCGCCTCGTTCGTCGCCAGCGCGCTGCGCGACAGCGGCCTGCGCCCCGACCGGCTCGAGCTCGAGGTCACCGAGAGCGTGTTCATGCGCGAGGGCACCGCCGCGGTGCGCACGCTCGAGGCGATCCTCGACATGGGCGTGCGCCTCAGCCTCGACGATTTCGGCACCGGCTATTCCTCGCTCGGCTATCTCAGCCGCACGCGCTTCTCCTCGATCAAGGTCGACCGCAGCTTCATCCAGGGCGCGTCGAAGGGCAGCAAGGAAGCGATCGCGATCATCCGCGCGGTCGTCGCGCTCGCCGACAGCCTCGGCATGGCGACCACGGCGGAGGGCGTCGAGACCGAGGACGAGCACCGCATGGTCCAGGCGCTCGGCTGCACCAAGGTGCAGGGCTATTATTTCGGTCGTCCCCTGCCCGTCGCCGAAGCCCGCGGCCTCGCCACGCGCGACAGCCAGGGCGGCGCCAGCGTCGCTGCTTAGCCTCAGATTCGGCTCCGCTGAATCCAACAGGCTTGCAATGTTGGAATAGGTTTCGGAACACTGGCGGATGTCCCGCCCGTTCAACCGTCGCCAGGCGCACGAGAACGACGCCTTCCTCGCCGCGCTGCGCCGCACCGGCAACACGCGCGAGGCGGCGCGCAGCCTCGGCATCCACCGCGGGACCATGTTCAAGCGCCGCGCCAGGGACGCCGCCTTCGCAGCCGAATGGGACGCGGCGCTCGCGCTCGCGCATGCCCGCCTCAACGCCGGCACGCCTGCCGAAACCCCGGAGGGCGAGCCGCACGTCATCCGCACCGCTTCGGGCCGGCTCCAGCTGCGCCGCGCCCGGCCGCGCCGGCTCGACCGCCAGGCCGAGCAGGCCTTCCTCGCCGCGCTCAGCGCCACCGCCAATGTCCGCCTCTCCGCCGCCGCGGCGGGCTTCAGCCACTCGGCCTTCTACCTCCGTCGCCGCGAAAGCCCCGCCTTCGCGCGCGAGATGCGGCTCGCGCTGGAGATGGGCTATGAGCGGCTCGAGCTGGCGCTGCTCGAGGCCGCCGACCCAGAGAATTATCGCGACGACGCCTGGCGCCGCAACGATCCCCCGCCGATCCCGCAGATGAGCGCCGGCGAGGCGCTCCAGCTCCTCCATCTCCACCAGAAGGAAGTGCGGCTGCAGGCCGAGCCCCCGCACATCAAGCGCCGCCGCGGCGAGAGCAGCGAAGCGCACAGGCTCCGCCTCAGCGCGATGTACGAGGCCCGGCTGCAACGCGACCGCGAAGCCTTCGACATCGCCGAAGCCGAACGCCGCGCGAGGGGCGAGCCCCATCTCTTCGGCCCGAAGGAACTGTCCCTTCCCGCGCTCGACCAGGTCAAGGGCTGGAGCAAGGCCGACCCGGCGAAACGCCCGCAGGACCGCGAGCGGCCGATGTTCGGGGGCTGGCGGATCGGGGATTGGAAGAAGGGGTGAAGTTGCGTCCGCTTCGCGCCCTCATTGCCGTCGCGCGGCTAGCCGCGGACCATCCCGAAACCTGCCGCCTAATGGATCACCACCGCGCTGACCGATCTCCCGATTGACGGCGTCATCGCGTAAGCCTAAACGAACGCGTTAGTGATGACTTACGCGATAAATGGATGGACGGCGCTGGCCGAGCCGACCCGGCGCTCGATCTTCGAGCGCCTGCTCGACCGGCCGGCATCGGTCAGTGAGATTGCGGCCAACCTGCCGATCAGCCGACCGGCCGTCTCGCAGCATCTGAAGGTCCTCAAGGACGCCGGCTTGGTGGCTGACACGCCGGCTGGCAAGCAGCGGATTTATCGCGTCGATCCCGCTGGCCTGGCGGCTTTTCGCGCTGAGCTCGACCTGTTCTGGAGCCGGGCGCTGACGACCTACAAAACCATCGCGGAACAATCCGGGGAGAAGACATGATGCACTCGGCGAACGGCACTTCAGTGAAACATAGCGTGGTCGTCGAGGTGCCGATCGAGCGCGCCTTCGCCGTGTTCACCGAACGATTCGGAAGCTTCAAGCCGCCCGAGCACAATCTGCTCGGCGTCGAGATCGCGGCGACCGTCTTCGAGCCGCATGTCGGTGGCTATCTGTTCGACCGGGGTGTCGATGGCAGCGAATGCCGCTGGGCCCGCGTCCTCCTCTACGATCCGCCGCGTCGCGTCGTGCTCAGCTGGAACATTAGCCCGCGCTGGCAGATCGAAACCGATCCGGCCAAGGCCAGCGAGTGGGAGGCGCGCTTCATAGAGGAGGCACCCGGTCGTACGCGTGTCGAGATCGAGCATCGCCACCTCGATCGGCATGGCGACAGCTGGCAGGACGTCCGGGAGGGCGTGGACGGCGAGCGCGGCTGGCCGCTCTACCTGCATCGCTATGCTCGTCTGTTCGGTGACCGCGGGTAACGGGACCAGGAATTCAGAGGAGAAGAGGATGCCTATCTATACCCCGCTCATCAGTCTGGCGGCCGTGGCGCTCTGCTTTGGTTTCGCCTTCCGCGTCGCGAGGGCGCATCGCCGTTTCGACGTGCCGCTCCCGGCGATGGCGGGGAATCCCGACTTCGATCGTGTCTTCCGCGCCCACGCCAACACGCTGGAGTGGATGCCGATCTTCCTGGTTCCGCTTTGGTTGACGGCCATCTATTTCAGCGACATCGCCGCTGCGCTCCTCGGGCTCCTGTGGATCGTTGGCCGGCTATGGTATTTCATTGGCTACAGCAAGGCGGTGGAGAAGCGCGCGCCCGGCTTCCTCACCCAATTCATGGCGTGTCTGCTGCTTTTCGCGGGCGCGTTGATCGGCATCCTACGGCACTGGCCAGTGCACTAACGCGCGCTGGGCGACCTAGAGGAAGATTAATCACGACGGTGTGGCAGACTTGCGCCCTCAACTCGGTCGTTCACGCCATCGCCGTAGCTCTCAAAAGCTGCCACCGGCGCATGGATGGCGCCCCGGCATCGTGTCGCCGACTGCGCTGCCTCCGCCAGAAAGGGCGACCGTCCGTTGGGGGCGGCGGCGCTCGATCGCGCATAGCCACGCGCCGCAAACGGCCCAATCCCTGACTCGATCGCACAACAAAGAAGGCCGGAGCGTTTCCGCCCCGGCCCTCGTATCTCACAACCGTCCCGAACCCCTACTTCGACCGCTCCACCTGGTCGAAGTCCAGCTCCACCGGCGTCGCGCGTCCGAAGATCGACACGCTGACCTTGACCTTCGACTTGTCGAAGTCGAGCTCCTCGACCACGCCGTTGAAGCTCGCGAACGGGCCTTCCAGCACCTTGACCGCGTCGCCGATCTCGTAGTCGACCTTGATCTGCTGCTTGGGCGCGGCGGCGGCTTCCTCCTTGGTGTTGAGGATGCGCGCGGCCTCGGCCTCGCTGATCGGCTGGGGCTTGCCCGAGCTGCCGAGGAAGCCGGTGACCTTCGGCGTGTTCTTGACGAGGTGATAGACGTCGTCGTTCATCGCCAGCTTGGCGAGGACGTAGCCGGGGAAGAACTTCCGCTCCGACTGCACCTTCTTGCCGCGGCGGACCTCGGTCACGGTCTCTACGGGCACTTCGACCGCCTCGACCAGCGCGTCGAGGCCGAGCCGCGTCGCATCGGCCAGGATCTGGTCCCGCACCTTGTTCTCGAAGCCCGAATAGGCGTGAATGATGTACCAGCGCGCCATTGTCGTTCCGTTCTTTGGCTCTGTTATGCGGCGAGGCCGAGGAGGAAGTTCACGATCGCGCCGAACAGGCGATCGACCCCGAAGAAGAAGATGCCGAGCAGCGACGCCATGATCAGCACCATCACCGCGGTCATGATCGTCTCGCGGCGGGTCGGCCAGACGACCTTGCGGGTCTCTGCCTGCACCTGGCGCATGAATTCGAGCGGACTGGTCTTGGCCACCTGTTGCCTCGCAAATTTGGTTGCCCGTCAGCGGGACAGGTTCCGCCGCCCGGCCCCTTCAGAAGAGACCCGGCGAGCACCCACCCACGCTGTCGGATTGGGGCAGCTATCTAGCGACTTGCCCGGCATCGGGCAAGGGCTGATGCGCGCGGCGCGGGCCAGGGCTCGCGCCCGTTGCGGGCCGGCGTCGCGCCGCGCGGTTCGGCGGGCGCGGCCGGCGCAACAAAAAATGGCGGCCGAAGCCGCCATTTTCCGTATCTCGTGCGATGAGAATCGCCGATCAGCTTAGGGGCTGTCGGGATCGTCGTCGCTGATGATGTCGATCGCGCCGGTGACCTCGAGGATCACGAGCACGCCGATGATGCCACCGATGATGAACAGCGGGCTGATCGCACCAGCGGCTTCGTTCGAGTTGGACGTCGCGGTCGCGGCGCGAACGTTCTTCAGGCTGAGCGACTGCGCCGCCGAGGCATGAGCGACACCGCTCAGAGCCATCGTCGAAGCTGCCACAGTGAGGGCAATCTTCTTGAACACGTTACTTCCCCTTCGATTTGCGCAAAGGCACGTGGGAGATAGGCGCGCTCACTCGATTTCGCAAGTGCAATAATTCGTCACAGGGCAGGAAAAATCACGGAAATCGTAACGAAAACTTCACAATCCGCCGGTTCGGAACGGCAGCAAATCGCTGCACGCGCGTTAACCTGGATCAGATCAGCGCGACCAGCGCGAACCCGCCGATCAGCGCCGCGAGCACGATCCAGCCGATCAGGTTGAGCCGTTCCTCGATCACCTTCTGCACCGGCTCGCCGAACTTCTTGAGCAGGAACGCGACGAGGAAGAAGCGCGCGCCGCGGGTGATCGCGGCGGTGACGACGAAGATCGCGAAGTTGAACTCGGCGAGGCCGCTGGCGATGGTGACGAGCTTGAACGGGATCGGGGTCAGCCCCTTGATCAGGATGATCGCCGCGCCCCATTCGGCATACCATTGGCGGAACTGGTCCATCTTGCCGGCGAGGCCGTAGACCGTGATCAGCCACTGGCCGACGCTCTCGTAGAGGAAATAGCCGATCGCATAGCCGAACATGCCGCCGAGCACCGAGGAGATCGTGCAGATCGTCGCGATCCAATAGGCCTTTTCGCGCCGCGCCAGGATCATCGGCACCAACATCACGTCGGGCGGGATCGGGAAGAAGCTCGATTCGGCGAACGAGACCGCGGCCATGTAGCGGTCGGCATGGCGATGCCCGGCAAGCCTCAGCGTCCAGTCGTACAGCGCGCGGAACATGCGGGGGAGGCCTTTGAAGGATGGCAGGGGAGCTCGGATTCGAACCGAGGGCCTTCGGTTTTGGAGACCGACGCTCTAACCAGCTGAGCTACACCCCTGTGCGGTGCAGCGCTTTAGCCCCGCTTCGGAAATCGCACAAGAGCCGCGAGGATGGCGATGCAGCTCACTGCTGCGGCACGTTCGTTCGCGAACGTTACAGGAGCATTTGTATTCCAACATTGCAAGCGGAAGGATCCGCCCGGACTTGCCTTTTCGTCCGCTCGCCGCTATGCGCACCGCCTTCCACCGTTCACCGATGGAATCCTGCGGGAGAGCGCTCCGGCGTTCGCCTGTACCGCTAAACTTGAACCGGCCGGGGCGACCCGGTCAGCTAGAGAGTGAAACATGGCTAAGAAGATCACGGGCTATATCAAGCTCCAGGTGCCCGCGGGCGCCGCCAATCCGTCGCCGCCGATCGGCCCTGCTCTGGGTCAGCGCGGCGTCAACATCATGGAATTCTGCAAGGCGTTCAACGCGGCGACCGACGGCCAGGAGAAGGGCACCCCCCTCCCCACCGTCATCACCGTCTATGCCGACCGCAGCTTCTCGTTCGAGACGAAGCAGCCGCCGGCGACCTATCTCATCAAGAAGGCGGCCAACCTCAAGTCGGGCTCGAAGGAGCCGGGCAAGGTGAAGGCGGGTACGATCAAGCGCTCGGCGCTGTCGGCCATCGCCGAGACCAAGATGAAGGATCTGAACGCGAACGACATCGACGCCGCGACCCGCATTCTCGAGGGCAGCGCACGTTCGATGGGCCTCGAAGTGGTGGAGGGCTGATCACATGGCGAAGCTGACGAAGAAGGCGCAGGCCATGGCGACCGCGGTCGACCGCGAGAAGCTGTACACCGTCGACGAGGCGATCGCGCTGGCCAAGACCAACGCCACCGCCAAGTTCGACGAGACGATCGAAGTCGCGCTGAACCTCGGCGTCGATCCGCGTCACGCCGACCAGATGGTCCGCGGCGTGGTGACGCTGCCCAAGGGCACCGGCAAGACCGTGCGCGTCGGCGTGTTCGCCAAGGGCGCCAAGGCTGACGAGGCCAAGGAAGCCGGGGCCGACGTGGTCGGCGCCGAAGACCTGCTCGAGATCGTGCAGGGCGGCAAGATCGAGTTCGATCGCTGCATCGCGACCCCCGACATGATGGGTCTGGTCGGTCGCCTCGGCAAGGTGCTGGGCCCCAAGGGCCTGATGCCGAACCCGAAGCTCGGCACCGTCACCATGAACGTCGCCGAAGCGGTCAAGGCCGCCAAGGGCGGTCAGGTCGAGTATCGCGTCGAAAAGGCCGGCATCATCCACTCGGGCATCGGCAAGGCGTCGTTCCCGGCGGAGGATCTGCGCGCGAACTTCGACGCGCTGGTCGACGCGGTGGTCAAGGCGAAGCCTGCCGGCGCCAAGGGCAAGTATCTGCGCAAGGTCGCGGTCTCGTCCTCGATGGGCCCAGGCGTGAAGGTCGACGTCGCCGACGTGTCGGCGATCTGATCCTCGCCTGACGCAAAGCAACGAAGAGGGCCGGGCGCAAGTCCGGCCCTTTTTCGTTGCGCGGCCGTTATCAGCGATTCCTCAGACCCCGCTCATGACGCTCACCGCGCGCAAGCGCACCGCGCCCCGGTCCAACTACCGGAGGCATCCCTTGCGCATCCTGCTCGTCAACATCCCCCATCCCGCGATCGGCAGCCGCATCCCGAGGGAGCAGCTGCCGCCGCTCGGCCTGCTCAGCGTCGGCGGGCCGCTGATCGGCGACGGCCATGCGGTCGAGCTGCTCGACGCCGAGTTCGGGCCGATGCCGCTGCCGACGCTCGTCGCCGAGATCGTGCGCCGCGCGCCGGATGCGGTCCTGTTCGGCCATAGCGGCTCCTCCTCCGCCCAGCCGATCATCAGCCGAATCGCCGCCGACGCAGCCGCGGCGCTGCCGGACGTCCGCATCGTCTATGGCGGGGTCCACCCGACCTATTTCTGGCGCGAGATCCTGCGCGACGAGCCGTATGTCGATGCGATCGTGCGCGGCGAGGGCGAGGAGACCACCCGCCGCCTGATGCGCGCCCTCGACAAGGGACTCCCGCTCGACGACTTCCCCGGCATCGCCTTCCGCCGCGACGGCGCGCCCTTCGGTACCCCACCCGCGCCCGTCATCACCGATCTCGATGCCTATCGCGTCGGCCGGGAGCTGATCGACCACCGCCGCTACAGCTATTGGGGCGGCAAGCGGGCGACCCCGACCAGATCCAGGCGCTCTACGTCACGCCGCATCGCTGGACGCCCTACTACCGGTTCGCCGCCGATCGCGCGGTGATACAGCCCGGCCAGACCAAATGGGACTATAAGCATCCGGTGCTCGCGGTGCGGGGCATGCGGCCGTGGCGGCTGTTCCTGTGGGTCAAGGCGATCGAGGCGATCGCTCAGCTTCGCCCGCGCGCGCTGCGCCGCTGGGCGTGGCATCCCGAGCCGAAGATCCGCCACGCGATCCGCTGGTATTACCGTATGGGCCGGCGGGTGTGGCTGCACGAGATGATCGGCTTCTTCCTGCGCGACGACTATCGCGGCGCGGACCGGACCGTCGCGCAATATCTCGGCGATACGCAGGATCATGAAGAAGAAGCATCGCGGTCCGTCCGCGCGCCGAAACGCGTGGCGGCGTGACTCGTCACACGGCGGTCCCGTCTCTCCACCCGTGCGCGCCGACCAACGGGACGAAACGTACGCCGCCCAGATCCTCCCGCTCGAAGACGTCCTCCGCGGCGCGCGTCACGCGCATCAGCCGTTGTTCGTCGGCATCTCCCACCGGCATCACCAGCCGCCCGCCGAGCGCGAGCTGACGGCACAGCGGCGCGGGCAGCTCCGGTCCGCCCGCGGCGACCAGGATCGCATCGAACGGCGCTTCCTCGGGCCAGCCGGCGGTCCCGTCGGCGGTGCGGATCATGACATTGCCGTAGCCGAGCCTCGCCATCCGACCGCGTGCCAGCGCGGATAGCTCGGCATGCCGGTCGATCGCGTACACTTGGTCCGCAATCCGGCTCATCACCGCCGCCGCATAGCCCGAGCCCAGCCCGATCTCGAGCACGCAGTCCCCAGGCCCGATCCGCGCCGCCTCGATCATCAGTGCGACGATATAGGGCTGGGAAATCGTCTGCCCGGCCTTGATCGGCAGTGGCGTATCCTCATAGGCGAACTCGCGCATCGCCGCGGGTACGAACGCCTCGCGCGGCACCGCGCACATCGCGTCGAGCAGCGCGGGGTCCGAGATGCCGCGCGCCGCGATCTGCTGCTCCACCATCGCCTCGCGCTGCGTGCGGGTGCCGCTCATGCCGCATCCCGGAGTCAGCCGTTGCCTTGCTTGCGCCGGGTCTCCCAGCCCTTCTTGGCGGCAGCCGAACGGTCGGCGGCGCTTTGGCTCGACCCGCCCTTGCGGCCGCCCTTGCGCAAACTCTCGTGCGTGTCCTTCTTGCCGCGGCCCGATCCGGACTTGTTGCCGCCGCCCGATTCCTTGTTCACCGTCGCCCAGGCGCGCCGCTCGGCTTCCTTCTTGGAAACGCCGCGGTCCTCATAGCCTTCCTCGATATGCTCGGCCTTGCGCTTCTGCTTGTCGGTATACTTGTCCTTGTCACCCTGGGGCATGATCCGTCTCCACGCGCCGCCCCCCGCTGGTAGGAAACGAGCGGCCGCGGCCGAGGTTCAACCGCCGCCCCTCGCCAAGCGCCGCAAAATGCGCTAGGGGGCCGCGCTTACCCGCGCCGGGCCCGTTCGGCCGCGCGACGACTTGTGAGCTGCATGACCTTTTCAAATCTCCCTACCAGCCTCGCCGAGGCGCTGGCCGCGCGCGGCTATACCGACCTGACCCCGGTGCAGGCCGCCGTCACCGAAGACGCCGCCAAGGGCCGCGACCTGCTCGTTTCAGCTCAGACCGGCTCGGGCAAGACCGTCGCCTTCGGCCTCGCCATGGCCGACGAGCTGCTCGAGGACGGCGCCCTTCCCGCTCCCAGCCTGCCGCTGGCCCTGGTGATCGCCCCCACCCGCGAGCTCGCGCTTCAGGTCGCCAAGGAGCTGAGCTGGCTCTACGCATCCGCGGGCGCCCGCGTTGCCACCTGCGTCGGCGGCATGGACCCGTCGCGCGAGCGCCGTACGCTCTCGCACGGCACCCACATCGTCGTCGGCACGCCGGGCCGCCTGCGCGATCATGTCGAGCGCGGCGCGCTCGATCTCAGCCAGGCGCGCGTCGCCGTGCTCGACGAAGCCGACGAGATGCTCGACATGGGCTTCCGCGAGGAACTCGAGGCGCTGCTCGACGCGACCCCGCCCGAGCGCCGCACCCTGCTCTTCTCGGCGACGATGCCCAAGCCGATCGTCGCGCTCGCCAAACGCTACCAGCGCGATGCCCATCGCATCTCGACCGTGGGCGAGGAGCGCGGCCATGGCGATATCAGCTATCAGGCGATCGCGGTCGCGCCGGCCGACATCGAGCATGCCGTGATCAACCTGCTCCGCTTCCATGAGGCGGAGACGGCGATCCTGTTCTGCGCGACGCGCGACAATGTCCGTCACCTCCATGCCGGCTTGACCGAGCGCGGCTTCGCCGCCGTCGCGCTGTCGGGCGAGCACAGCCAGAACGAGCGCAACGCCGCGCTGCAGGCGCTGCGCGACCGCCGCGCGCGCGTCTGCGTCGCCACCGATGTCGCGGCGCGCGGCATCGACCTGCCCAGCGTGACGCTGGTCATCCATGTCGAGCTGCCGCGCGACGCCGAGACTCTCCAGCACCGCTCGGGCCGCACCGGCCGCGCGGGCAAGAAGGGCACCGCCGTGCTCATCGTCCCCTATCCACGCCGGCGCCGGGTCGAGATGACGCTCAAGCAGGCGAAGATCGCCGCGGAATGGCTGCCGGTGCCCAGCGCCGACGACATTCGCGCCAAGGATCGCGAGCGGCTGATGGCCAAGCTCGTCGCGCCGGTCGAGATCGAGGACGACGATCGCGAGATCGCCGAGGCGCTGCTCGCCGAGAAGTCGCCGCTCGAGATCGCCGCCGCTTTGGTCCAGGCGCATCGTGCGTCGATGCCGGCGCCCGAGGAGCTGATCGACCGCAGCCCGGCCGAGCAGCGCGCGGCCGTCCATCGCCCCGGCTTCGACGACGTGGTCTGGTTCAGCATGAATATCGGCCGCCGCCAGAATGCCGATCCGCGCTGGATCCTGCCGCTGATCTGCCGCCGCGGACATGTCACCAAGTCGGAGATCGGCGCGATCCGCATCGGCGCGGGCGAGACTCGCTTCCAGGTGCCGCGCGCACTCGCCGACCGCTTCGCCAGGGCGGTGGCCAAGTCGGCGACGCCCGACGAGGAAGATGTGCGCATCGAGCTCGCCGACGGCCCGCCCCCGCCCGGCACGCGCGGCGATCATGCGCCGCGCCATGGCAAGCCGCGCGACCATAGCCGGCCCGTGCATCGTGCCCGCCCGGCCAAGCCCCATCACCGGGGCAAGCCGCCGAAGAAGTGAGCGCCGTCCGCATCCTGGTCGACGCCGACGCCTGTCCGGTGAAGGACGAGGTGTACAAGGTCGCGTGGCGGCGCGAGGTGCCGGTGACGATCGTCGCCAACGCCTTCATCCGCATCCCCGACCACCCGCTGATCGCGCGTGAGGTGGTGTCGGACGGGTTCGACGCCGCGGACGACTGGATCGCCGAGCAGGCCGGCGCGGAGACCGTGGTGATCACCGCCGACATCCTGCTCGCCGACCGCTGCCTCAAGGCCGGCGCGACCGTGCTGGCACCCAACGGCAAACCGTTCACCACGAGCTCGATCGGTGCGGCGATCGCGACGCGCGCGATCATGGCGGACCTGCGCGCGGGCGGCGACCAGATCGGCGGACCGCCGCCGTTCCGCAGGGAAGACCGTTCGCGCTTTCTCTCCGCGCTCGACGAAGCGCTGGCTCGGCTCGCCCGCGGTGCGTGACGAGAACGCATTCGTCATCGTTTCGAATCCGTGATAATCACACGCCACCATTTCGGAGGCGCGCATGATCGAAGAGCGGATCACTCACCCCGATGGCACCGGCATCAACCTGCACAGCTGGCCCGCGAGCGGGACGGCACGCGCGGCGATGGTGCTACAGCACGGGTTCAACGCGCATGGCGCCCATCTCGCATGGGCCGCCGAGCAGTTCGCTGCCGCGGGCTTCGCCTGTTACGCGGTCGACCTGCGCGGGCGCGGCAAGTCGGGCGGCGAGCGTTTCTTCGGCGGCGATTTCGTCAAGTACCTGTCCGACCTCCA
>NZ_JBCNMA010000109.1:0-11662 GCF_039595165.1 Sphingomonas sp.
ATGAGAGCTTCATCACCTCGGTCGCGGGCCTCGACAAGAAATGGGCAGCCTTCGCAGCAAACGAGAGCGCGGCGGTCGACCGCATCCGTGTGGAAGTCAGCGAAATCAGCCAGCAGACCGGCATGGCGCTCACCGAATTCCGCCGCATCGTCAATATGGTGCAAAAGGGCGAGCGCGAGGCGCGTATCGCCAAGAAGGAAATGGTCGAGGCAAACCTGCGCCTCGTGATCTCGATCGCCAAGAAATACACCAACCGCGGCCTGCAGTTCCTCGACCTGATCCAGGAAGGCAACATTGGCCTGATGAAGGCGGTCGACAAGTTCGAGTATCGCCGCGGCTACAAGTTCAGCACCTACGCCACCTGGTGGATCCGTCAGGCGATCACCCGATCGATCGCCGATCAAGCGCGCACCATCCGTATTCCGGTGCACATGATCGAGACGATCAACAAGCTGGTCCGCACCAGCCGCCAGTTCCTGCATGAGCAGGGCCGCGAGCCCACGCCCGAGGAAATGGCCGAGCGTCTGTCGATGCCGCTCGAGAAGGTCCGCAAGGTGATGAAGATCGCCAAGGAGCCGATCTCGCTCGAGACCCCGATCGGCGACGAAGAGGACAGTCATCTCGGCGACTTCATCGAGGACAAGAACGCGATCATCCCGGTGGATGCGGCGATCCAGGCGAACCTCAAGGAAACCGTCACCCGCGTCCTCGCCAGCCTCACCCCGCGCGAGGAGCGCGTGCTGCGCATGCGCTTCGGCATCGGCATGAACACCGATCACACGCTCGAGGAAGTGGGCCAGCAGTTCAGCGTGACCCGCGAGCGCATCCGCCAGATCGAGGCGAAGGCGCTGCGCAAGCTCAAGCACCCGAGCCGCAGCCGTAAGATGCGTTCGT
This sequence comes from Sphingomonas sp., assembly GCF_039595165.1. Classification (GTDB taxonomy): domain Bacteria; phylum Pseudomonadota; class Alphaproteobacteria; order Sphingomonadales; family Sphingomonadaceae; genus Sphingomonas. The sequence continues at coordinate 895 of NZ_JBCNMA010000109.1, forward strand.
TCCTCGACCAGTAAACGGCTAGACCGGACGAAGATAAGGGCGGAGGGCATCCCTCCGCCCTTTTTCGTTGCCGATCGCTCAGGCCCCGGCCGGCGCCATGGTGAGGTCGTCGAGCCGGTCGTAGCTCACCGCCATGCCATGCTCCATGCCGGTCGCGAGCATCGCCGCGCGCGTCTCGCTGTCGGGCAGCGTCATGCGCATCGTCATCAGCGTGCCGGCTCCGTCGGCGTCGAACCGCGTCTCGACATGATTGTCGGGGGTCGGATCGGGCAGGTGCATGCGTTCGACATGAACGATGCGGCTGTAGGGCTCGAGCTCGACATATTCGCCGGTCAGGTGAAAGCCGTTGCCCTCCCCGTCCTTCCACTCGTAGCGGATCTGCCCGCCGGGCCGCGCGTCGTTGATGCATACCGGCATCGTCCAGCCATCGTCGCAGCCGAGCATCCATTGCTGGATCAGCTCGGGCTCGACATGCGCGCGGTATACTTTCTCGGGCGGCGCGGCGAAGCGCCGCGTGACCACGACATGGGTCTCACCTTCGGTACGGATATCAAGCTTTGCCATCGGTCTTCTCCTCTTGGTCGTTCATGGTGGCGAGGACCGCGTCGAGGCGGTCGTAATTGGCGGACAGCGCCTTGCGCAGCATCGACAGCCACTCCTCCATCCCGGTGAGCGCGGCGGGCGCGAGCCGGCACGGCCGCCGCGTCCCCTCCACCCGGCGCACGATCAGCCCGGCGCCTTCGAGCACCTTGAGGTGCCGCGACACCGCCGGCTGAGTCATCTCGAACGGCCGGGCGAGCTCCATTACCGTCGCCTCCCCCGTCGCTAGCCGTGCGAGGATCGCCCGGCGCGTCGGATCGGCGAGCGCGGCGAATGCGGAATCGAGACTGGCCATGTCACCCTCACTGTATAACTTACTTGTTATATAACGAGTCTGACATGGTCAAGCGTGAAAAATCAGCTGGCGCGGTTGCAGCCGCGTGCCTCCTGGCATAGTCGTATGATGACTTATCATATGACGGATCAGGAGGGATGGTGATGCTAGGGCGGACGATTGCAATCGCGACGGCACTGTTGGCGCCGGGCTCGGTTGCCGCGCAGAACTACAATCTCGACCAGCGCGACGCCAGCTTCCGCGAGAAGCTGACTATTATCGAGGAAGCGCAGGCGCCGGTGATCGGCCCCGACAGCAATCAGCTCGGCGACAACAAGTCCGGCTTCGAGACCGGTATGACGCTCAAGGTCGACGGCACCTACCATCTCTTCATCTCCGAGATGTTCGGGCGGCCGCATCTCGACCTGCGCATCGCCCACTGGACCAGCCCCGACGCGACCAACTGGACGCGCAAGGGCACCGTGGTCGACAGCGTGCCCGGCCGGTCGCACCTCAACCACCGTTCGGAAGTGTGGCTGCAGGGGGTGATCTTCGACGAGAAGACCGATCGCTGGAACCTGTTCTACATCGCCTATCGCGGCGGCAACCGCGAGAAGAGCGAAGCGCTCAACCTCGACTATGAGGGCATCGCGGTCCGCGCCGTGTCGCAGACGCCGGGCCGCAAGGGCATCGGCGGCCCGTACAAGGACGCGGACGTATCGATGGCGCCGGGCGGCAAGGACGCGGCAATGTGGGAAGGCCAGCAGGGCCTGGACAGCTTCTTCCCCTACAAGATCGGCAACAACAAATGGGCGGCGCTGCACGGCAGCCACAACCATTTCCCGGTCTCGCCCTGGTATGTCGGCGTCGCGACGGGCGACAGCCTGACCGCGAACAAATGGACTCGCGTGCCGAGCGAGCAGCCCTCGCCGATCGAGAGCCTGTTCATCGAGAACCCGATCGTCGAGAAGCTGCCCAACGGCCACTACATGGCGCTTTACGATTCCAACCACTTCACGCCGGTCCAGCCCGACCTGCCGGCGCGGCCCAACAATTCGGTAAGCTACAGCGTGTCGAAGGACGGCATCCGCTGGCACCAGGGCCGCTCGCTGATCGTGCAGAGCGACGCGAACAACTGGGCCTCGGACATCCGCACCCCGCTCGGCCTGGTGGCGGAGGGGAACGGAGTCTACACGATCCTCTATACCGGGCGGATGAAGGACAAGCCGTTCTGGGCGATCGGGAAGGTCAAGGTGAAGCTCAGCGAGTGAGCACTATTCGAGCGTATCGCCGTAGCGGCGAATCGCGATTACCGCGAACACCCCGCCCAGCACCGCAAGGATCAGCAGCTGGGTCAGCGCCTCGCTCGCGACCCAGCCCTTGAGCATCACCCCGCGCACCACGCGGAGATAATGGGTGACCGGCAGCAGTTCGCCCAGCCACTGCGCCCAGCGCGGCATGCCGGCATAGGGGAAGGCGAAGCCCGAGAGCAGGATCGAGGGCAGGATGTAGAAGAAGCTCATCTGCATCGCCTGCATCTGGGTCTTGGCGAAGGTCGAGAGCGTGAAGCCGAGCAGCAGGCTCACCGTGATGAAGACGAGCGTGGCGAGCGCCAGCAGCCAGGCGGCGCCGGCGAACGGGACCGAGAAGATCAGGCCGGCGAGGACGACGATGATCACCGTCTGCGCCGCGCCGATCAGCACATAGGGCAGGATCTTGCCCGCCATCACCTCCATCGGGCGCAGCGGCATGGCGAGGAGGTTCTCCATCGTGCCGCGCTCGCGCTCGCGCGCGACGGCGATCGAAGTCATCATCACCATCGTCATCGACAGCACCACGGCGAGCAGGCCGGGCACGATGTTGTGGCTGGTGATCCCCTCGGGATTGTAGCGGCGCTGGATCACAACATCGACCGGCGAGGGCGTCGCGGCGCGCGCCGCGAGCGGCCCGATCAAGTCGTGGCGCAGGCCCGAGAGCACCGCCTGCTCGACCGCGAAAGTGGCGTTGCCGGTGGCGGCGGGATCGGTCGCGTCGGCGAGGACGAGGAGCTGCGGCCGCTCGCCGCGGACGAGATCGCGGGTGAAGTTGGTCGGCACGACGATGAGGAACTGGACCGAGCCGCGGCGCAGCATCGCCTCACCCTCCCCCGGTTTCGTCACCGGGACGAGCTCGAAATAGGAGCTGGCGCGAAGCGAATTCTCGACGGTGCGGGTGATCGAGCTATGGTCGTTCATCTCGAGCGCGGCGCGCAGGTGGCGGGGATCGTTGTTGATCGCGAAGCCGAACAGGATGAGCTGGACCAACGGCAGCCCGACCACCATGCCGAAGGTAAGCGGGTCGCGGCGGAGCTGGTGGACCTCCTTGACGAGGACCGCCCAGATGCGGCGCCAGGCGAAGACGACGTTCCCGGTCATGCGCGCGCCTGCGTGCCGTTGTCCCCAGTGCTATTATCCGTCGCGCCGCGCATGAGGTGGATGAAGACGTCTTCGAGCGTGGGATCGGTCTCGCGCCAGCTGATCTCGGGCGCGACGTCGGCGACGGCGGCCTTGAGGGCGCTCATGTCGCGACCGCAGACGTGGAGCGTGGGGCCGAAGGCGGCGGCCATGTCGACGCCGGGCCGGTTCTCGAGCCGGGGCGCGAGCCGGTCGGCACCCGGCCCCTCCCCCGCCAGCGCGACCAGGCCCGAGCCGGCGACGATCTCCTCCGCCGTGCCGCGCGCGAGCAGCACGCCATAGGCGATGTACGCGATGTCATGGCAGCGCTCGGCCTCGTCCATATAATGGGTCGAGACGAGCACGGTGGTGCCCTCGGCCGAAAGCATATGGACCTGGTCCCAGAATTCGCGCCGGGCGAGCGGGTCGACGCCGGCGGTGGGTTCGTCGAGCAGCAGGATCTCGGGATCGTGGAGCACGCAGGCGGCGAGCGCGAGGCGCTGCTTCCACCCGCCCGACAGCGTGCCGGCGAGCTGGTCGGCGCGGGTCTCGAGCCCGAGCCGTTCGAGCGCGGCGGTGACGCGGGCGTTCTTGCCGTCGAGGCCATAGGCGTCGGCGACGAAGGCGAGATTCTCGCGGATCGTCAGGTCCTCGAACAGCCCGAAGCGCTGAGTCATGTAGCCGATCTTGAGCTTGATCAGCTCGCGCTGGGTGCGCAGGTCGAGGCCGAGCACGGTGCCCTCCCCGCCGTCGGGGATGAGCAGGCCGCAGATCATGCGCAGCGTGGTGGTCTTGCCCGAACCGTTGGGGCCGAGGAACCCGCAGATGCGGCCCCGCGCCACCTCGAGGCTGAACTTGTCGACCACCGTGCGGTTGCCGAACTTCTTGATCAGCCCGTTGACGTCGATCGCGGGCGCGTCGCTCATCGCGGATGGACCTCGACCGGCAGGCCGGGGCGCAGCCGCTCGACTCCGGCATCGGGATAGGCCTCGACCAGGAAGACGAGCTTGGCGCGGGCGCGTTCGGAATAGATCACCGGCGGGGTGAACTCCGCCTGAGGCGCGACGTATCGGACGGTCGCGGCAACCGGCTCGCCGCAGCCATCGCAGCTGACGCGCACCTTCGACCCCGGCTTCAGCGCTGAAATCGCCTCCTGCGGCGCGTAGAAGCGGATCTTCACCCGGCCGGGCGGGAGCAGGCGCACGACCGGCGTGTTGGCAGGCACCCATTCGCCCGGGTTGAAATAGGTCTGCTCGACCAGCGCGGCGATCGGCGCGGCGGGCGCGATCTCCGCGCCGCGCCGCCGCTGCGCCGCGATCGCGGCCTCGGCCGCGGTGATCTGCGCGTCGGCGGCGGCGATCTGGTCAGTGCGGCCGGCGAGCTCGCCCGAGGCCTCGCTCGCCTGCGCCTGGCTGAGCGAAGCACGGGCGCTCTCGGCCGCGGCGCGCGCGGCATCGAGCTGGACCTTGGTCGCGAAGCCGCGCTGGGCGAGCGTCGCGATCCGCTGATAGTCGCGCGCGGTGCGCGTCACTTCGGCGCGCGCCGCCGCCTGCTGGGCGCGGGCGATGTCGAGCTCGGCGGGCCGCTGGCGCGCCTTGGTCAGGTCGTCGCGCTGGGCACGCGCGGTGGCGAGCTGCGCTTCGAGCCGCCGCAACTCCGCCGCGGTCGTCTCCGGATTGAGCGCGAACAGCGCCTGTCCCGCCATTACCTGCCCGCCGCGCTGCACGGCGAGGCTGGCGAGTTGGCCGGAGACCGGCGCGGCGACCTCGATCGCCTCGCCCTCGACATAGCCGAGCCATGGCTCGGGCCCGTCGTCGCGTCCGAAGGCGAACCAGACCAGGCCGGCGAGAACCGCCAGTCCGATCACCACCAGCGGCAAAATCCGTTTCATGCGCGCACTCCCGCGAGAAGCCCGTTCAGAACGATATCGAGATGCGAGGCGGCGAGCGCCTCCATCTCCACCGGCTCGGCGCCGACCGGCTCGAACACCGTCTTCCACAGCGCGCCGAGCAGCAGCGCCCCGCCCACGCTACGCGCCGCCAGATGCGGGTCGACCGTACGGAACTCCCCGCACGCGACCCCGCGCGCGATGATGTTCTCCACCAGGGTCAGGATGCGGCTCACCGCGCGATCGTGATAGGTGCGCGCCATTTCGGGGAAATTGCCACCCTCGCCGATCACCAGGCGGGGCAGGAACGCGATCTCGGGCTGGGCGAGTTGGCTTGCGCCGAACCGCACCAGCGCCTGGAGCTGTGCGGACGGCGGCGCCGACTCCATCTCGGGCGGCAGCGCGGCGGGCAGCCGGGTGGCGAGCATCCAGTCGACCAGCTCGCGGAACAGCGCCGCCTTGTCGGCGAACTGGAGGTAGAGCGCCGCCTTGGAGATACCGACCCGCGCCGCCACGTCCTCCATTCGCGTGCCCGCATAGCCGCGTGCGGCGAACTCAGTCCGCGCGGCGGTGAGGATCGATTCGCGGCGATCTGGCGGGGTGCGGCGGGGCATGGGTCATAAATAACTGACGCGTCAGTTATTGAAAAGGCCCCTCGACGGGTTGTCACGCCGTTCAGAACTTCGCCTTTCGGCCATCGCCCGTTTTCCCCGGCGTCGCGGCACCGGAATCTTCCCGATCAAGGGCAGGCCTTCGACACGCTCCCGGATGGCAACAAGAGCTTGGATTCCCGCCGGAATATGGTGGCGAGGTGACCCTCGTCGCACGCGAGGCCGCTATTCGCATCAGCATCTGTCGAGTTTTCCACACCCGTCGGCGCGGTAAATCGCGCATCAACCACGTCTTTACGTGCTTCGGTATAGACCTGTGGATCACAGGGGATTCACAAGCGCCGGAGCGGCTGGTGCGAAGCGAGCGTGGGGACCTATGGCGTTGGAGTCGGTGCAGACGGCGGGACTAGGCGGAGCTTCGGGCACGTTGACGGCACTGGTCGCCGCCGACGGCAGCGCGAGCCATCGCTTTCTCGCGCGCCTCGCCACCGGCGTCGCGCCGATGCGCGACCTGTCCGATGTCGTGCACCAGTTCTGCCTGCTCCACGCGCGTCACCCTGACGTGATCGAGCAGGCGCTCGAGCATTCGCACGAAGGTGCCACGGCGGCGTGGATGGCGGAGGCGGCCGCGGGCTTCGCCGCCGAGCGCGCTTATATCGTCCGCCTCGTCGCCGCGGCCGGGCCGTTGCCGAGCACGCCCGGCCAGGCCCAGTCCGAAGCGGCGATCGCGGCCCAGCGCCACGCGCTCGATATGCTGGCCCAGTCCGACCGCACGGGCTGCGCCGACGGCACGGTGCTCGCGCTGGTGCTCGACTGGCCCGCGATCCGTGCACTGCTGAACATCGCCGGAGAGCGGCTGGGGATCGACCCGCCCGCCTCCGCCCTGCCCCCGGCGTTCGAGACCGCGACGGTGATCGACGCGCTCGCCGCGACGCTGCCGGTCGAGCGCGCGATGCTGTTCGGCGCGCAGCAGATGCTCGCCCAGCATCGCGGCCTGTGGGACGTGCTCGAAGCGCGCGCATCGGCCCGCGACGCGCACTGACCCCGTCTGCCGATCGCTATCTGCTGAACAGGCGGGAGCGCGGCAACCACGCCCCGCCCTTCGCGGATCAGCTGCGGCGCGGGCTGCAGCTCGAAACCTTCTTCTCGTCGGCCTCGGTGCCGCCGACCTTGCCCTCGAACAGCGTGCCTTCCTCGCCCTTGGTCCACCAGACCAGCGTCTTGCCGGCGGAGCGCCCCTGGTCGGTAGCATATTTCGCACCGCTCGCGGCCTGGACGCCGGTCAGCTCGTAGCTCTTGTCGCCGATCATCAGCTTGGCCTTGGCGGGGGTGACGCTGGTGTCATAGGTCGCGCTGAGCAGCAGCGCGGGCATGCAGTCATAGGCCACGGTCTGCGGCGGAACGACGGGCGGCGCGGTGGTCTCGTTTGCCACCGCGGTCGTGTCGGTCGTCCCGTTGGCCGGAGCGGTCGCGGGCTTCTGGCCGCAGCCGGCGAGGAGCACGAGGCCCACAAGGGGAGAGACAAGCAGGGATCCGGTATACAGCTTCGGCATCGAACGTTCCTCTCTCTGCATGCGCGGCGTGGAGTCGGGCCGCGCCGAAGTTCTACGGGAGCGGCGCACGACAGGCAAACAGCTTGCATCCCGGGCCCTGGTCCAGCTACCGCCATACCCGATCTTCCGATCGGGGACCCGCATGCGCTTCGAAGGCACCCAGAGCTATATCGCCACCGACGACCTCAAAGTCGCGGTCAACGCCGCGGTGACGTTGCGCCGCCCGCTGCTGGTCAAGGGCGAGCCGGGCACGGGGAAGACCGTGCTGGCGTACGAGATCGCCAAGGCGGTGGGCGCGCCGCTGATCGAGTGGAACGTCAAATCGACGACCAAGGCGCATCAGGGCCTGTACGAGTATGACGCGGTCGCCCGGCTGCGCGACGGGCAGCTCGGCGAGGAGCGCGTCCACGACATCTCCAACTATATCCGCCGCGGCAAGCTGTGGGAGGCTTTCACCTCCCCCACCCTGCCCGTGCTGCTGATCGACGAGATCGACAAGGCCGATATCGAATTCCCCAACGACTTGCTCCAGGAACTCGATCGCATGGAATTCCATGTCTACGAGACCGGCGAGACGGTACGCGCCGCCGAGCGGCCGATCGTGGTGATCACCAGCAACAACGAGAAGGAGCTGCCCGACGCGTTCCTGCGCCGCTGCTTCTTCCACTATATCAGATTCCCCGACCGCGAGACGATGCAGGCGATCGTCGACGTCCATTTCCCCGGCATCCAGAAGCTGCTGGTGAGCAAGGCGATGGACATCTTCTACGACATCCGCGAGGTGCCGGGGCTCAAGAAGAAGCCTTCCACCAGCGAGCTGCTCGACTGGCTCAAGCTGCTGCTGCACGAGGATATGCCGCTCGACGTGCTCCAGTCGCGCGATCCCAGCAAGGCGATCCCGCCGCTGCACGGCGCGCTGCTCAAGAACGAGCAGGACGTGATGCTGTTCGAGCGGCTGGCGTTCATGTCGCGGCGGGCGAAGTAGCGCGGGCAATCGCGCCAGCATTGTAACTCTCACCGCCCGCGCGCTCGGGCCTATCCGATGGTGCAGCCGCTCGAACGGCGCAACCAACGGAGAATTGCAATGCCCGATATCCTGCACAAGGTGGCGATCAAGGCCACGCCCGCCCAGGCCTATGCCGCACTCGCCACGATCGACGGCCTCTCGACCTGGTGGACGACCGACACAAGTGGCAGCAGCGCCGTCGGCGGCGAGATCGGTTTCCGCTTCGGCGAGCACGGCTTCAACGGCGTCAAGGTGATCGAGCTGGAACCCGAGCAGCGCGTGCTGTGGGAAGTGATCGAAGGCCCGGAATCCTGGCTCGGCACGCGGATCGGCTTCGACCTGTCGCAGGACGGCGACGACGTCGCGGTGCTGTTCAAGCATTCCGGCTGGCGGGAGCAGAACGAGTTCATGCACACCTGCACCACCAAATGGGCGATGTTCCTGATGAGCCTCAAGGCAGCGCTCGAGACCGGGATCGGCGCGCCCTATCCCAACGACGTGCACATCACGCACAGGGGCTATTGAGGCCCGTCAGCAAGGGCGTCGTTTCGGTGTCCGCCGCCGGCAAGTGCGTTAGCGGCTTGCGGCGCGGCGGATGCTGAAACAAGCTCGGCGCGACTGAAGAAGGGCAAGACGATTGACCGACCCGGCCGGCGCCACCCGCTTTGCCCGTATCCGCGCCCGGCTCGAAGCGGCGCAGCCGACTTCGGGCTGGCAGGGCGCGCTCTACGAGTTCCTGCTGTTCGGGTTCAAGCAGGGCTGGGCGTGCCTGTTCGGGGCGCTGATGCTCGCCTTGCTGCTCGCCACGCATTTCTTCTACCCCGCGAACGCGCCGCTGGCGCGCTACGATTTCCTGACGATCGGCGCCGTGACGATCCAGCTCGCCATGCTCGCCTTCCGGCTGGAGAGCTGGAACGAAGCCAAGGTGATCCTCGCCTTCCATGCCGTCGGCACGGTGATGGAGCTGTTCAAGACCGCGCACGGCTCGTGGCTCTATCCCGAGCCGAGCCTGTTGCGGATCGGCGACGTCCCGCTGTTCTCGGGCTTCATGTATGCGGCGGTAGGCAGCTACATCGCGCGCGTCTGGCGCATCTTCCACTTCCGTTTCGACCATTATCCGCCGCGCTGGGCGAGCTATGCATTGGCGGCGGCGATCTACATCAACTTCTTCGCACACCATTGGCTGCCCGATATCCGCATCGCGCTGTTCGCGGCCACCGCGCTGCTCTTCTGGCGGACCCGGGTGCGATTCATGCCGTTCCGCACCGAGCGCTGGATGCCGCTGCTGATCGGCTGGCTGCTGGTCGCGCTGTTCATCTGGCTCGCCGAGAATATCGGCACCTTCTCGCGCGCCTGGCTCTATCCGGGGCAGGAGAATGGCTGGGCGATGGTCCACCCCGGCAAGCTCGGCGCGTGGTATCTGCTGATGATCATCTCGTTCGTGCTGGTGTCGCTGGTGCATCGCGAGCGCGGGGACTCGCCCGAAGTTGACGAAGTTACGCGAATCCCGCTCGAAACTGTAACCTTTGGCCGGATCGACGATTCGAAGAGCGAACCTGATCGAAGCAGTTGAAATCCAACATTGCAAGGTGGTGGATTCTCAATTCGCGACCTTCACCACCAGTTTTCCGATCGCACCGCGGCTTGCGAGCTTCGCGATCGCCTTGCCGCCGTCCTCGAACGCGAAGGTCTCGCTGACATGGGGGTTGATCTTCCCCTCCTCCCACAGGCGGAAGAGGTGCTCGACATGCGCGGCGTTGGCCTTGGGGTCGCGCGCGGCGAAGGCGCCCCAGAACACGCCGCACACGTCGCAACTCTTGAGCAACGTCAAGTTGAGCGGGAGCTTGGGGATGCCCGCCGGAAAGCCGACGACGAGATAGCGTCCTTCCCAGCCGATCGAGCGCAGCGCGGGCTCGGCATAGTCGCCGCCGACGGGATCGTAGATCACCTGCGCGCCGTCCGGGCCGACCGCGGCCTTGAACTGCTCGGCAAGCGCCCTGGATTGGTCCTTGTCGAAGGGGGCACGGCCATAGACGACGGTCTCGTCGGCGCCAGCGGCCTTCGCGGCGGCCGCTTTTTCCTCGCTCGACACCGCCGCGACGACGCGCGCGCCGAACGCCTTGCCGAGCTCGATCGCCGAGAGACCAATGCCGCCCGCCGCGCCCAGGATCAGCAGCGTGTCGCCCGCTTTCAGGCGCCCGCGGTCGAGCAACGCGTGAATGCTCGTGCCATAGGTCATCAGCAAGGAAGCGCCCTGTTCGAAGCTGTGCCCTTTCGGGAGTCGGTAGAGGCGGCGGCGATCGACCGCGACCCGCTCCGCAAGGCCGTTCCAGCCGGTCGCGCCGAGCACGCGGTCGCCGGGCGAAAGGTCGGTGACCCCCTCCCCCACCGACTCGACCACGCC
>NZ_JBCNMA010000110.1:0-11542 GCF_039595165.1 Sphingomonas sp.
TTAACCTGAGGAATTAGACATGGCCGAGATCACTGCAGCAGCCGTCAAGGAACTGCGCGAGAAGAGCGGCGCCGGCATGATGGACTGCAAGAAGGCGCTGACCGAGACCAATGGCGACCTGGAGGCCGCGGCCGACTGGCTGCGCGCCAAGGGCCTGGCGGCGGCCGCCAAGAAGTCGAGCCGCACCGCCGCGGAAGGTCTGGTCGGCGTCGCCGTCGCGGGCACAAAGGGCGTGGCGGTCGAGGTCAACTCGCAGACCGACTTCGTCGCCAAGAACGAGATCTTCCAGGGCTTCGTCCGTGACGTGACCGCGGTCGCCCTGGAGCAGGGCATCGACGACATCGAGGCGCTCAAGGCGGCTGCGCTGCCGCAGGGCGGCACCGTCGAAGAAGTGCTGACGGCCAACATCTCGACGATCGGCGAGAACCAGGTGCTGCGCCGCGCGAAGAAGGTCGAGGTGACCAACGGCGCGGTGATCCCCTACGTCCACAATGCCGCGGCCCCGGGCCTGGGCAAGATCGGCGTGCTCGTCGCGCTCGAGAGCGATGCCGGCGTCGACGTGCTCGAGCCGCTCGGCAAGCAGCTCGCGATGCACATCGCCGCGGCCTTCCCGCTGGCGCTCGACGAGAGCGGCCTCGACCAGGACGTGCTCGAGCGCGAGCGCGCGATCGGCCGCGAGAAGGCGGCGGAGAGCGGCAAGCCGGCCGACATCATCGAGAAGATGGTCGAAGGCGCGGTCAAGAAGTTCGCCAAGGAAAACGCGCTGCTCAGCCAGCTGCTTGTGATGGACGGCAAGACTCCGGTCGCCGACGTCATCGCCAAGGCGGGCAAGGACGCGGGCACCTCGATCGTGCTCAAGGACTTTGTCCGCTTCCAGCTGGGCGAGGGCATCGAGAAGGAAGAGAGCGACTTCGCCGCGGAAGTCGCGGCGACGGCGGGCATCACCCGCTAAGTCGCTTCGATTGCGAACAAGAGGGGCGCGGCCGCTGCGGTGGCCGCGCCTTTTTTTCGTGGGCGCGACGGCGGGCTCCCCGGGAACCACTCCTTGATCGAAGCGGTTCGAACGGTGAGCGGCATCAAGGGAGACCCTTAGCCATGCAGATCGCGGCCCAGCTCGAGTTCGACGGCAACTGCCGGCAGGCGTTCGAGCTCTATGCCGAGCTGTTCGGCGGCGAAATCGCGGTGATGAATGCGCTCGGCGACACCAGGGAGGTTCCGCTGCCACCCGGCTCGAGCGACGGCGGGCCCGGGATGATCCGCTTCGCCGAGCTCCGGATCGGCGACAACCGCATCCTCGGCAACGACTTGCCCGTGGGGCAATATGCCCCGCCACGTGGCTTTAACGTCGCGATGCATGTCGAACATGCCACGGACGCACGACGGATTTTCGACGGGCTGGCGGCCGGCGGAAAGGTGACGACGCCGCTGACCAAGGTCGAATGGGCGGAATTGTTCGGGATGGTGACCGACCGGTTCGGCGTCCCCTGGCTGATCCTCGCCCTCAACCCTTAGTCGGGGTCACCGAGCGGAAGTTCGCCGAGCGGATTGGTCTCGGTGAGGTCGGCGACCTGCTCATAAACGGCGGCGTTCTCGTTCATGTCGTCGGCAAGCTCCGGATTCTGCGCGCCGACGTTGCGGAAGAAAGTCGCGGCGTCGCGCAGGAGCTTGGCGGCGAGCTGGGCGTGGGTGGGCATGCGGCGTCCCTACTGGATGCCGATCGTCAGCGCGTAGCGCGCGATCTCGTTACGGCGGATGACCTTGCCGGTGCGGTACATGCGGATGCGGTAGTCGCCGCTCATGGGCACCTCGAAGCTGAAGCGGTCGCCGACTCGAAGCCGTTGAACACCGGTTCGCCGCCACTCGGGCCGATCACGTCGAAGAAGGTCGATCCGTTGCTGGTGGTCGCCGTGACGGTCATCAGCTGCCTGGCGCGAGCGCCGACGACATAGGTGATGCCGGACTGGCCGCGCAGCTCGCCCTTGATCACCTTGGATGCGGTGCCGCGGGCAAACTTGACCCGCTCGGTACGGTCGCCGTGCTGCGCGGACAGCGGCGCGGCGGCGAGCAGCAGCGAAACGGCGAGCAGCGGGCGGATCATGCGTGCGTCTTCCTGCGGCGTTACGATGGAACGCTAGCATCGCATCGCCGCGACGGCGATCAAATTATCGGGCTTGCGCTTGGCTTTGCCCGAGGCCGCATCTAAGGTCCGCGCCGCTCCCCGATAACCCACAGAATCAAGGGCCAGATGACCGCTCCGCGCTTCAAACGAATCCTGCTCAAGCTTTCGGGCGAGGTGCTGATGGGCCAGGGCCAGTTCGGCATCGACCCCGCGACCTGCGAGCGCGTCGCGCGCGAGGTCAAGGCGGCGACCGAGACCGGGCTCGAGATCTGCATGGTGGTTGGCGGGGGCAATATCTTCCGCGGGCTGGCCGGTGCGGCGCAGGGCTTCGAGCGGGCCAGCGCAGACTATATGGGCATGCTCGCGACGGTGATGAACGCGCTGGCGATGCAGAACACGCTCGAGCGGCTCGGCGTCGACACGCGCGTCCAGTCGGCGATCCCGATGGCGAGCGTGTCCGAGCCCTATATCCGGCGCAAGGCGATGCGGCACATGGAGAAGGGCCGTGTGGTGATCTTCGCCGCGGGCACCGGCTTGCCGTTCTTCACCACCGACACCACGGCAGCGCTGCGCGCGGCCGAGATGAACTGCGACGCGCTGTTCAAGGGCACCAGCGTCGACGGCGTCTACAATGCCGACCCCAAGAAGGTGCCCGACGCGACGCGCTATGACGAGTTGAGCTTCGACCGGGTGCTGGTCGACAACCTCAAGGTCATGGACGCGACCGCCGTCGCGCTGTGCCGCGACAACGACATTCCGATCGTGGTGTTCAACATCCGCGACGAGGGCAATCTCGCGGCGGTGCTGCAGGGCGAGGGCACCTCGACGATCGTCCGTAATCCGCAATCCGAATAAGAGGAGCCTGACAATGGCCGCTTACGACAAGGCCGACCTCGAGCGCCGCATGGCGGGCGCGGTCGAAGCGCTGAAACACGACCTGTCCGGCCTGCGCACCGGACGCGCCAACACCTCGCTGCTCGATCCGGTGACGGTCGAAGTCTATGGCTCGCACATGCCGCTGAACCAGGTGGCGACGGTCTCCGCGCCCGAGCCGCGCATGCTGAGCGTGCAGGTGTGGGACAAGTCGAACGTCGGACCGGTGGACAAGGCGATCCGCTCGGCCGGGCTCGGGCTCAACCCGATCGTCGACGGACAGAATCTGCGCCTGCCGATCCCCGACCTGACCGAGGAGCGCCGCAAGGAGCTGGCCAAGCTCGCCAGCAAATATGCGGAGAACGCCCGCATCGCCGTGCGCAACGTGCGCCGCGACGGCATGGACAGCCTCAAGGCCGACGAGAAGAAGGGCGAGTTCGGCGAGGACGAGCGCAAGCGCCACGAGGGCGACGTGCAGAAGCTGACCGACAGCACGATCGCCGAGATCGACGCTGCGGCGGCTGCGAAAGAGAAGGAAATTCTCGGCAAGTGACCGCGGCTTCCGCGCCTCTTCCGGTCAGTCCGGAGGGCGGGGCCGTTCCCCGCCACGTCGCGATCATCATGGACGGCAATGGCCGCTGGGCGAAGGCCAAGCGGCTGCCGCGGCTCGCCGGGCACAAGCAGGGTGTCGAGGCGGTGCGCCGCGTGTCCAAGGCCGCGCGCGAGCTCGGCATCGAGGTGCTGACGCTCTATGCTTTCTCCTCGGAGAATTGGCGCCGGCCCGAGGAGGAAGTGCGCGACCTGATGGGTCTCCTGCGTCATTTCCTCAAGAATGAGCTGCGCGAGCTGGTCGGCGAGAATGTGCGGTTGCGCGTGATCGGCGACTATCATGCGTTGTCGGGCGATCTCGTGAAGATGATCGACGAGGCGATCGAGCGTACTTCGACCAACACCGGCGCGACGCTTGTGATCGCGCTCAACTATGGCGCGCAGGCCGAGATCGTCGCGGCGGCGCGGCGGCTGGCGGCGGCTGCAAGGGCAGGCGAGCTCGACCCGGCACAGATCGACGACGCGATGTTCGGCGACGCGCTGACGACGCACGGGCTGCCCCCGCTCGACTTGCTGATCCGCACCTCGGGCGAGCAGCGGCTGTCCAACTTCCTGCTGTGGCAGGCGGCCTATGCCGAACTGCTGTTCGTCGATACGCTGTGGCCCGATTTCGACGGTGCCGCGCTGGCCGACGCGATCGCGCAGTTCGGCCAAAGGCAGCGCCGGTTCGGAGGCTTGTGACTCAAGTGCCGCCCCGGAAGAATGCCGATCTGCCGACCCGCGCGCTGGTCGGCGTGGTGCTGATCGCGGTGGCGGGGACGGCGCTGTGGCTGGGCGGCTTCGCCTTCTGGCTGCTGGTGGCGGTCGCCGGGATCCTGATGATGCACGAATGGGGCGGGCTGCACGGCGCGGACCGGCGCCAACGCAAGCTCGCGCAATATGCGCTGACGGTGCCGCTGGCGATCATGGCGCCGGTCGCGGCGGGACCGGGCTTCCTCGCCTTCGGACTCGTGCTGGGCGCGATGTTCTTCGTCGCGATCGTGACGAAGAACGGCATGCTGGGCGTGGGCGAGGTCTATGTCGGCCTGCCGGTGCTGGCGCTGCTGGTGCTGCGCGAGCAGGACCAGGGCCTGCTGCTCGCCTTCTGGACGATGGCGCTGGTGTGGGCGTGCGACATCGGCGCCTATTTCGCGGGGCGCGCGATCGGCGGAGCCAAGCTGATGCCCGCGGTGAGTCCCAACAAGACCTGGGCCGGGTTCTTCGGCGGCGTGGCTGCGGCAGGGCTGTTCGCATGCCTCCTGATCGGCTTCGGGCTCGACTGGCGGCTGGCGCTGGCGACGCCGCTGCTGGCGGCGTTGGCGCAGGCGGGCGACCTCTATGAGAGCTGGCTCAAGCGGTGCGCGGGGGTCAAGGATTCGGGCAATCTGCTCCCCGGCCATGGCGGACTGCTCGACCGGCTCGACGGGCTTGTGCCGGTGGCGCCGGTGGCGGCGCTGCTGGTTTTGGCGATTCGATGAAGCGCGTCTCGATGAAGACCGTCACCATTTTGGGCGCGACCGGATCGGTCGGCACCTCGACGCTCGACCTGATCGAGCGCGAGCCCGAGGCGTTCGAGGTGGTCGCGCTGACCGCCAATTGCGATGTCGCGCGGCTCGCGGCGGCGGCGCGGCGAGTGCGGGCGAAGCTCGCTGTGGTGGCGGACGCGACCTGCCTCCCCGCACTGCGCGAAGCGCTGGCGGGGAGCGGAGTCGAGGCGGCGGGCGGCGCAGATGCAGTGTGCGACGCGGCGCGCATGGACGCCGACTGGACGATGGCGGCGATCGTCGGCACCGCCGGCCTCAAGCCAGTGCTGGCGGCGCTCGAGAATGGCGGCACGGTGGCGCTCGCCAACAAGGAATCGCTGGTCTCGGCGGGCGAGGTGGTGATGCGGGCGGTGGCCGGACACGGCGCCACGTTGCTTCCGGTCGATTCGGAGCATAACGCTATTTTCCAGTGCCTTGAGCCCGGCAATGCCGATCGTATCTCAAGGATCATCCTGACCGCGAGCGGCGGCCCGTTCCGCGAGCGCGGCCTGGACGAGATGCGCGGCATCACCCCCGAGCAGGCGGTGGCGCATCCCAACTGGTCGATGGGCGCCAAGATCAGCGTCGATTCGGCGACGCTGATGAACAAGGGCCTCGAGGTGATCGAGGCCTTCCACCTCTTCCCGGTGACGCCGGAACAGCTCGACGTGATCGTGCACCGCCAGTCGGTGATCCATTCGATGGTCGAATATGCCGACGGTTCGGTGCTGGCGCAGCTTGGCTCGCCCGACATGCGCGTGCCGATCGCGCATGCGCTGGCCTGGCCGCGGCGGATGGCGACGCCGTGCCAGCGGCTCGACCTGACGACGATCGGACGGCTCGACTTCGAGGCGCCGGATTACACGCGTTTCCCATGCCTCAAGCTCGCGCGCGAGGCGCTGGCGGCTGGCGGGGCCCGGCCGGCGGTGCTCAACGCGGCCAACGAAGTGGCGGTCGCCGCGTTCCTGGCACGGCGCATCGGCTTTCTTGAAATTGCCGCAATCGTCGCGGATACGCTCGAATGCTATGATCCGGCCGCGCCGGCGACGCTCGATCAAGTGCTGGCGATCGACGCGGAAGCGCGGAACATTGCGGGCGAGCGTGTGAAGGACTGCGTAATTTGACCGAGAATCCAGGGTTCTTCTTCTACCTCCTGGCCTTTTTCCTGGTGATCGGGCCGCTCGTCTTCGTCCACGAGCTGGGTCATTACGCCGCCGGACGGCTGTTCGGGATCAAAGCCGATGCCTTCTCGATCGGCTTCGGGCGCGAGATCGCGGGCTATACCGACAAGCGCGGGACGCGTTGGAAATTCGGGTGGCTGCCGCTCGGCGGCTATGTGAAGTTCGCGGGCGACATGAACCCGGCGGGGCAGCCGAGCCCCGAATGGCTGTCGCTGCCTGCCGCCGAACGCGCCAAGACCTTCCAGGCCAAGCCCGTGTGGCAGCGCGCGATCGTGGTCGCCGCCGGGCCGGTCACCAATTTCGTGGTCGCGGTCCTGATCCTGGCGGCGTTTGCCGCGACGTTCGGCGAGAACCGGACGCCGAGCACCGTCGGCATCGTCGAGGCAAAGAGCGCGGCGGCGACGGCGGGCCTGCGCACCGGCGACCGCATCGTCGCGATCGACGGGCGTGGAATGGAGCGATTCAACGACCTGCGCCGCTACTTCACGATGCGTCCCGACGAGACCGTGAAGCTGACCATCGAGCGTGAAGGCGTGCGCCAGGACCTGACCGCACGCATCGGCGTGCGGATCGAGCGCGATCGCTTCGGCAATGAATATCGCATCGGACGGATGGGCATCGGCCCGACCGACCCGGTGCACGTCCGGGTCGGTGCGATCGAGGCGCTGCCCGCGGGCGTGCGCATGACGGGCGAGGTGATCCAGACCACGCTGGACGGGCTCGGCCAGATCATCAGCGGCCGCCGCTCGGTCGAGGAACTGGGCGGGCCGCTGCGAATCGCGCAAGTCTCCGGCGAGCGTTTCGTACTGGGACCGACCGAGTTCGTGTTCCTGATCGCGCTCATCTCGATTAATCTGGGATTCATTAACCTGTTGCCAGTCCCCGTGCTGGATGGCGGCCATCTTCTGTTCTATGCGATCGAGGCAGTGCGGCGGAAACCCGTCGAGCCCGAAGTAATGGAATGGGCGTTCCGCGGCGGGATGGTGGCGATCCTGGCGCTGATGCTGCTGGTGACGTTCAACGATCTGGGCGCCTTTGGCGTGTGGAGGAACCTAGCCGGGTTGATCGGCTGACGCGGTTAGGGCAGGGCGGTGCGCCGACCCATGCTTCGGCCAGAAAACACTCTCGAATCCTGGGGTAGGATAGTGACTGCAATCAAGGTTACGAAACTCGGCGTGCGCGCCACCGCGCTGCTTCTGACAGGCACGATTCTGTCAGGCGTGGCGCATGCGCAGCAGGCCCCCGCGCCGCAGCAGCCCGCGTCCGCCACACAGCCCGCGCCCGAGGCGCAACAGCCGGTGACGCCGGTGGCGATTCCGGAGCCGGCGCGCACGGTGCGTACGCTGCGCGTCGAGGGCACGCAGCGCCTCGAGCCCGAGACGGTGCTGTCCTACACCCGGATCCGCGTGGGCCAGCCCTACACCACCGAGAGCCTCGACCAGGCGATCCGCGACCTGCTGGCGAGCGAGCTGCTCGCCGACGTGACGATCGAGGGCGTCGAGAGCGGCGACATCGTGGTGCGCGTGCGCGAGAATCCGATCATCAACCGCGTGGTGCTGGAGGGCAACAAGCGGCTGAAGAACGACAAGATCGTCAAGGAAATCAAGCTGGCGCCGCGCCAGATGTTCACCCGCACCGCGGTGCGCGCGGACGTCGCGCGCATCGTCGAGCTGTATCGCCGCCAGGGCCGCTTCGCCGCGAGCGTCGAGCCCAAGATGGTGAGCCTCGACCAGAACCGCGTCGACATCATCTTCGAGATCCAGGAGGGCCCGAAGTCGAAGGTCCGCCAGATCAACATCATCGGCAACGAGGTGTTCTCGGACGGCAAGCTGCGCGGCGAGATGGCGACCAAGCAGGCGCGCCTCACCAGCATCTTCAGCTCGAACACCAGCTATGACCAGGATCGTCTGGCATATGACCAGCAGAAGCTGCGCCAGTTCTATCTGACCGAAGGCTATGCCGACTTCCGCGTGGTCTCCGCGGTCGCCGAGCTGACTCCGGACAAGCGCGACTTCATCATCACCTATGTCGTCGAGGAAGGGCCGCGCTACAAATTCGGCCCGGTCACGGTCGACAGCAACATCCGCGACTTCGACGACAAGGCGCTCGCCTCGAACCTCGCGATCAAGGAAGGCGCCTGGTACAACGCCAAGCTGGTCGAAGACACGGTCGACAGCCTGTCCGAGACCGCGGGCATGTTTGGCTATGCCTTCGCCAACGTCTCGCCCGAATTCCAGCGCGATCGCGAGAAGTTGACGATGACGATCAACTTCAACATCGCCGAAGCGCGCCGCACCTATGTTGAGCGCATCGACATCACCGGCAACACCCAGACGCAGGACAAGGTGATCCGCCGCGAGATGCGCCTGGCGGAAGGCGACGCGTTCAATACCTTCCTGGTCAAGCGCTCGCAGGATCGCATCAACTCGCTTGGCTATTTCCAGGACAAGTTCGAGATCGAGCAGAAGGAAGGTTCGGCGCCCGACCGCGTGGTGCTGACCGCCAATGTCGAAGAGAAGTCGACCGGCGAGCTGACGCTTTCGGCGGGCTTCTCGAGCCTCGAGCGGTTCATCTTCCAGGGCTCGATCCGCCAGCGAAACTTCCGCGGCAAGGGCCAGGACCTGCGCCTGTCGGCCGACTATTCGAGCTATTCGAAGTCGGTCGAGGTCGGCTTCACCGAGCCCTATCTGTTCGACCAGAACATCGCGCTTGGCGGCACGATCTTCCGGCGCGACTATAACTCGTTCAACTATCTGGGATCCGACCGCCGCACCACCTATGAGCAGGTGTCGACCGGCGCGCAGCTGGTGCTGGGCGTGCCGCTGACCGAATATTGGACCGCGTCGGGCCGTTATTCGCTCACGCACGATTCGGTCGGGCTCGACGAGAGCACCTTCTTCACCAACGGCGTCTGCGATCCCCTTCGGGCCGGGCGCTATCTGTGCGACGCGCTGGGCAAGCGCTGGACCTCGGCGGTCGGCCTGTCGCTGATCTATGACAGCCTCAACAGCCGCCTGCGCCCGACCGCGGGCCAGCGGCTGGTGATCGGCGGCGACTTTGCGGGCCTGGGCGGCGACGTGCGCTATCTGCGCGGCAGGTTCGACGGCGACAAATACTGGAACATCGGGGGCGGCTGGATCTTCTCCGCCGGACTTGAAGGCGGCTATATCCACAGCCTGGAGAAGACCGCGGCGGGCGTCGACCCGGTGCGCATCACCGACCGCTTCTTCCTCGGCGAGCCGCAGTTCCGCGGCTTCGACATCCGAGGCGTGGGCCCGCGCATCCAGCGCATCGGCTATACGGGAAGCGCGGCTGCCGACACGCAGCTGGCGATCACCGACGAAGACCAGATCTTCGACGACGCGATTGGCGGGCGCGCCTATTATCTGGGCAAGCTCGAGCTCGAGATTCCGCTCGGCGCTGGCGCGCGCGAGATGGGCATCCGTCCGTCGATCTTCGTGATGGCGGGCGCGAACTGGGGCGTGCGGCGGCCGAGCCCGACCGCGGTGTTTACCCAGGCGCGAAGGGCTCCGGATGGTTCGATCGTGACCAGCGCGGACGATCCGCGCTGGAATACCGCGCTACCGGCGACCAACGCGGATGGCACGCCGACGCTGCTGCCGATCGTTACCCCGCAGAAGGATTCCGAAGGCCGCCCATTGTATCAGGTTCCGGTGACCGACACGGTCGCGCCAGGCCAGCTGACCACTTGCGCGGTCGGCTATTCGGGAACCGCGGGTGGCGTCTGTTCGGGCACGTCGATCAACTCGGTCTACAACCAGATCACCGACCCGTTCCAGGAAATCTTCCTGGGCAACTCGCCCAAGCCGCGCGTGTCGGTCGGCATCGGCGCCAACTGGAACTCGCCGTTCGGCCCGCTGCGGCTCGACCTCGCTTACGCTCTCACCAAGCAAGAGGGCGACGACGACAAACTCTTCAGCTTCAACGTAGGGACTGCCTTCTGATGCCTAACACCAAGACCATTCTCGCCGCGCTCGCGATTGCGGGCGCATCGCTCGGCGCCGGCACCGCCGCCGCGCAGGCGCTGACCGAAGCCAAAATCGCCGTGGTCGATGTCGAGCGCGTGATGCGCGAGTGCACCGCGTGCGTCGCAGCCAACACCCAGCTTCAGACTCAGCTGACCTCGCTGCAGCAGTTCGCGCAGCAGCAGGGCGCGCCGCTGCAGACCGAGCAAACCTCGCTCGAGACGGCGCTCAAGGCGGCGGCGGGCAAGCCCGACGCGGCGCTGCAGCAGCGCGTGCAGGCCTTCCAGACCAAGGCGCAGGGCGCGCAGCGTCAGGTGAATGAGCGCGAGCAGACCTTCCAGCGCAATGTCGCCTATGTCCGCCAGCAGATCGCGCAGAAGATGGTGCCGGTGGTGCAGCAGGTCGCACAGCAGCGGGGCGCGACGGTCGCGGTGGCGAAGGACAATGTCCTGTTCTCGGCGACCAGCATCGACATCACCGCGGGCGTGTTGACCGCGCTCAACTCGCAGCTGCCGAGCGTCAGCGTCACCGCGCCGCCGCCGCAGCAGCCGGCGCAGACCACCCAGCCCGCCACGCCGGGCCGGTGAGCGATCCGGCAGTGACGGGGGGCTCCATCGGCCCGCTCGATATCGGGCGGGTCATGGCGGCGCTCCCGCACCGCTACCCGATGCTGCTGGTCGACCGGGTCGAGGAGTTGATCCCCGACCAGCGCATCGTCGCGATCAAGGCGGTGAGCATCAATGAGGAGTTCTTCCAGGGGCATTTCCCGGGAAGGCCGATCATGCCCGGCGTGCTTCAGGTCGAGGCCCTGGCGCAGGCGGCGGGCGTGCTAGCGGTCGAGAGCCTGGGCCTCGCCGGCTCGGGCAAGCTCGTCTATTTCATGTCGATCGACGGCGTGAAGTTCAGGAAGCCGGTCGAGCCCGGCGTGCTGCTGCGGCTGGAGGTCGAGTTCCTCCAGAAGCGTTCGCGCATCTGCAAGTTCGCCGGCAAGGCGTATCTCGGCGACGAGCTCGCGACCGAATGCGAGTTCACCGCGATGATCGCGGACCCGCCCTCAGCCTGATTACCACCGTGATTGCAACACAGGCGCGGCTCTGCTAGGGCCCGCGCCTCTTGCTGCCGGTCGGAAACCGGCGGCGTATCTCAAGGAATTGCACGTGAAGAAAGACACGCACCCCGACTATCACATGATCAAGGTGCAGATGACCGACGGCACCGTGTTCGAGACCCGCTCCACCTGGGGCAAGGAAGGCGACACGATGCAGCTCGACA
>NZ_JBCNMA010000111.1:0-11525 GCF_039595165.1 Sphingomonas sp.
TCTTCGCCGTCGCGAACGCAAGAACATCACCGCCGGCGTCGCCCATGTGAACGCCAGCTTCAACAACACCATGATCACGATCACGGACGCCCAGGGCAATGCGATCAGCTGGTCATCGGCCGGCATGATGGGCTTCAAGGGCTCGCGCAAGTCGACTCCCTACGCCGCGCAGGTCGCCGCCGAGGACGCGGGCCGCAAGGCCGCCGAGCACGGCGTCCGCACGCTCGAGGTCGAGGTCAAGGGCCCGGGTTCGGGCCGCGAGAGCGCGCTGCGCGCGCTCCAGGCGGTCGGCTTCCAGATCACGTCGATCCGTGACGTGACCTCGATCCCGCACAACGGTGTGCGCCCGTCGAAGCGTCGCCGCGTCTGATTTGCCTTTCCGTTTCGCTCGCGGATCCGGGGTGCCGGGTCCGGGGCGGGACGGCTCCAATCCTGGCAGGATAGCCCCGTCCTGCCCAACCCAGGGGAAGCCCGTGTCTGTCAATGCAAAGAACTGGCAGGAACTGAAGAAGCCGAACGGCCTTGAGAAAAAGGGCGGTGACGGCAAGCGCAAGGCGACCTTCGTCGCCGAGCCGCTGGAGCGCGGTTTCGGCCTGACGCTCGGCAACGCGCTGCGCCGCGTGCTGCTCTCGTCGCTGCAGGGCGCCGCGGTCACTTCGATCAAGATCGAGAATGTGCTGCACGAGTTCTCGAGCCTCGCCGGCGTGCGCGAGGACGTGACCGACCTCGTGCTCAACGTGAAGCAGATCGCGCTCAAGATGCAGGGCGAGGGCGCCAAGCGCCTCCAGCTCAGCGCCACCGGCCCGGCCGAGGTCAAGGCCGGCGACATCGCCGTGTCGGGCGACATCGAGGTGATGAACCCCGATCTGGTGCTGTGCCACCTCGACGACGGTGCGACGCTCAACATGGAGCTGACCGCGGACACCGGCAAGGGCTATGTCCCCGCCGCCGCCAACCGTCCGGCCGACGCGCCGATCGGCCTGATCCCGGTCGACGCGCTCTACTCGCCGGTGCGCCAGGTCTCGTACAAGGTCGAGAACACTCGCGTCGGGCAGGAGCTCGATTACGACAAGCTCAGCCTGTCGATCGAGACCGACGGCACTGTGACCCCGGAGGACGCGCTCGCCTATGCCGCGCGCATCCTGCAGGACCAGCTCGCACTGTTCGTCCACTTCGACGATTCGGCGATCACCCGCTCGGCTCCGATCGGCGTCGCCGCTCCGGCCGCTGGCGCGGGCGAGGCGGGTACGGGCGACACCGCGACGATCAACCGCTATCTGCTCAAGAAGGTGGATGAGCTCGAACTGTCGGTGCGTTCGGCCAACTGCCTCAAGAACGACAACATCATTTATATCGGCGATCTGGTCCAGAAGACCGAGGCCGAGATGCTGCGCACCCCGAACTTCGGCCGCAAGTCCCTGAACGAGATCAAGGAAGTGCTGTCGTCGATGGGCCTGCGCCTCGGCATGGAAATCCCGGGCTGGCCGCCTGAGAATATCGAAGAGATGGCCAAGAAGCTCGAGCAGGAGATCATGGGCTAAGTCGCACCGGGTTAGCGAAGCTAACCCGGAGACGACGCCAGTCCGGCCAGCGGGCCGAAGGTTCCGTCTGACGACGCGGCGTTGCCGCGGCGGGCCTGCCATCCCCGTCGCCCCAGCGAAGGCTGGGGCCTCGTGTGGCAAGGGCTCGAGAGACCCCAGCTTTCGCCGGGGTGACGGTTTTTTGGTGGCTCACCGTCCCACCAGGCTTGGGGTTCCGTAAGACGGCCCCCTGACGAACTGGAAGGAAATACCCATGCGCCATAAGTACGGCGGCCGTAAGCTTCAGCGCACCTCGGCCCATCGCGCCGCGCTGTTCCGCAACATGTCGGCCGCGCTGATCAAGCACGAGCAGATCACCACCACCGTCGCCAAGGCGAAGGAGCTTCGCCCCTATGTCGAGAAGCTGGTGACGCTGGCCAAGAAGGGCGGCCTGTCGAACCGCCGTCTCGCCCATGCCCGCCTGCTCGACGATGCGCAGCTGGTGAAGCTGTTCGACGTGCTCGCGTCGCGCTACGCCGACCGCAACGGCGGCTACACCCGCATCATCAAGGCCGGCCCGCGCGCTTCGGACGCGTCGCCGATGGCGATCATCGAGTTCGTCGATCGCGACGTCTCGGCCAAGGGCCAGGATTCGGGCCCGGTGATGACCGACGAGGATTTCGACGAAGCAGCCTGATCGGCGCTCGTCGCGAGACAGGGGAGGGCGGTCGCACGACGGTGCGGCCGCCTTTTCTATTCGCAGCGTCCGGTGAGGCCTTTTCCCGCGCGATACTGCACCTGGCGCGGCAGGAACTCGGGGAAGCGGCAGGCGAACCAGTGGATCCGCCGCGCGCCGCGGAAGATCGCCGGCGCCGTGCCATTGGGCTTGAGATCGTAGCTGCCGACCTGGCCTCTCGCGCAATCGAAGAACAGGTGGGTGTCCCGCACCGGTGGCCCGACCACGCACATATAGGCGACGACGCGATAGTCGCAGCGATTGCGCAACGTTCCCAGGATCCCCTCGCTGGTGGTGGCGGATGCGACGCAGGCATTCGCGTTCGCCGGGGCGGCGGGTGCCGCCTGCAGCAGCAGCGGAGCGATCAGGGCGAGCACGACGGTCATCCTCGCATCCTGCACAATGTGCCGGGTCGAAGCCAACGTTGCGGGCCCGAAAGAATAACTGCGCTTCGGTGCGCGGCGCGGCTTCCCATCTTCCGGTCCGACACAGGGTTTCGAGGGCGAAATGAAGACGAACAGGCAATCGAGCGTGAGCGGGGTGGTGGCGATCGGCTTCGCCACCCTGCCGCTCGTCGTGATCGGCTGGGCGAGCTACACGACGGCGCTGTCCCCCTTCGCCTGAACGGATCGCGTGAACGCTTGACCGCACGCCCTGCGGCAATAGGGTGCGACGCTTCCGTCTCAGGAGATACCAATGCGCCGCGCGCCGCTTCTCGCTCTCCCGCTGCTCTTCGCCGCACCCATCGCTCACGCCAGTCCGGAGTCGCCGACCACGATGCCCGCCCCGATCGCCTATCCCGAGACCAAGCGAGTCGATGTGACCGAGGAGGCGTTCGGCCAGAAGGTCGCCGACCCCTTCCGCTGGCTCGAGAACGACGTGCGCAACGACAAGGAGGTCGCGGCGTGGGTCGAGGCGCAGAACAAGGTCACCGACGCCTATCTTGCGACGCTGCCCGGCCGCGACGTCTTCAAGACGCGCATCAAGCAGCTGTTCGACTATGAGCGCTTCGGCGTGCCGACGCGCAAGGGCGGCCGCTACTTCTACAGCCATAATAGCGGCCTGCAGAACCAGGCGGTACTGTGGGTGCGCGACAGCCTCGACGCGCCGGGCCGCGTCCTGATCGACCCCAATGGCTGGGCCAAGGACGGCGCGACCGCGCTGTCGGAGTGGGTTCCGTCGGAGGACGGCAAGCTGCTCGTCTACGGCATCCAGGATGGCGGCACCGACTGGCGCACGGTCAAGGTGCTCGACGTCGCCACCGGCAAGGTGCTGGACGACGAGGTCAAATGGATGAAGTTCAGCAACCTCGCCTGGGCGAAGGACGGCTCGGGCTTCTATTACAGCCGCTTCCCCGCGCCCGCCGAAGGCCAGGCGTTCCAGCAGCTCAACGAGAACCAGTCGGTCTATTTCCACAAGATCGGCACGCCGCAGAGCGCGGACACGCTGATCTACGCGACTCCCGAGACCCCGCGGCGCGGCCATTTCGCGCAGGTCACGGACGATGGCAACTGGCTGGTGATCACCACCAGCGAAGGCACTGACGATCGGTTCGAGATCACCCTGCTCGACCTCAAGACCCCGAACGCCAAGCCGCGCAAGCTGATCGCGGGCCTCGAGAACAACTGGAGCCTCGCCGGCAATGTCGGCACGCGCTTCTTCTGGACGACCAACAAGGGCGCGCCCAAGATCAAGCTGGTGACGATGGACGTCGCGCAGGCGAACCCGGTCGCCACCGACCTGATCCCCGAGGATACGGCGACGCTGGAGGGCGCCGGCATCGTCGGCGGACAGCTGTTCGTCAGCTACATGGTCGACGCCAAGGACGAGATGCGCCGCTATTCGCTCGACGGCAAGCTGCTCGGCAAGGTCGCGACGCCCGGCATCGGCAGCGTCGCCGGCTTCAGCGGCGATCCCGACGAAAGCGAGGCCTTCTACGCCTTCACCAGCTTCAACATGCCGACCACCGTCTATCGCTATGACGTGAAGACCGGCGAGGCCAAGGCCTGGGCGCAGCCCAAGGTGGCGTTCGATCCGGCGAAGTACAGCGTCGAGCAGCGCTTCTTCGCCTCGAAGGACGGCACCAGGGTGCCGATGTTCATCGTCAAGCGGAAGGACGTGACCGGCCCGGCGCCGACGCTGTTGTGGGGCTATGGCGGGTTCAACGTCAGCTACGGCCCGGCCTTCTCGGCCGCGCGGCTGGCGTGGATGGAGCAGGGCGGGGTGTTCGTCCTCGCCAACATCCGCGGCGGCGGCGAGTATGGCAAGGCGTGGCACGACGGCGGCCGCCTCGCCAACAAGCAGAACGTGTTCGACGACTTCATCGGCGCGGGCGAGTATCTGATCGCGCAGGGCATCACGAAGAAGGACGGCCTTGCCATCCAGGGCGGCTCCAACGGCGGCCTGCTGGTGGGCGCGGTGGTCAACCAGCGGCCCGACCTGTTCGCCGCGGCGCTGCCGGCGGTGGGCGTGATGGACATGCTGCGCTTCGACCGCTGGACCGCCGGCCGCTATTGGGTCGACGACTATGGCTATCCGTCGAAGGAAGCCGACTGGAAGGTGCTGCGCGCCTATTCGCCGTACCACAACATCCACGCCGGCAAGGCCTATCCGGCGATCCTCGCCACTACCGCCGACACCGACGATCGTGTGGTGCCCGGCCATACCTTCAAATATACCGCCGCGCTGCAGGCGGCGGATATCGGCCCCAAGCCGCATCTCGTCCGCATCGAGACGCGCGCCGGTCATGGCTCGGGCAAGCCGACCGACAAGGTGATCGAGGAGACTTCCGACCTGTGGGCGTTCGCCGCCAAATGGACGGGGCTCGACGTCAAGCCGATCAACTAAGCCCGGCCCCAAGCACGGCCTTGCGCTGACGCGGCCAATCGATAGGCTCCGTTCACTTTCCCGTGGACGGAGCCTTCGATGCGTCTGATCGCCTTGCCTTTTCTAGCCCTCGCGGCCGCGAGCTGCTCATCCTCGGTCGCGCAGCCGGCGGAGACGCCGCAGGCGCTGCACAAGCGGCTGCTGACGCTCGACACACATCTCGACACGCCGGTGTGGTTCTCCAACCCGAATTGGCGGTTCGGCGACACGCATGACTGGCGCACCGACCTCGCCCAGGTCGATCTCGGCCGGATGGACGCCGCGCTCGATGGCGGAATGTTCGTCGTCTACACGCGCCAGGGGCCGGTGACGCCGCAGGGCTTCGCCGAAGCCAGGGCGTTCGCGCTCAAGCGGCTCGACGAGATCCACCGGACGATGGCGGCCTATCCCAACCGGATCGAGCTGGTGACGACGGCGGATCAGGCGATCCGCGCCGACAAGGCGGGGCTGCGCTTCGCCTTCATCAGCATCGAGAACAGCTACCCGCTGGGCGAGGACCTGTCGCTGCTGTCCGAGTTCTACCGCCGCGGGGTGCGCATGGCGGGGCCGGTGCATTCCAAGGACAACCAGCTCGGGGATTCGGCGACAGGGACCGCGACGTGGAAGGGGCTGTCGCCGCTCGGCCGCAAATGGGTCGCCGAGATGAACCGGCTCGGCATGGTGATCGACGGCAGCCATTCCTCCGACGCGGCGTTCGACCAGATGCTCGAGCTCAGCAAGGCGCCGATCATCCTGTCGCATTCGGGACCGAAGGCGATGTGGGACCACAACCGCAATATCGACGATGCGCGCATCCGCCGGCTCGCCGCGAAGGGCGGGGCGGTATGCATGAACAGCGTGTTCCTGACCAAGATGAACTACACGCCCGAGCGCAACCGCCTGTCGGACCTTGCCGACAACATCGCCAGGCTTTCGCCCCAGCAGCAGGCCAAGCTCACCGCCGACATCCGCAAGCTCGACGAGGTGGCCCCGGTACAGGACACCGACTTCGAGAATTTCATGCACAACCTGCTCTACCTGCTCAAGGTCGCCGGGCCGGACCATGTCTGCATGGGCGCCGATTGGGACGGTGGCGGCGGCGTGCGCGGATTCGAGGACATCACCGCGCTGCCCAAGGTCACCGAGCGGCTGCTCGCGGCCGGCTATTCGGAGCGGGACATCGCCAAGATCTGGTCGGGCAACGTGCTGCGTATCCTGCGCGCCGCGGATGCTGCGAAGGGGAGGTGAGCGACGCGCGATTTGCGCACCGCCGACCGTGGAAGTTTACACAAGGTTTACACTATCGGCCTGGGTTTGGCTGGAGCCTAAGCGATTGCTGCCGGCGATGAGAAAGAGCGGGCGCGTAACGCGCTAGGATGGAACGTTTGCAGAACAAATCCAACATTGCAAGCGGTTCGTCCGTCACCCCGGCCTTGTGCCGGGGGCCACGGCGCCGCACCGGTCGCCCCTTGAGCCTCTGTCCAACGCCCGCCTCCCAGTGGACCCCGGCACAAGGCCGGGGTGACGATCGGCGTGCGGGTGGATGACGGAGCGATCTACGGCACGCGGCGGACGCTCAGTATCTTGACCTTGGGCTCGAGCATTTGGCCCTTCATCACGCCCTCGCCCTTGATGGGCGAGGTGGGGGAATCGAGGATCTTCCAGATCACGTCCATCCCCTCGACCACCTTGCCGAACGCGGCATAGCCGAGATTGTCGCCGGGCGCCGAGGGATTGGCGTCGAGCGAGGTCTGGTCCCCGACGCTGATCGTGAACTCGCCGCGCGCGGTGCCCGGCGCCAGGCGAGCGGTGGAGATCGCGCCGTTCACGTGCTTGACGCCGGTCTGGGTGGTCGGCTCATGCTTGATCGGCGGGAGCGCGCGCTTGGGATCGCCCTCGATCCCGAACTGCACGAAGCCGAATTTGTCGGCGACCTTGACCGTCCGGTAGAAGGCGATGCCGTCGAGCCTTTTCTGGTCGGCATAGCGCAGGAAGTTGCGTGCGGTGATCGGCGCGCGCTCGGTCTCGAGCTCCAGCACGACGCGGCCGAGGCTGGTCTCGATCGCCACCTTCTGCGTCGCCGGCTTAGGCGCGGGCGCCGTCGCCGGTGCGGTGACGGGCGCCGTCGCCGTCTGGGCGAGCGCGGCGGCGGGGAGCAAGAGAGCGGCGAGCAGGGTGCGGCGGATCATCATGACGCCAGCTTTGCCCAAGCAGCGGGCGGCTTCAACCGGCTTTCGTCCACAACAGAATCGCTTTGCTGGCGCGTGGGCGGCCGCCACCCATGTTGCCATTGGCGGCGCCGTCCCCCTAGATGCGGCGCCGCTACGCTATTTCGGGGCCAACAGGACTGACGATGACCGCCACTCACTCGACCCGCATGCTGATCCTCGGTTCCGGCCCGGCCGGCCTCAGCGCCGCCATCTACGGCGCGCGCGCCGGGCTCGCGCCGATCGTGGTGCAGGGCATCCAGCCGGGCGGGCAGCTGATGACCACCACCGATGTCGAGAATTATCCCGGCTTCCGCGAGGTGATCCAGGGACCCTGGCTGATGCAGGAGATGCAAGCCCAGGCCGAGCATGTCGGCGCGCAGATGATGTACGACACGATCGTCGAGGTCGACCTGACCCAGCGGCCGTTCCGCATGGTCGGCGACGGCGGCACCGTCTATCTCGGCGACACGCTGGTGATCGCGACCGGCGCGCAGGCCAAGTGGCTGGGGCTCGACAGCGAGGAGGCGATGAAGGGCAAGGGCGCGAGCGCCTGCGCGACCTGCGACGGCTTCTTCTACCGCGGCAAGAAGGTCGCGGTGATCGGCGGCGGCAACACCGCGGTCGAGGAGGCGCTGTACCTCACCAACCACAGCCATGACGTCACGCTGATCCACCGCCGCGACACGCTGCGCGCCGAGAAGATCCTGCAGCAGCGGCTGTTCGCCAATCCCAAGATCAAGACCTTGTGGAACAAGGAAGTCGTCGAGTTCGTCGGCGGCGGCGATCCCGAGGGGCTGGTCGGGCTCAAGCTCAAGGACACGGTGACCGGCGAGCTCTCCGACATCGATGTCGAGGGCGGCTTCGTCGCGATCGGCCACCATCCCGCGACCGAGCTGTTCCGCGGGCATCTGAAGCTCGACAGCGACAGCTATATCGAGGTCGAGACGGGCACCACGCGCACCAGCGTGCCGGGTGTGTTCGCGTGCGGCGACGTGATGGACAAGGTCTATCGCCAGGCGATCACCGCGGCGGGGACGGGGTGCATGGCCGCGCTGGATGCCGAGCGCTTCCTGGCCGAGGCCGATTTCGAGGCGGTCGCCGAAGCGGCGGAGTGAGCGCGCTCAGCTCGCGCGTATGATCGCCGCCGCCATGCGGTTGAGTGGGGCGTCGATGCCGTGGCGGGCGCCGAGCCGGACGATCACTTCGTTGCGGGCGTCGATCTCGGTCTCGCGGCCGGCGAGGCGGTCGGCGTGGATCGAGTTGATCGAGTCCGCCGGACCCGAGCGATAGCCCTCGATCACGCGGTCGGCGATCTCGTCCTCGAGCGCTGCGCCCTCCGCGCGGCCCACCGCGATGCATTCGCGCACCAGTCCGCGCATAAGTTCGGCGATCTCGGGATCATTCGCAATGCCGGCGGGCTTCAGGGTCAACGCGCTGACCACGCCGGCGCAGTTGATCGCTAGCTTGGCCCAGGCGGCGGTCAACCAGTCCGCGGTCAGGCGCAGCTCGATCGGGATGGCGGCGAACAGGGCGGCGAAGGCCTCGCTGGCGGGGCCGGCGGGGATGGTGAGGCTGCCGGTGCGGCGCTGGACGACCTCGCCGGGCGTGCTGCGTTCCGCGGGGATGTCGACGACCACGGGGACGATCCGGTCGGAGTCGAGCTGCGGGAAGCGCGAGAGATGCTCGACGCCGTTCTGCAGGATCGCCACGCGCGTGCCGTCATGAAGCAACCGGTCGAGCCAGCGTGACGCGCCCGCCGCGTCATAGGTCTTGGTCGCGACGATCACCCAGTCGACCGGCGTGGCCTGCGCGGGATCGGTCAGCAAGGCGGGGCAGCTCTCCAGATCGCCGTCCGGCGTGCGCACGCGCAGGCGTTCGAACGGGGTGCGCGCGCATAATGCGACATCGAGCGCCGGGTCGGCGATCAGCCAGGCCGCGATGGTCGCGCCGATCGCGCCCGTGCCGACGACTGCGATCCTGGTCATGTAAGGCTCCGGATATCAGGTTTCGAGCGCCGTCAGCACGCGTTGCATCAGCCAGGCCTTGTCGGCGGGGCGGGCGAAGCTGTGGCTGTCGGTGTCGCAGGTGTCGAGAGTGCAGCGCGTGCGAGCGGTTGCGAAGGGCTCGCCCTTCCAATGGTCGGCGAAGGCGAGGGCGGTGTTGTCGGCCCGTGCGAGCAGGATCGTGACGGGAATCCGCGTGGCGGCAAGGGCGGCGGCAAGGCGCGCCGGGAGACCGGCCGGTGCTTGCGACGATTTGGCAGATACCTTCAGCAAGCCACTGACAAGTTTCCGGATATTCACGCCTCCGGTGACCAGGCGGAGCAGCTCGCGCGGGTTCTTGAGCTTCTCGATATAGCGCGAGCGGATCGCCGCCGCGGGCGGCAGGTCGTCGGTCGCCTCGATCGTCCACGGGTTGGTGAGGACGAGGGCGTCGATGCCGGTGTTCGCCTGGAACAGGATGAGGGCGCTGGCGGCGTCGCAATTGCCGAAGGCGACGATGCGAATGAGCTGCGGTGCTTCGCGGCGGAAGGCGGCGACAGCTTCGCGGAGATCATCAGAAGTGGACTCGAAGCCGTTGTTTTCGCCCGTGGAATCGCCGATGCCGCGCCGATCGTAGCGGAACACCGGATGGCCCGCGGCTGCGACGCTGGCCGCAAGCTCGGCCATGCCGCGGTGCGCGCCGATGCGGATCTCGTTGCCGCCCGAGACGATCAGCAGCCCGGTGGTGCCCGGTGCCTCGTCGAGCGTCGCGGCGAGGGTCTCCCCCGCGCATCGGAAGCTGGTCAGGCGGCGCATGTCGCGATCCAGGCGGCGATGTCGTCGGCGACGCATTCGGCGAAGGCGATGTCGTTGTCGGGCTCGGCGCGGCGCCAGAGCGGGCTGCCGGCGAGCTTGGCGTCGGCAGGCCTGGCCTCGGTTTCGAGACGGACGGTGCGCACGGCTTCGGTGGACGGCGTTGCGATGGCGAGTTCCGCGAGGAACGCCGGGGCGATCAGGTTGCCGGCCAGCTCGACCGGCTCGGTGGCGGTGTCGAGCGAGGCGGGGTCGAACGCATCGCCCGCCTCGCGGGACGAGGCCTGACGCGCCCGGACCAGCTCGCGGCGGAGATCGGCGCCCGCCATCGGCGAGAGCTGGTAGCGGCCCGCGACCGCGGCCTGCGCGTCGAGCAGCGCCCCGCTGCGGATGGCGAGAGTGAAAACGGGCGGGATCAGGCTGGCGACGGCGGCCGCGAATGCCGCGCGCAGCTTGGTCAGGTCCGTGGAACGCGTCGGCACGAGGCTCTCGCCTTGCCCCGGCAGGTCGGGCAGCGCCCCCGCGATGCCCCGCTCGGCCAGCGCGCGCAGGATCGTCACCGTGAAGGCGCGGGTGCGGTTGGCTTCCTCGAACAGCGGGAGCGCGGCGATCACGACTGGCCCATCGGGCGGCCCGAAGCGAAGCATCGCCTCGCGGCCGCCGGGCCAGTCGTAATGGCCGAAGGCGATCAGGTCAGCGCCTTGGCGGCGGCGAAGCGGGCGAGCGCGCCGAACGTCTCGAGCATGTCGCCGTCGACCTCGTCATCCTCGATGACGATGCCGAGGCGATCCTCGATCTCGGTGAGCACCCCGGCGACCGCCATCGAATCGAGCTCGGGCAGCGCGCCGAACAGCGGCGTCGCCTCCTCGAACGCGGCCGCGCGCTCGGCGCTGATCCCGAGAACGTCGCGCAGCACGCCGCGCACGGTTTCCTCGACCTCGTGAAATCCTTCCGGCTGCAACGTGCTTCCCCCTGCTATTTTTCTGTCCCGTTACCGGTTGCCGGCGAGGCTGCCAAGTGCTGCACCTGCTAACATGTCAAACGGCACTGTATCGTTAACCGATGCGGGGTAAGGAGGCGCCATGGTGGAACTCGACCCGACCCCGCGCCCGATCGACGCGCTGCCCGGCATGGGAAATCCCGAGGATGTGGCGCTCGAGGACCGGGCGGGCGCGCTGACCTTTGCCGAGCTCGAGGCCGCGGTGGGCGCGCTGGCGCGCTGGCTGCGCGCCCAGGGCTTCGAACCCGGCGCGCGCGTCGCGACCTGGTTGCCCAAGACTCGGCTCGCCTGCCTGATGCCGCTCGCGGCGGCGCGCGCCGGGCTGGTGCACGTGCCGGTCAACCCGGTGCTCAAGCGCACGCAGGTCGCGCATATCCTGGCCGACAGCGGCGCCGCGCT
>NZ_JBCNMA010000112.1:0-11144 GCF_039595165.1 Sphingomonas sp.
GGCGGCGCGCTGCTCGAGGGGATCGACGAGGTGCTGCGCGACGAGACCGGCCTGCCCGTCACCGTCGCCGAGGACCCGCTGACCTGCGTCGCGCTCGGCACCGGGCGCGCGCTGGAGGACCCTGTGTTCCGCGGCGTTCTGCTCGCGGTCTGAGGAAAATAGGAGATGGCGCCGCCACGTAACCGGCGCCCCGGATTTTCGCGGCGGGCGCAATACGGCCTCTTCATCAGCTACGTCCTCGCGGCCGGCGGTGCGCTGGTCGGCGTGGTGCTGCTCGCGCTCTCCTTCCTGCACCCCCCCGCTTATGCCGTGGCGCGCGGCGCGCTGGCCGAACTGGTCACGCCGATCGCCTCGGGGCTCGACTGGACCCGGCGCGGCGTGTCGTCGATCCCGGAGGGGATCGGCAGTTACTGGGGCGTGCGCGGGGAGAATGCGCGGCTGCGCGCCGAGACCGAGGCGAACCGCAAGCTCGTCGAGGAAGCGCGCACCATCGCGCATGACAACAAGCGCCTGCGCGCATTGCTCAAGCTGCGCGACCGCATCGCGCAGCCGGTGGTGAGCGCACGCCTGGTCTATTCAACCGGATCGAGCACGCGGCGCTTCGCGACGCTCAACGCCGGCTCGTGGCAGGGCGTGCGCGCCGGACAGCCGGTGCGCGGGCCCGACGGGCTGATCGGCCGCGTGATCGAGGTCAGCCCCAACACCGCGCGCATCCTGCTGATCCTCGATCCGGAGAGCATCGTGCCCGTCCGCCGCGTGCGTGACGGGCTGCCCGCGATCGCCGCGGGGCGCGGCGACGGACTGATCGAAATCCGCTCGGCCGGCGCGGCGCAAGTGCTGTTCGAGCCGGGCGACGCCTTCGTCACCTCGGGCACCGGCGGCATCTTCCCGCCCAACATCGCCGTGGCCCGCGTCCGCCGCCGCGCGCGCGACACCGCCGAGGCGACGATCTTCGCCAGCCCGGACTCGCTCGACTATGCGATCGTCCAGCAGGCCTATTTCCCCGAGGCCGGCGAGGTGCGCGCGCCGGAGGCGGCACCACGGTGAGCGGTTCGCCCTATGCGGGCCTGGGCAAGGCCGACACCTCGACCCGCGCGCGCTGGCTCGCTCCCCTGACGATCGTCATCGGCTCGCTGATGACGATCGTGCCGTTCAAGGCCTCCTTCCCGATCCTCCCGCCCTTCGGGCTGATGATGCTGCTCGCCTGGCGGCTCCACCGGCCCGACCTGCTCAAGCCGTGGGCGCCGGTGCTGCTCGGCTTCGTCGACGACCTGATCAGTGGCCAGCCGCTGGGCAATTCGATGTTGTTCTGGACGGTGTCGTTCATCGCCATCGATGTGCTAGACACGCGCATCGTGTGGCGGGATTTCCTGCAGGACTGGCTTCTGGCCGCGGGCGCGATCGGCTTCTGCCTGATCGGCGGCCGGCTCGTCGCGTCGCCGCTTGGCGCCCATGTCGATACCGTGCTGCTGATCCAGATCGTCATCGCGATCGCGCTGTTCCCGGTGCTCTCGCGGCTCGTCGCACGGCTCGACGGCAAGCGGAGGGGACGATGAACGGCCCCGTCCGCATGATCACCGAGGCGCAGCAGGGCTACAGCTTCTCGCGCCGCGCGCTGTTCCTGGGCGCGGCACAGGTGACCGGCGGACTGATCCTCGCCGCACGCATGACCTGGCTGTCGGTCTACGAGAACGACAAGTACAAGCTGCTGGCGGAGAGCAATCGCGTCAACCTGACGCTGATTCCGCCGCGGCGCGGCTGGATCGTCGACCGGCGCGGCGTGCCGATCGCCAACAACCGCACCGACTTCCGCGTCGACATCATTCCCGACCGCATGGAGAAGGAGAGCCGCGACCGCGTGCTCGGCCAGCTGCGCGACTTGCTCGCGCTCACCGCCGAGGACGTCGCGCGGATCCAGGAAGACCTCAAGGGCGCCGCAGGTTTCCAGCCGGTGCAGGTCGCCGAGAATCTCGACTGGGAGCGCTTCGCCGCGGTCAGCGTGCGGCTGCCCGAACTGCCCGGCGTCGCACCGACCCGCGGCTTCGCCCGCAACTATCCCGCGGGCGCCGCGGTCGCTCATCTCGTCGGCTATGTCGGCGCCGCCACCGCCGAGCAGTTCAAGGAGACCAAGGACCCGCTGCTCCTCACGCCCGGCTTCAAGCTCGGCAAGGACGGGCTCGAAAAGGTGCTGGAGGGCAATCTGCGCGGGAAGCCCGGCGCCAAGCGGGTCGAGGTCACCGCGCGCGGCAAGCTGGTACGCGAGCTCGCCACGCGCCCCGACGACCCCGGCAGCACGATCCGCCTCACGATCGATGCCGGGCTCCAGGAATACGCCGCACGGCGGCTCGGCAACGAGTCCGGCTCGGTCACGGTGTTCGACGTCACCAATGGCGACATCCTGGCGATGGTGTCGATGCCGGCCTATGATCCCAACGCCTTTTCCGACGGGATCAGCCGCACCGAATGGAAGATGCTGTCGGAGGACGACCATCTTCCGCTGATGAACAAGACGCTGCAGGGCCTCTATCCGCCCGGTTCGACGTTCAAGCCGGCGACCGCGCTCGCCATTCTCGGCGCGGGGATCGATCCCAAGCGCGTGGTCTACTGCAATGGCGGCTACCAGCTCGGCAACCGCCGCTTCGGCTGTCTCGGCCGCCACGGG
The DNA here is from genome assembly GCF_039595165.1 of Sphingomonas sp. GTDB lineage: Bacteria > Pseudomonadota > Alphaproteobacteria > Sphingomonadales > Sphingomonadaceae > Sphingomonas. Next base: position 2,663 of record NZ_JBCNMA010000112.1, read on the forward strand.
CCGATGACGATGCACACCGCGATCGCGCGCAGCTGCAACACCTATTTCTATTCGATGGGGCGCGAGATCGGGATCGAGGCGATCGCGGCATCCGCCCGCAAGCTCGGCTTCGGCGCGGAGTTCGAGCTGCCCCTGCCCTCGCAGCGCTATGGCACCGTCCCCGACAGCGCCTGGAAGCTGCGCCGCTACAAGCAGGAATGGACTCAGGCGGATACGCTCAATGCCGCGATCGGCCAGGGCTATGTGCTGGTCAGCCCGTTCCAGCTCGCGCTCTCGGCCGCGCGCGTCGCTTCGGGGCGTGAGCTGATCCCGGCGCTGCTCACCAGCCGGCGCCACGCCCCCCGGCATCTCGACTTCCCCGACGAGCATCTCGCGATCGTCCGCGCGGGAATGGACGAAGTGGTCAATGGCCACGGCACCGCCGGCGCTTCGCGCCTTCGGCTCGAGGGCATCCGCATGGGCGGCAAGACCGGCACCGCGCAGGTCCGCCGCATCATGGACCGCAACCGCGGTCAGGGCGGCGAGTGGCGGTATCGCGATCACGGCCTGTTCGTCTGCTTCGCGCCGGTCGACAATCCGCGCTACGCCGCCTCGGTCGTGATCGAGCACGGCATGGGCGGCGCCCGCGCCGCGGCGCCGGTGGCGAAGGACGTGCTGACCTGGCTGTTCGACCGCCAGCAAGCGCTGGACACGCTCGCCCGCTTCGAGACCGAATGGGGCGGCGACATCCGCGCGCGCATGGCGGCGAAGGAAATCGCCTATCGCGCCGCGCAGGGCCTGCCCGCCGCGATGCCGACGCCGGGCGCCTCGCCGCTGCCCGCGCCGACCGCCACGCCCTCGCCTGGCGCGTCGCCGACCTCCGCCAGTCACTCGCCGCCGCCTGCTTCCAATCCGGGGATCGTGCCCGAATGACTCGTTCCGGCTCCAGCTCCAGCTCCGGCTTCGTCCCCGCCCCGCTCGCGCAACTGCCGTGGCTGGTGATCCTGCTGATCTGCGCGATCGGCGGATTCGGGGTGCTCGTGCTGTTCTCGGCGGCCGGCGGCGATCCCAAATGGGCGATGCCGCAGGGCATCCGCTTCGGCGGCTTCCTCGTGATGGCGCTCGCGATCTCCTATGTGCCGATGCGCTGGTGGTCGACCGCGGCCTTCCCGCTCTATGGCTTGTTCCTCGTCATGCTGATCGGGGTCGAATTGCTCGGCGCGGTCGCGGGCGGCAGCCAGCGCTGGCTCGACCTCGGCTTCATCCGCATCCAGCCGTCGGAGATGATGAAGGTCGCCATCGTCCTCGCCTGCGCCAAATTCTACGAGATGCTGCCCGCGAGCGAGATCCGCAAGTTCGGCGCGATCTGGCCGGCCGCGGTGATGATCGGGTTTCCGGCCGCGCTGGTGATGCTGCAGCCCGACCTCGGCACCGCGCTGATGATCACCGCCGGCGGGCTGACCGTCATGTTCCTGGCCGGTATCCCGCTGCGCCTGTTCATCGGCGGCATCCTCGCGCTCGCAGTGTCGGTGCCGATCATCGTCAACTATGTGCTGCACGACTATCAGCGCAACCGCGTGCTCACCTTCCTCAACCCCGAGAACGACCCGCTCGGCACCGGCTACCACATCAGCCAGTCGAAGATCGCGATCGGGTCGGGCGGGATCTTCGGCAAGGGCTTCCTCAACGGCACGCAGAGCCATCTCGATTACCTGCCCGAGGGCCATACCGATTTCGCGCTGGCGACGATGATGGAGGAATGGGGGCTGATGGGCGGCCTGTTCGTGATCATCGCCTATGGCCTGCTGATCCGCTGGGGCATCTCGGTCGGGATGCGCAGCCAGAGCCGCTTCGCCAAGCTCACCGCCGCGGGCATCTCCACCACCATTTTCTTCTATGTCTTCATCAACATGGCGATGGTGATCGGCCTGGCGCCGGTGGTCGGCATCCCGCTGCCGCTGATCAGCTTCGGCGGATCGGCGCAGATGACGACGCTGATCTGCGTCGGCCTGCTGATGTCGCTCGACCGCGAGAACCGGCTCAATCGGCGCACGTCGAGCTGGCAGTGAGGTTTTGCGGCAAAAGGGTGTTGCAATCGCAAAACCCCGATGCTAGGCGCGCCGCTCCCGACCGAGGCAGCGCTCTCCAACAGCGCTCCTGATCGCCCGGATGGACGCATAGCTCAGTTGGTAGAGCAGCTGACTCTTAATCAGCGGGTCCTAGGTTCGAGCCCTAGTGCGTCCACCACCTTTTCAGTCACCTGCCTCGGCTACTTACCGCCAGTTGGAGCCTTGGGCGGCCCCACTGCGATTGCTTTTGCGGCCTTCCCGCCGGCGGATGCACCCAGATGGGCGCATCGTCCTGCCGAAGCCAGCTCGTCCAGGTGTGCCGCAGATCGTGCCAAGCGTCCGCGGCCGATCCGATTGCGGCCCTGCGCGACGATTACTTAAACCTGCGCCGGCAGCATCAATACGGCCCGCAAGCCAGGCTTGTTATCCTCCAACTCGAGATGTCCGCCGTGCAGCGAGGCGACCGCGGCGGCCAGGGTGAGTCCCAGCCCGCTGCCCGGCGTGCTGCGGGCGGCGTCGAGCCGGCCGAACTTGCGGAGCGCGTCCTTGCGGCGATGCTCGGGAATACCGCCTGCGCGGTCGGCGACCGCGATCCGCACCTCGCCGTCCCGGCAAGAGGCCTCCAGCACGATGTCGCCGCCCCCGGCGCCATATTTCAGGGCATTGTCGATCAGGTTCGAGACCGCTCTCGCCAGCAGGATACGGTCGCCGCGCACCAGTATCCCCGACTGGCACTGAAGCGCGATTTCGGCCCCGCCGGAAGCTGCCAGCGGCTGGAAGATTTCGCGCAGGTCGCGCAGCATCGCGGCGATATCGACCCGTTCGAAATTGCCCCGCCCGATCCCTGCCTCGGCGCGGCTGATCTCGAGTGCGTTCTCGAGGATGTGGAGCACGCCATCCAGCTCATTCTCGACGACGGCGAAACGCGCGGCATGGTCGCCGCTGCAATATTGGTGCAAGCCGCCCGCCACCTGCATATGGATGCGCGCCAGCGGCGACCGCAGATCGTGCGCGAGCGTGTCGGTGAGGAGACGATGCTCCTCCACCAGCGCCTCGATCCGGTCGAGCATGTCGTTAAGCGTCGCCTTGAGGCGATCGACCGGGTCGCCGCTACCGTCGGTCATGGCCCTGCGCGCAAGGTCTCCGGCGCCGACATGCTGGCCGATATCCGCGATCGCGGCGACCATCCGGTTCATCTCCCGCACCATCGCGAAGCTGCCCAGCGCGCCGATCGGGATGGCCAGCGCAAACGCCGCGACCAGCGCGAGCAGGAGGGCGGAATGCATGTCGGCACGATTGTCGAGCAGCCCGCCGAGCAGCAGTTTCTGGCCGGTGGGTAGCTGCGCGGTGCGGACGAGGAACTCCTCGGCCCGGTTCGCGCCGTCGCGCCGCAGCGCCGCCGGTGTCCAGTCGCTGGGCGCGGCGAGCGCTTGCGGCCAAGCGTCGAGATTGCCCGCGAGCTTGCGCCCAGCCGCATCGACCAGCAGGATCGCGGTCTGGTCGCGATGCGCCCGCTCGGCCCGGCTTGCCACCGAGTTGCGCAGCTCCGCGATGCCGCCGTTGCGATAGTGCTTCTCGAGGTTGCTCTGCCGATACTCCAGCGGCCGGGTGAAATCGGCCAGGAGGATGCCGTCGATCTCATGGTAGAGATAGAGTAGGATCGGCAGCGTGCAGGCGAGGCTCAGCAGGACATGGAGCAGCGCGAACCGTCCGCTCGTCGAGCGCCACGGCAGGCGCCGCTGCTTCGGAATAACTTCATGCGGCGCGGCATGCACTTTATGCCCGAGGCCCGAGGCGATAGCCCGCGCCGCGGACCGTGTGCAGCAGCGGCGCCAGCCCGGGCCGGTCGATCTCGCGCCGCAGATTGCTGACATAGACGTCGATCACGTTGGTGCCGGGATCGAAATCATAGTTCCAGACCTTCTGGAAGATCATCGAGCGGGTGACGACCTGGCCCGAATTGCGCATCAGGAATTCGAGCAGCTGCAGCGCGCGCGGCTGAAGCAGCAGCACCTGCCCGGCGCGCTCGGCGCGCGAGGCGAGCAGATCGAGCGTCAGGTCCGCGCAGGCGAGCCGGGTCACCACCGCCGATGCGGCGGCGCTGCGCCGTTGGGACACCTCCAGACGGGCGAGCAGTTCGCTCATGGCGAACGGCTTGACGAGGTAGTCGTCCGACCCCGCCCGCAAGCCGCGCACACGCTCGTCGGTCGATCCGATCGCCGACAGGAAAATGACCGGCGTGTCGGTGCCCTGCCCCCGCAGCGTCCCGAGCAGCGACAACCCGTCCATGCCGGGGAGCATGCGATCGAGCACGATCGCGTCAAAGCCGCCGTTCCGGGCCAAAGCGAGTCCCGTCAGCCCGTCGGCCGCCCATTCGACCGCATAGCCGTTCGCCGTCAGCCCCGCAGTAAGGAACGCGGCGGTGGTCGCATCATCCTCGACGACCAGGATCCTCCGGCACGCGCGACTGGTTTCCCACGCCTCGCCGTCCGGCTTCTCGTCGCGCAGATCACGGGCAGCTTCGAATGTCACCCAGGCCAGCTAGGCGGATGTCGCGACGCTTCCGTGACAGCCCGAAACATTAGGAATTTTTAAGGGCGTAACTGCTGGCCATGTAACAACCTTGTCACTCCCCCTGACTAGTCGCCCTGCCTCGGGAGACAGCAAACCAAAAGATCCGTGAAGCCGTTTTGATCAGACGGCGAGAGACAAATGGGGCGCAAGCAGATGTAACGACAGGACGCGATAGTTGCGTGCCTAATTCGCTGCGTTTGTGATGATTTTTACTGAAGGCGATCTTGATACTCCGGACCTCGGGTCCCGGAGCGCGACGTCGTGTTTTTTGATGTCCTTTGCGGCTGGCGACAGTCATTTCCAATTTTGGGGGATAACATGAGAAAGTTCTCGTCCGCGCGGCCGATCGCCGTGCTCGCCTCGACCGCGATGATCGCGCTCGCCGCGGGCACCGCGCACGCCCAGACCGCCATCACCGCGGCCGCGACCACCGCCGATGCCACAGAGAGTACCGTGACCGGCCGCGTATATGACGAGGCGACCGGCCAGTCGCTGCGCGGCGCGATCGTCCGCGTCGCCGGCAGCAACGTGCAGGACGTCACGCTTGAGGACGGGCGCTTCCAGGTCGCGGTGCCCGCGGGCCCGGTCACGCTGCGCGTCGAATATGTCGGTCTCGACACCGAGACCCGCGCGCTCGACGTGCCGCGCGGCGGCAATGTCGTGGCGAATATCGGCCTGACGAGCGCCGAGCTCCACGACGAGGACGTCGTCATCCGTGCTGCCGCGACTGGCCAGGCGCTGGCGATCAACCAGCAGAAGACCGCCAACGGGGTCGTCAACATCGTGTCGGAGGAGACGTTCGGCCCCTCCCCCGACGGTAATCTCGGCTATGTCCTGCAGCGGTTGCCGGGCCTCAGCGTCGATACCGATCAGGACGGCTCGCCCACCGGCATCAACATCCGCGGCATCGAAGGCGACTACAACTCGTTCCAGATCGACGGCAACCGCGTGCCGACCTCCGGCGGCGGGCGCGGCATCGGACTGACGCAGTTCTCGGGCGACGGCATCACCACGATCGAGGTGATCAAGGCGCCGACGCCCGACCGCGACGGCGACGCGATCGGCGGCATCGTCAACGTCGTCACCCGCACCGCCTTCCAGCGAAGCGGCCGGCAGCTCAGCGTCGATGTCGGCGGTATCTACAGCGACTTGCCCGAGAAGTTCGGCCATGCCGTGACCGCGCAATATTCCGACATCTTCAGCATTGGCGGCGGCGACCGCAATTTCGGCGTCAGCGCGACGATCAGCAGCTACCAGACCGATCGCTATTCGCTGAACCGCGACATGGATTGGGTGCAAGTGACGCCGGCGAACAATCCGACGCTGAACCTCGGCCAATATTCGAATCCGGTGTGGTTTATGGAGGCGTCGCACTGGGAGTACGACACGCGCGTCACCAAGACGACCTCGGCCAACCTCAACCTCGATTTCCGGACCGACCCGTTCAACTCGTTCTACGCCCGCTTCTTCTACAGCAATGCCGACCGGCACGGCGTGAAGTACGAGACCGACATCGATATCGACACGCGCTTCCAGGACGCGGTGGGCGGCCGCAAGACCTATGCCGAGCTTAGGCCCGACTATGGCCGCGGTTCGGCCAACTCGCAGGCGTCGCGCGGCTGGATCGGCACCGAGGACGACCGTGAGACCGAGCTCTTCTCGGTCAATCTCGGCGGCCGTCACGAAGGCCGCAACAGCCTGCTGACCTATGACTTCTTCTACTCGCGCAACAAGCAGGTCACGACCAACGACAACGAGCTCAACTTCCTGATGGAGCCGGACGATCCCTGGCTGCAGTTCGAGTACCATCTGATCGACGTGTCGCGCGGCGAGGTCGAGATCAACGAGCTGACCGGCCGCGATCCGAGCGACCTGTCGCTCGTCACCGAGGGCGAGCTGATCATGAACAACTCGGTCCGCACCGAGGACGTGTACAGCGCGAAGGTGGATTTCGAGCGCAGCTTCGACCTCGGCTCGAGCGCGCTGACGCTCAAGACCGGCGCCAAATATTATCGCAGCGAGCCGCGCTTCGATCAGGTGGCTGACGTCTATTCGATGGACGAGGGCTTTCCATACCAGCAGGTCGTCTCGATCAACAACAGCATCATTCTCGACGGCAACAAATATTTCGACGTCAATCCCGCCAAGGGCGTCGCACTGCTGCGGAGCAATCCGGGGCTGTTCGAGATCGAGGAGGAAGACTCGCTCGAGGACAGCTATTTCGAGGACTATAATGCTTCGGAGACGACCGCGGCGGGCTATGTCATGGGCACGCTGCGCTTCGGCGCCCACACCATCCTGGGCGGGGTGCGCTACGAGCATGTGAGCTGGAAGAACACCAACTACCAGGTGAGCTATCTTGACGAGGAAGCGAGCTTCTCACCGGTCGAGCAGGGCGACTCCTATGGCTATTGGCTGCCCAGCATCCATTTCCGCCACGAGCTCGCCCACAACCTCATCATGCGCGAGAGCTATAACCGCAGCTATGGCCGCCCGCGGCTGAGCGAGCTGACTCAGGGCCGCTTCATCAACGAGGACGGCGACATCTCGGACGGCAATCCCAACCTCAAGCCGGCGCTGTCGGACAATTTCGACGCGCAGCTCGAATATTACACCAAGGGCGGCGGCCTCTACAGCATCGCGCTGTTCTACAAGAACGTGCGCAACTTTTCCTACACGCAGGTCTACAATTTCAGCACCGTCGACGCGAACGGGGTGCCGATCTTCGATCCCGAGGGTGATTTCGAGTATGAGGTGCCGCTCAACGGCTCCACCGCCAAGAATTACGGTATCGAGCTGATCGCGCGCCAGCGCTTCACCTTCCTGCCCGGCGCGCTGCGCGGCCTCAGCACCAGCCTCAGCGCCACCTTCTCGGACAGCGAGGCAACCTACCCCAATCGCGACGACGACCGTAAGCTGCCGGTCCCCGGCTTCTCCAAGTTCCTGTTCACCGCCTCGCTCGAATGGGCGTGGCGCGGGATCGAGCTGCGCGGCGACTATATCTACCGCGACGATTATGTCGAAGGCCTCGGCGACAGCATCGAGAGCGACGAATTCTACGCCGCCGAACAGCGCGTCGACGTGCGCGCCGCCTATTCCTTCACCAGGAACCTGCGCGTCTACGCCTCGGTCACCAACCTCACCGACGAACCGCAGGTGTCCTATTCGGGCTATCGCCAGTTCGTCGAGGATGCGAGCCTGACCGGCCGCAAATACCGCTTCGGCCTCGAGTACAAGTTCTGATCATGGGAACCCGGAAAATGAAGAACAAGCTGCCCCCTCTGCTATGCCTGCTCGCGGCCTCGTCGATCGTCCCGGCGGCGGGCCAGGCGCAGGAAAGCGCCCCGGCCCAGGCGAAGCCGCAGGCCCAGACCGCACGGCCGGTCGCGCAGCCCAAGACCGGGCGGAAGGCGAAGAACGTCATCCTGTTCCTCGCCGACGCCGGCGGCGTTCCGGTGCTGCACGGCGCGAGCCTGCTCGGCTATGGCGAGCCGCGCCGCCTCGGCATCCAGCAATGGCCGTATCTCGGCCTCAGCGAGACCTCGCCGGTCAACGCCTTCGTCTCGGACTCGGCCAATGGCATGAGCTCCATCGTCACCGGGGTGAAGACCTATAACGGCGTGATCAGCCAAGGCCCGGACACGGTGCGCGGCAAGCAGGACGGCACGCCGACCAAGACCGTGCTCGAATATGCCGAACAGCGCGGGCTGCTCACCGGGGTGGTCACCACCCAGTCGATCGCCGATGCGACTCCCGCCGCCAACTACGCGCATTCCAACGATCGCAAGAAATGGGGCGAGATCTTCCCGCAGGCGTTCAAGCCGCGCTTCGGTGACGGCGTCGACGTGCTGTTCGGCGCC
>NZ_JBCNMA010000113.1:0-11072 GCF_039595165.1 Sphingomonas sp.
CGAGGCGGCGCCGGTGATCAGCTGCAACCGGCCCAAGGTGGGGCTCAAGCACGACACGGTCGGCCCGCCGCTGGAGGGCGTCGAGCTCAAGATCGCCGAGGACGGCGAGATCCTGGTGCGCGGCGAACTGGTGATGCACGGTTACTGGCGCAACCAGGAGGAGACCGACCGCGTCCTCAAGGACGGCTGGCTGCACACCGGCGACATCGGGATGATCGACGAGAAGGGCCGGATCAAGATCACCGACCGCAAGAAGGACATCATCGTCAACGACAAGGGCGACAATGTCGCGCCGCAGAAGGTCGAGGGCATGCTGACGCTCCAGCCCGAGATCATGCAGGCGATGATCGCCGGCGACCGCAAGCCCTACATGACCGCGGTGATCGTGCCCGATCCCGAATGGACCCAGGAATGGTGCGCGAAGAACGCGGCGAAGTGCGATCTCGCCGCGCTGCGCCAGGACCATGACTATCGCGCCGCGGTGGGCGCCGCGGTCGAGCGGGTCAACAAGGACCTGTCGGTGATCGAGCGCATCCGCCGCTTCATCCTGGCGGACGAGCCCTTCAGCATCGAGAACGAGCAGCTGACGCCGAGCCTCAAGATCCGGCGGCATGTGCTGAAGCGCGTCTATGGCGAGCGGCTGGACGCGCTGTACAAGAATTAACGGTCGCTGCGCTCTTCGCCGTCACCCCGGCCTTGAGCCGGGGCTGGGCTTTGTTCCCGACCGGCGCGAACGGCAGCCCCGTCCCGGGTCAAGCCCGGGATGACGGGGTGGGTACTACCGCCCGCCCGCCGTCGTCGCCGCAGCCGGTCTGGCATCCGGCAGCACCACCATCGACCAGTCTTTCTGCGGCGCGAGATATTTCGCGGCGAGCATCTGGATCTCGGCCGGCGTGGTCCCGCCATAGTCGCGCGCGATCGAGGCGATCGCGGCGAAGCGCTTGGGATCGAGCGTGCCGCCCTCGGTCTGCTGCATCCAGAACGGATTGCCGCTCGAGCGGCGCACGACCATCTGCGCGGTCGGCACCAGCGCGCGGCGCAACTCGTCGGTGTCGACCGGCTTGGCGATCAGGTCGGCGGCGATCTCGCGCGCGACGCGGAAGAACAGCTCGGTGCGGTCGGGCGGGGTCAGGGTCAGCGCCATGATGCGGCCGCCGCCGGGCTGGCCGACCGGCCACTGGCTGATCACCGTCGGCGAATAGCTCGCGCCCTCGGCCGAGCGGATGCGGTCGAGGATGCGGTCGCGCATGATCGCGGCGAGGATCTCGAGCTTGCGGCCCTCGCTGATGTTGTCCGATCCGCCGCCGGCCTGCCACGCGATCACCGCCGCCGCCTGGTCGGGCTGGCCGGTATGGGTGAGCACCATCGGCTTGGCGGTGTGGGTCGGGAAGCGCATCCCCGGCGAGATCACCGGTGCGGGCTGGCGCGGCTTCATCGCGCCGAAGGTGACGCGCGCGGCCTCGATCGCCTTGTCGACATCGATGTCGCCGAAGATCTGCACCTCGATCGGGCCGCTGGCGAGCAAAGGCTCCCAGAAGGCGCGGAAGTCCTGGGCGTTCAATGCCTCGATCCCCTTGAGGTCGGGCATGCCCCAGCGCGGATCGCCGTCGTGGAGCAGCCGCTCGAGGTCGCGGCCGATCACCGCGTCGGGCGAGGAGGACATCGCGGCATAGCCCGAGACCGCGACCGCGCGCGCGCGCGCGATCGGCTTGGGGTCCCAGCCGGGCGACTGGAGCTTGGTCGCGATCAGCTTGAGCTGGTCGTGGAGATCGGCGGGCGAGGTCTGGCCGGCAAAGGTGAAGGCGTCGTCGCCGATGCCGAAGTTGAGCCCGATCTGGCGGTTGCCGGTGAGCTGGTCGATCTCCTCCTGGCCGAGCTTGCCGATGCCGCTCGCGACCAGCGCCATGTCGGCGGCCCAGGCCGGGGTCTGCTTGCCGGCCGGAATACCCTGCATGCCGCGGCCGAAGCGCACCGAGACATAGGCGCGGCCGACCTCGCCGGGATTCTGGAAGAGGATCGCGGTGACGCCGTTGGCGAAGCGCACGCGCTCGATCTTGGGGTCGGGGACCGCGACCACGCGCTCGACGACCTTGCCCGGCGCGCCCAGCTTGGGCAGCGAGTCGAAAGTGACGTTGCGCGCAGCATTGCGCTTGCCGGCGAGACCCGAGACATCGGCCTCGAGCGCGGCGGCGAGCTTGGTCTGGACATTGTCGTCGGGGGTGCGGGTGGTGACGATCGCGCGCGTCGCGTCACCCTGCAGGATGCGCCTGGTCGCCGCGAGCACGCGATCGGAGGTGAACATCTTGGCGTCCACCGCGCCCTTGAAGATGTTGTAGCTCTCCTGCTCGCTCGTCGTCACCTCGTTGATGTCGATCGCCTCGACCAGATTGTCGGCGCGGCGCGAGCCGGCCTGGACCGGCGCGGTGGCGACCGAGTTGCGCATCTGCGCGTCGATCTCGGCGACCTCGCGGTCGATCTCGGCCTGAGTCGGGGCGGTGGTGAGCGCGTCGGCGATCACCGCGCGCACTTCCTTGACCGCGGTCTCCCAATCCTCGCCGATGGGCAGCACCTGGATCGCGGTGACGTTGGCCGAGCGCACCGCGTCGGAGAGGTCGGCGCTCGCCCCGATATAGGAGGAGCCGGCGCGGGCGCGGCTCTCGAGGCGGCGGTTGATGATGCGCACCGCGACGAAATCGACCATCCGCTCCTGGTTGAACTTGACCGTGTCCTGGAACACCGTCCAGGGGCGGAGCACCGCCATCGACACCACGGGAGGCAGCGTCGGCTCGACGATCGCCGCGCTCTTGGGCTTGGACGCGTCGGGCTTGCCGAAATCGGGGTTGGTCGGGTTGGGGCCGGTCCCCTTCCACGCCGCGAAATGCTTGGCGATCTGCGCCTCGAACAGCGCCGGGTCCATGTCGCCGACGATGACGAGGGTCGCGCGCTCGGGCCGGTACCAGCGTTCGTGGAAGGCGCGGACGGTCTCGGCGGTGGCGCCGTTGAGCGTCTCGACCGTGCCGATCACCGGGCGCTCGGCGAAGAGCTGGCCGGCGAAGAACAGCTGGCGCTGCGCGTCCTCGAAGCGGGTCTGCGGTCGCAGCCGTTCGCGCTGCTCGGCGAGCACCACCGGGCGCTCCGCATTGAGCGCCTCGGGCGTCAGGCTGGGCGCGGACATCATGTCGGCGAGGATCATCATCGAGCGGTCGAGGCTCGCTTCCTTCGCGTCGGGCAGGTCGAGCTTGTAGGTGGTCGAGACCGGCGTGGTGCTGGCGTTGCTGTCCGAGCCGAAGGTGACGCCGAGCCGCTGCCACTCACGCTTCGATTCGCCGTCGGGCACCTTGGCCGAGCCGCGGAAGGAGAGATGCTCGAGCAGATGCGCGAAGCCCTTCTCCGATTCGCGCTCCATCTGCGCGCCGACATCCATGCGCAGGCGGATCGAGACCTGGCCCGGCGGCACGCCGTTCTTGCGCACGGCGTAGCGCAGGCCGTTGGGCAGGGTGCCGAAACGCCATTCGGGGTCCTGCGGGACGTCGCTGCCCTTGTAGAGCCACGGCGCCTTGTCGATCGCGACCGGCGCGGGCGCGTTCTGGGGCGCCGGGGCAGCGACCTGTGCCAGTGCGGGCACGGCGGCTGCGGCGACGAGGAGGGGAAGGGCGAACTGCTTGACGCGGGGGTACAGGGCCATCGCCTGCTATTTAGCGTGCTTCGCGGTTCATCGCCAGCCGCGGTGATCACGCCGCAATTTGGCAGCGATCACACGGCTTTGGCGCGGTTTCGCCACGATTTGGACCCAAGCGCCGCCTAGCCGGATCGTCGCGCGGTCGCCGATTCCCGGCCGGCGGCAAATATTGGGTCGAGGTGTGGCGTGCGGGAAGGCGTAGCGATCAGGCGTGACGAGACGGCGGACGCGGTGCGTCTTCCCGATCTCGACATCGTCCCGGCCGGTGCCGTGTTCGCCGAAGCCATCAGGCGGCCGCTGCTGATCCGCGTCGGCAAGCGCCTGCGCGGCGCCTTCGACCGGATCATCGGTGCGTCCTCGCTCGTCTCGAACGCGCCCGTGCTCGACGTGCGCGAATTTGCCTGGACGCGGCTGCTGCGCGACAATTGGGAGGCGATCCGCGACGAGGCGCTGGCCTGCAAGGACGCCTCGCCCGCGCTCGCGAGCATCTCGCCCGATCACCGCGCGATCGCGCCGCTGAACAAATGGCGCTCCTTCTTCCTGTGGGGCTATGGCTATTCGATCGAGGAGAATCTCGATCGTTGCCCGGTGACGCGATCGGTGGTCGCGCAGATCCCGGGGCTCAACAGCGCCTTCTTTTCGATCCTCGCGCCCGGCACGCACATTCCGGCGCATCGCGGGGTGACCAAGGGACTGCTCACCTGCCATCTCGGCTTGAGCGTACCGCGCGACGGCGACGCGCGGATGCGCGTGCGGAACCGCGTCGTGCGCTGGGCCGAGGGCGAGACGCTGCTGTTCGACGACACCTACGACCATGAGGTGTGGAACGACACGGCGGGCACGCGCGTGGTGCTGCTGATCCAGGTACGCCGCCCGCTGCGCCAGCCCGGAAAATGGGTCGCCGACGCGTTTCTCGGCATCGTCCGCCGCTCGGCCTTCGTGCAGGAAGCGCGCGCGAACGTGATGCGCTGGAACGCGGCGATGAAGGCGCGGGACGTCTAGCTAGCGGTGGGGCGGCCGCCCGGTTTTCCCTAGGCCGGGCGGCCTTACCTCGGCTCAGAACTTGGCGCGCACGCCGATCGAATAGCGCCGCTCGGACAGCGCATAGCTGTTGAGCGCCACCGGGCCCGCCGCGCTGTATTCGATGGTCGCCGAATCGTCCGGGATCAGGTTCTGCGCCTGGAAGGAGAGCGCGATGTTCTTCGTGAGATCGACGCCGATCTGCGCGTCGAGCTGCGAGCGCGGGCCGATGAAGCTCGGCCGCCCTTCCGAGAATTCGAACACCGCCTCGTCGCGATAGTTGTAGGCGATGCGCGCGGAGATCGGCCCCTTCTCGTACAGCCCGACGAGATTGTAGCTGTTCTTCGACACCGCGACGAGCGGGAAGCCGGCGTTATCCTCCGAGTCCGAGTAGGTGTAGTTGGCGATGATGCCGAGCCCGTCGAGCGGCGAAGGCAGGAAGTCGAAGAACTGCTGGATGCCGACCTCGAAGCCCTTGATCTTCGCGGTGGCGAGGTTCTCCGGCCGCGAGAAGACCAGCTCGCGGCCCTGCGGATCGAGCGTCAGGTCGACCCCGGTGGTGACGAAGCTGGCGATGAAGTCCTTGACGTCCTTGTAGAACAAGGCGCCCGAGATGAGCGAGCTCTTGCCGGTATAATATTCGAAGCTGATGTCCGCCTGAGTCGAGATCGGCGGCTCGAGATTGACGTTGCCGCCCGTGACCGAGAGGTTGGTCGCGTTGAAGAAGGTCGACGGCGAGAGATCGGCGATCGACGCGCGCTGCATCGTCTGCGAGCCCGAGACGCGGATCAGGAAGTCGTCGGTGACGTTGAAGGCGATGTTCGCGCTGGGCAGCACGTTGGTGTAGCGGTTCTTGTCGTTGCGCAGCGTGCTGACGGTGCCGACATTGACATAGGAGTCGACCGACAGGCGCGTGCTCGCGATGCGCACGCCGGCATTGGCGCGATAGGGGATGCCCGCGATCTCGCCCTGGCCCGAGAACATGATGTAGCCCGCCAGCGTCTTCTCGTTGAAGTCATAGTCGCGCTGGAGGTTGGGCAGCAGCGTCGAACGGCCATTGGGGTCGGGATTGGGCTCGGCCGCCTGGGCGCGGGTGAAGACATAGTCGAAGGTCGGCGCGGTGGTGAGGAAACCGCGCGGGAAGGTCCCCGGGATGTCGGTCAGGAAACTGGTGTCGACCAGCCGCACATAGGGCTCGATCTCGGCGCGGGTCGGGGTCACCTGGCTGCGGAAGGCGTTCGAGCGGGCGTGGAGGTCGGTGTAGCGCACGCCCATCGCCAGCGTGACGCCGCTGTCGAACTCGTAGCTCAAGTCGAGCTTGCCGGTCCATTCCTCGAGCAGGCCGATCAGCCGGTTGCTGCGCACGCCGTTGGTCGCGGGGTTGTACGAGGCATAGCTGGCCGGATTGAAGGCGCCGCCGAGCGTCAGCGACGGGATGGTGTTGCCGCGGAAATCGAAGGTGCCGGGCACCGCCGCGGTCGCCTGGAGCGTGATGATCTGGATCGTCTGGTCGATCGTGCCCTTGCTGTAATAGCCGTCGGCCTCGATCGTCAGCCCGTCCTTCTCGTACTTGCCGTTGAGGCCGTAGAGATAGCTCTTGGTCGGCTCGTTGCGGATCTGGCCGGCGGTGGTGACGGTGCCGTTGGCGGTGCCCGCGACGACCGCGCCGTTCTCGACCACGCGATTGGCGACCGGGTTGGTGCCGGTGGGCAGGCGGAAGGCGAAGAAATCCTGGTGGCGGCCGGTGGTGAGCTCCGAATAGAGCGCGTCGGCGGTGAGCGTGAACTCCGGCGTCACCTCGAACTGCACCGCGCCGTTGAGGCCGAGGCGCGAGCGGTCGACCACGAACTGCTCGTACTGGAGCAGCACCGGGGTCGCGAACACGCCGGCGCCGGTGCCGGTATAGGTGCGGTTGAGGAAGTTGTTGCGCTCGAAGGTCTGGTTGGTCGAGGTGCGCTTCTGATATTCGCCCGCGATCATGATGCCGAGCCGGCCGTCGAGGAACTTGGTGGTGGCGAAGCCGGTGATCGCCGGCTCGAACTTGTCGCTATTCTCCGAATAGACACCCTGCGCGCGGACCGAGATGGTCGGTTCCTTGAAGGACAGCGGCTTGGGAGTGACGAGGTTGACCGTGCCGCCGAGCCCGCCCTCGGCCTGGCTGGCGAGCGGCGACTTGCGCACCTCGAGCCGGCCGAAAAGCGAGGAGGGGACCGAATCGAGGCCCGAGGAGCGGCCGAGCTGGTCGTTCTCCGGCGGCGACAGGCGCGCCGACCAGCCGAGCAGGGTACGGCCGTCGACCTCGACGCGGACCTGCTGCAGGCCGCGGACCGACACCGACTGCCCCTCGCCGAACACGCGAGTGATCTGCACGCCGGTGACGCGTTGCAGCGCTTCGGCGACGTTGGCGTCGGGGAGCTTGCCGACGTCCTCGGCGGTGATCACGTCCATCACCTGCGACGCGTCGCGCTTGACCTCGGCCGCCTGCTGCAGCGAGGCGCGGATGCCGCTGACGATGATCTCTTCGGTTTCCTCCGCCGGTGCGGGCGGTGCGGTATCCTGCGCGACGGCGGGCGTCGCGGCGGCGAAGGCGGTGGTCAGCGCGAGTGCAGCGGTGCCTGCCCTGAGCAGCTTGGTGGTGTTCATGCGTCTCCTCCCCAATTCCGCGTGAGCCGCCGCGACAGGCGACGGTACGCGCGGGCCGTGCCCGGTCGACCCGGCTTAGACACCGGTGTCATACAGAGTTGTCCTACAAACCCTCCGGCGTGTCAAGAACGCACATAGGTGAGATGTCCTACAACCTCGCCCGTAGGCGGGCGGCGGGAGGCTAGCGCGCCGGGCCGGTGCTGGCGCGAACGATGAGGCTGTAGTCGAGCGTCAGCCGGTCGCGGTCGCGCGTATCGGCCAGCAACAGGTCGGCAGCCGCCCAGGCGAGCTCGCGCACCGGCTGGCGCACGGTGGTGAGCGGTGGCCACACCGCGGCGGCGAGATCCGAATCGTCGAAGCCGGCGATCGACAGCTCGTCGGGCACGCCGATGTCGAGCTCGTGCGCCACCGCCAGCGCGCCCGCGGCCATGTCGTCATTGCCGGCGAAGATCGCGGTCGGGCGGGTCGGCCGGTCGAGCAGCCGCCGCGCGGCCTCGCGGCCCGACTGGAAGCTGTAGTCCCCGGCGACGACCAGTGCCGGATCGAAGGCGATGCGGTGCGTGTCGAGCGCCGCGCGATAGCCTTCGAGGCGCTCCACCGACGAGATATGCGTCTCGGGGCCCGTGATGAAGGCGATCGCGCGGTGACCGAGCCCGGCGAGATGATCGGTGAGGTCGCGCGCGGCGGCGACGTCGTCGATCGTGGTCGAGCGGCCTTCCTCGCGGCGGATGCCGGGCTCGATCCGCACATAGGGCAGCCCGCGCCGGTCGAGCTCGGCCAGCAATTCCGCCGATTCGGTGACGGGAGGCGAAAGGATCACGCCGTCGAGATGCGTCTCGTCGATCAGCGCGGCGACTTCCTGGACCAGATCGGCGGAGTCGGCGACGACGGGTTGGATCAGCAGCCGGTAGCCGAGCTCGTGGCAGCGCTCCTGCGCGCCGGCCTGGAGGTGATAGACATAATAGGGACTGGGATTGTCGTAGAGCAGCGCCACCTGGAACGACTTGCGCCCGGCGAGCGTGCGCGCGGCGAGGCTGGGGCGGAAGTTGAGCTCGGCCACCACCTGCTCGACGCGGCGGCGAGTCTCGTCGCTGACGTTCTTCTCGTTGTTGAGCACGCGCGAGACGGTCTTGAACGAGACTCCCGCGAGCTTCGAGACTTCCTTGATCGTCGGCCTGCGCGCCATTTGCCTCCCCTGATTGGTTCAAGGCATAGGTGACAGCGTTGGCAACAGGCAAGAGCGATGTGGTGATATGATCGTACGAAGGCGTGCGTTGATGATCGGACTGGGGCTGGCGGCGGCGCTGCCTGCGGCGGCACAGGCGCGGGAGGGGCTCAAGGTGATGAGCTTCAACGTGCGCCTGCCGATCGCTTCGGACGGGCCCAACCGCTGGGAGGCGCGGCGGGACCTGTTCGTCGAGACGATCCGCCGCGCCGATCCCGACATCATCGGCACGCAGGAATTGTGGAAGATCCAGGGCGACCATCTGGTGACGAAGCTGCCGCAATATAGCTGGTTCGGGATCGACCGGCGTGGCGGGCACGGCGACGAGCATATGGGCGTGTTCTACCGCCGCGACCGGCTGAGGCTGATCGAGATGGGCAATTTCTGGCTGTCGGATACGCCCGAGGTGCCGGGAAGCATCAGCTGGGGCGAATCACTGCCGCGTATGGCAACCTTCGGGCTGTTCGAGACGATTCCGGGCGGCAAGCGCTTCTGGTTCTTCAACACCCATTTCGCGCATCGCGCCGAGGACGAGGCGGCGCGGACCAAGGCGGCGGAGCTGATCGCGGCGCGCATCGCGGCGCTGCCGGGGGATGCGCCGGTGGTGCTGACGGGCGACTTCAACACCATCCCCGATTCCGCGGCGCATCGGGCGCTGACGGCCGGGCTCGCCGATGCGTGGGATACGGCGGCGGCGCGGACGGGACCGGCGGGGACGTTCCACGGATTCACCGGCAAGCCCGACCGGCGGATCGACTGGGTGCTGGCGCGCGGGCTGACCACGGTGAAGGCGGAGACGGATATCTTCGGCGCGAACGGGCGATATCCGTCGGATCACTTCCCGGTCGTGGTCGATTATCGCTGGCGGTGAAACGAAAGGCCCCGCCCGGACGTGCCGGACGGGGCCTGAAAAGGCTGGTTCGCGCAGCGGCTCAGCCGCCGCCCGCCAGCGCCGCGAGCAGCAGCAGCGCGACGATGTTGGTGATCTTGATCATCGGGTTGACCGCCGGGCCGGCCGTGTCCTTGTAGGGATCGCCGACGGTATCGCCGGTGACCGCGGCCTTATGGGCTTCGCTGCCCTTGCCGCCATGGTTGCCGTCCTCGATGAACTTCTTGGCGTTGTCCCACGCGCCGCCGCCCGAGGTCATCGAGATCGCGACGAACAGGCCCGAGACGATCACGCCGAGCAGCATCGCGCCGACCGAGGCGAAGGCGTTGGCCTGGCTGTCGACCGCCAGGATGACGAAGTAGAGGATGATCGGCGAGAGCACCGGCAATAGCGACGGGACGATCATCTCCTTGATCGCGGCGCGGGTGACGATGTCGACGGTATGGCCATAGTTGGGACGGCTGGTCCCTTCCATGATGCCCGGGTTCTCGCGGAACTGCTTGCGCACGTCTTCCACCACCGATCCGGCGGCGCGGCCGACCGCGGTCATGCCGAAGGCGCCGAACAGGTAGGGGAGTAGCGCACCGAGTAGCAGGCCGACGATGACGAAGGGATTGCTCAAGCTGAAATCGACCGTGACGTCGGCGAAATAGCGCTTGAGATCCTCCGTATACGCGCCGAACAGCACCAGCGCGGCGAGCGCGGCGGAGCCGATGGCATAGCCCTTGGTCACTGCCTTGGTGGTGTTGCCGACCGCGTCGAGCGCGTCGGTGCGGGTGCGCACATCGTCGGGCAGACCCGCCATCTCGGCGATGCCGCCGGCGTTGTCCGTCACCGGACCATAGGCGTCGAGCGCGACCACCATGCCGGCGAGCGCGAGCAGCGAGGTGGCGGCGAAGGCCACGCCGATGATCCCGGCCAGCTGGTAGGAAGCGATCACCGCGACCACGATCACGATCGTGGGCAGCGCGGTGGACTCGAGGCTGATCGCGAGGCCCTGGATCACGTTGGTGCCATGGCCGGTGACCGAGGCGTGCGCGATGGACTTGACCGGGCGGTAGTTGGTGCCGGTGTAATATTCCGTGATCCACACCAGCAGCCCGGTGACGCCGAGGCCGATCATCATGCACCAGAACAGGTCCATGCCGGTGAAGCCCTCGCCCACCGCCTGCACCGCGACCGAGGCCGCGACGTCGACATTGGTGGCATCGGCCGCACCGCCGATCACGGCGTTGAGATCGCCCAGCGCATATTGGGTGGCGAAGTAGATCGCGGGCACCGCGAGGATCACGGTGGTCCAGAAGCCCTTGTACAGCGCCCCCATGATCGACTGCCCCCTGCCGAGCCGGACCATGTAGGTGCCGAGGATCGAGGTGACGATGCACACGCCGCCGACCAGCAGGGGCAGCGCCATCAGCGCCATCAGCTGATCGGTGGTGCCGGTGACGAGCAGCGCGATCGACACCATAGTGAGGCCGATCGTCACGACATAGGTCTCGAACAGGTCGGCGGCCATGCCCGCGCAGTCGCCGACATTGTCGCCGACGTTATCGGCGATCACGGCGGGGTTGCGGGGATCGTCTTCGGGGATGCCGGCCTCGACCTTGCCGACCAGG
>NZ_JBCNMA010000114.1:0-10926 GCF_039595165.1 Sphingomonas sp.
AGCCGTTGGAGGCGAAGCCGGCGGCCAGGTCGAAGCCGGCCTTGCCGCTGGCGATCAGGGCTGCCCGCAGCGCATCCTCTGGCGGGCGAAGCCGCCGTACCGGGCGAGGCGCTGGCCGGCGAGACGATGATCGTCCGGCGCAATTGCGAGGCGCTGTCTGAGACCAGCCGCTACTTCACCCGGCGCGGCATCCGGCCGTTCTTCGCGCTGCGCACGACCAATGACGACCGCGCACTGGCGATGGTCGCGGCGGGGCTCGGCGTCACGGTCGTGCCCGCCTCGCAACGGCACGAGGGCGTCGCGAGCCCGGCGCTGCTCGGCTTCGGCCTTAAGCGCACCCTGACGCTCGCGTGGGGCGACGACACCGCCGCGATGCGGGAGGCAGCGGCCCCGGTGGTGGGGATATTGCGGGAGCAGTTTGGCTGAGGCTCAATCCCTCCTCCTGGCGGTGAGGATTGAAGGGGCTGACAGCCGCAATGTTCACGCTATGTGAAACGCAGACAGGGAGAGCAGGCATGGCGGGGCGCTATTTCGACGAGTGGCAGGTGGGCGACCGGATCGTGCACGAACTGCGCCGCACCGTCACCGAGACCGACAACCTGCTGATCTCGACTCTCACCCACAATCCGCAGCCGCTCCATCTCGACGCCGAGGCCGCGGGTGCGAGCGAGTTCGGGCGGATCCTCGTCAACGGCACCTTCACCTTCGCGTTGCTCGTCGGCATCTCGGTCGGCGACACCACGCTCGGCACGCTGGTCGCCAATCTCGGCTATGACGAGGTGCGCATGCCCAAGCCGGTCTTCATCGGCGACACGCTGCGCGCCGAGACCGAGGTGGTCGAGCTGCGTCCCTCCAAGTCGCGCCCTGGCCAAGGGATCGTCATCTTCCGCCATGTCATGCTCAACCAGCGTGACGAGATCGTCTGCACCACCCTGCGCAGCGCGCTGCTCAAGGCACGCGGCTGAGCGCAGTTCGCTCCATTCCGGAGGATCTTCCGCATCCGATGCGGAGCAGAGTCCCGGTTTTCCTTTACCGCCATTAACCAGCCTGGCCGGATAACCGCCCCCTAACCGGGGGAACGGTCATGCGTGTTGGTCGAGACCAGCGCGGCACGGCGATCGTCGAGTTCGCGATCCTGCTGCCCGTGCTCGCATCGATGCTGATGGGGATATTGTGCTTCGGCCTCTATTTCGGCGCGGCGCATTCGGTGCAGCAGCTCGCCGCCGACGCCGCGCGCCACAGTATCGCCGGAGAGACGCTCGCCGAGCGCCGGACGATGGTCACCGGCTACGTCACCACCCATGGCCCGAGCTATTTCCTGATCCGCCCCGAACGGCTGAGCGAGGTCAGCGCCACCGAGCAGAGCGGCGGGCGGCTGCGCGTGCGCATCGCCTATGACGCGACCTGGCTGCCGATCTTCGGCTTCTCGCGCGTGCTGCCGCTGCCGCCCGCGACGATCACGCGCGACTGCGTCATCCTGGGAGCGGGCGCATGAACCGCGCATTGTGGCAGGACCGGCGCGGGGCGACCGCGATGCTGGTCGCCGCCGCCCTGCCCTTCCTGCTCGCCGCCACCGCCGCTGCCGTCGATGTCGGCGCGGTCGCCCTCGAGCGGCGGCGGATGCAGGGCGCGGTCGATGCCGCGGCGCTCACTGCGGCCCAGGACCTCGCCAGCGCCGATACGCGTGCACGCGCCGTGCTCGCCGCCAACCGGGTGCAGGCACCGGCCGTCGCGCAGATCGCCACCGGGTCGGTTTCGGGAAGCGGCGAGGCTCGCACCTTCACCCCGGACGGCGCGGGCGACGCGGTGCGCGTCTCCGCCACCTATCCCAATCCGTCCTATTTCATCCGCGCGCTCGGCCTGCGCTTCAACGACGCCACCGTCACCGCAGTGGCGAGCCGGCGCAACCTCGGCGCGATCTCGATCGGATCGGGGGTGGCGGCGTTCGACAACGGGCTGGTCAACAGCCTGACCCGCGGGCTCACGGGCTCGAGCGTCGGGCTCTCGCTGGTCAGCTACCAGGGCCTGGCGAACGTCGATCTCGACCTGTTCACCTTCCTCGACGCGGTGGCGATGCGCGCCGACCTCGACGTGATGACCTATGAGCAATTGCTCACGCAGCAGATCGAGCTGCCCGTGCTGCTGCGCGCGCTCGACGATGTGAGCGGCGGCCAGGGGCTCGGTGCGGTCGCCGCGGGGATCACCGGCACGCCGCGCTCGCTGCGGCTTGGCGACTTGATCGGGCTCGACATGGGCGGCGCGGGCGTGACCGGCAGCGGCGGTGCCTCGGCGCTGCTCGCCAAGGTGCGCGCGAGCGACCTGCTCGGCGCGATGCTCGCGGTTGCCAATCGCGACCACATCGTCGCGCTCGACCTCGCTGGGACGATCCCCGGCCTCTCCTCGGTCCGCGCCGAGGTCAAGATCGGCGAGACGATGCAGTCGAGCCCGTGGATGGTGGTCAACGCGCGCGGCGGGGTCGAGGTGAGCACGGCGCAGGCGCGCATCAATCTCGTCGCCGAGGTCGGGCCGCTGCTCGGCCTGGGCATCAAGCTCCCGCTCGCGGCCGAGGTCGCGCCGGCGCGCGCGATCCTCGACGCCGTACCATGTGCGCCGCGCGACACCGCCGCGGTGCGCGCTCGCGCAGGCGTAGCGCGGCTCGCCATCGCCGATCTCGCTGTCGGCGAGCCGATCCCCGCCGGCGCCGCCGCCTTGAAACCTGCGCCGCTGATCCGCGCGCCTCTGCTCTCGGTCGACGCCAAGGCGCTTGGCGCGCTTGAGGCCTCGAACTGGCAGAATCTGAGCTTCACCAAGGCCGAGATCGCCGCACACCAGGCCAAGGCGATCTCCACCACCGACGGCGTCTCCAACCTGCTCGCCACCTTGCTCGCATCGACCGAGATCGACGTGAACCTGCTCGGCCTGGGACTCGGCATCGGCCTGCCCGGTGAGGGACAGATCGCCGCGAAGCTGCTGCAGGCGGCGCCCGCGCTGGAGACGGCGCTGTTCCAGCTATTGTCTTTCGCCGGGCTCAGCATCGGCACGGCGCATGTCCGCGTCGACGGCTATCGCTGCGGCAAGCCGATGCTCGTCGCATGAGCGGGAACGACATTCTCGACGGCGTGCAGCGCAGCGACATCCGTTTGTTCCGCGAGCGCGCGCGCGAGGAACGGCGGCGCGGCAGCCAGGCCGACAGCGAACGCGCGCGGACCGTGCATGGCGAGATGGCGGAGCATTACGAGATGGTCGCCGATCTGCTCGAGGCCAGGTCGTCCTGGGATCCCGGCTGGCCGGGAGCCGGCTGGCGGCGCCTGCTCCGCCGGTTGCTTCCGCGCTGAGCGGGCTTGGGTTTCGCGGCGCATCCGGTCTAGGGTGCGCGCCGCATGACCCGCTTCACCGTCAACAACCAGCCCGTCGAATACAAGCTCGATGCGCGCACGCCGTTGCTGTGGGCGTTGCGCGACGCCTCCAACCTCACCGGCACCAAATATGGCTGCGGCTCGGGCGATTGCGGCGCGTGCACGGTCGATATCGATGGCGCCGCGGTACGTTCCTGCCAAGTGACGATCGGCGCGATCGAGGGCAGCTTCGTGACCACGATCGAGGGGCTGGCGGAGAATCGCGCCCATCCCGTGCAGCGCGCCTTCCTCGCCGCCAATGTCGGCCAGTGCGGCTATTGCATTCCGGGCATGGTGATGGCCGCCTCGGTGCTGCTGCGCAGGAACCGCAATCCTTCGGACGAGGAGATCGCGGCGGCGATCACCAATCTTTGCCGCTGCGGCATCTATCCGCGGTTGATCGAAGCGGTCGGACGCGCCGCCCGGCTGGCACGCGGCGAGGACGACGCGCCCGAGGAGCAGGACGACCGGGCCCAGCCGATCGACGAAGGCACCTGATTCCTTTCGCAATGCTGTCAGCGCGATTCAGACGCGTGTCAGCCGAATCGTGGCATCTCAGCGATATTCTGAACGCCGGCGCTCCGCCGGGGCGGAGGATCGATATGAAGAAACTTGTTCTGGCCGCGCTGATCGGCGCGACCATTCTGACCCCCGCCGCGGCGCTCGCGCAGGACCGCGGCCGATGGGAAAATCGTGGCGGCGAAGCCCGCCAGCAGCGCCAGGAGGCCAGGGCCGAGCGCCAGCAGCAGCGTGCCGAGCGCACCCCGCAGCAGCAACAGCAGCGCCAGGAATTCCGCGCCCAGCGCGAGCAATTCCGGGCGCAGCGCCAGGAACAGCGCGCCTTCACCCCGGCCGAGCGCCAGCAGCGGGCGCAGCAACCGCAGTTCCAGCGTCCCCAGCGCCAGCTCGGCCAGCAGGGCGCGGCGCCGCAGTGGCGCCCGGAGCGCCGCGAGTTCCGTCAGGAGCGCCGCGACGACCGCCAGGACTTCCGTCAGGAACGGCGCGAGGACCGTCGCGACCTGCGCCAGGGCCAGGTGACGCCCGACCAGTTCCGCCGCGACCGGCGTGACGACCGACAGGACTATCGCGCGGATCGCCGCGACGATCGCCGGGATTGGCGTCAGGACCGACGCGACGATGATCGCCGCGACTGGAACCGCCGCGACGACAATCGGCGCGACTGGAACAACCGCGGCGGCTGGGGCGACAACCGCAACTGGAACCGCGGCTGGCGCCAGGACCGCCGTTACGACTGGGGCAGCTATCGCTCGCGCAACCGGAACATCTACCGGCTGCCGCGCTACTATGCGCCGTCGGGCTGGAACTATGGCTATCGCCGCTTCTCGATCGGCCTGACGCTGGGTTCGATGCTGTTCTCGTCGAACTACTGGATCGACGATCCGTTCTACTACCGCCTGCCCCCGGCCTACGGCCCGTATCGCTGGGTGCGTTACTACAATGATGCGCTGCTGGTGGACATCTACACCGGCGAGATCGTCGACATCGAGTACGACATCTTCTGGTAAGCACGCATCTTCGTCACGCGCGGAGGTCCGGCCGGCAACGGTCGGGCCTCTTGCCTTTCGGCGCGGCCTCGGCAAGTTGCGAACGATGAGCATCTTCGCGAAACCAAAGCAGGGCGGCGCCTCGATCGCCCGCGCCCGCGTCGGGCAGAAAGTGGCGTCCCGGCTCGACGCCAACCCGGCGATGCGCAAGGCCAGGATCGACGCCGCACAAGTCTATTATTATCCCGGCTTCCTGAGCGACGCCGAGTGCGACACGCTGATCGCGCTGATCGACGCGAACCGCCGGCCCTCGACCCTGCTCGCCGCATCCGACGACCCCTATTTCCGCACCAGCGAGAGCTGCGACCTTGACCGCTGGTCGCCCGAGGTGCGCCCGATCGACGAGCGCATGGCGAACCTGATCGGCGTGCCCCCCGAGCATGGCGAGACGATGCAGGGCCAGCGCTATGCCCCGGGCCAGCAATTCCGCGCGCATTACGACTGGTTCAGCGAGAACCAGGAATATTGGGCGGCGATGAAGGCATCGGGCGGCCAGCGCACCTGGACGACGATGATCTACCTCAACGATGTCGAGGAAGGCGGCGCGACCTGGTTCCCCCAGGCCGGCCTGCGCGTCGCGCCCAAGCGCGGGCTGCTGCTCGCCTGGAACAACATGAAGCCCGACGGCGCGCCCAATCCGGCGACGCTGCACGAGGGCACCGCGGTGGTGAAGGGCGTCAAATACATCATCACGAAATGGTTCAGGGAGCACCCCTGGATCAACATGCCGATCAAGACGTACTGAATCAGCTAGCGGCATCGGCCCGCGCGGTTCGGCGAAGCCGAACCGTGCGCGACTTACATCAGCATCCCATCGCCGCCGCTGCGCAGCGCGAGCACGCGGCCGATCGTGTCGAACAGCGCGTCCATCGCGACCGGCTTGAACAGCACCTCGTCGGCGCCGGCGGTGAGGCAGCGCTCGCGCAGGTCGAGCGCGGTGTCGGCGGTCACCACGATGATCGGCAGCTCAGCCTTGGCGTCGTCGCGCGCACGGATGCGCTCGATCGCCTCGATCCCGTCCATTCCCGGCATGCGCAGATCGACCAGCACCACGTCGAAATCCTCTGCCTCGATCCGGCGCAGCCCTTCCTCGGCATGCTCGGCTTCGGCCATCGAGGCGCCCGCGACATCAAGCATATCGCGCACGACCCGCCGGTTCATCGGATCATCCTCGATAAACAGGATATTCATGTGCGGGCCGTGCCCATGTCGTTACCATCCCGGAACGAGGAGATCATATGTGTGCTATCGTCTTAAGCCGCTTGTGACACAAGCGTCCTTGCGGGTGATGCACAATTTTCTTCGCGCCCGGCAATCACGGCCTCGATCAGCGCGGCGCCCGCCACCGGCTTGGCGACGACCAGATCAACCCCGGCCTCCTTGAGCGCGGCGAGCATCGCCTCGTCGGGCTTCGCCCACAGCACCGCGACGCGCGCGCGCTTGGCATGGGCCGCTGCGGCCAGCGCGGCGAGGATGGCGACCGCATCGTCGCCCGCCGCCTTGAGCGTCGCCTCGTCCGCGAGCAGCAGCACCGGTCCGGCTTCGGGGAGCAGCGCGACCGCCTCGTCGGGCGTCGCGGCGAACTGCACTCCCGCGAAATTGGGCTCGAGCAGAGTGCGCAGCATGCCGCGCGCGATCGGGTTGCGATCGAGCACCACCGCCACTTCGCCCGTGCCACCCGCTGCGCCGGATGCGTCGGGAGCCACCGCCTCGATCAGCGGCAGGTCGATGGTGAAGGTCGTCCCCTGCCCTTCGACGCTCGCGACCGAGACTTCGCCCTCGAGCGCGCGGGCAAGGTTGCGCACGATGGCGAGGCCGAGCCCGGTGCCACCGAACTTGCGCGTGGTGCCGGCATCGACCTGACGGAAGGATTCGAAGATCTCTTCGTGCTTCTCCGCCGGGATGCCGATGCCGCTGTCGGAGACGGCGATGCGCAGCCGCCCGTCGGCCGCCTCCGCCTTGACCGTGACCTCGCCCTTCTCGGTGAACTTGAGCGCGTTCGACAGCAGGTTGAACAGCATCTGCCGCAGGCGTCCCGAATCGGTCTCGATCCAGCGCGGTGCGGCGGCGGTGTCGAGCACGAAGCTCAGCCCCTTGCCGCGCGCCTGCTCGTCCCACATCCGCGTCACGTCCTTGAGCAGCGCGTGCAGGTCGGCCGCGGCCAGCTCGACGGTGAGGTTGCCGGTCTCCATCTTCGCGACGTCGAGGATGTCGTCGACCAGCGCGCGCATCGTCATGCCGGCGCCGTGCACGATGCCCAGCCGGTCGCGCGTCTCCGCGGGCACCGCCGGATCGCGCAGCATGATCTGGGTCATGCCGAGGATGCCGTTGAGCGGCGTGCGGATCTCATGGCTGGTGGTTGCGAGGAATTCGGTCTTGGCCTTGAGCGCCTTTTCGAGCGCCGTGTTGGTCAGGTTGAGCTCGGTGTTCGCGGCGCGGACCTGGTTGCGGCTGCGGCGGATGGTGAACAGGCCGATGCTGAGCAGCGTGATGATGATCAGCGTCGCGCCGCCGACGCCGAACAGCAACGTGCGCTGGAACGCCGCCTCGCGCCGCGCTTCCTCGGCCTTGAGGTTGGCGATGCGCAGCTCCTGGTTGGCATAGTCGAACCGCGCCGCCATCAGCGCCATGTTTGTCGAGGTCGCGAGTTGCGCGGCCTCGTCGCCGAGCTTGCGTACCCGCTCGAGATGCGGGAGCGCGCGCGCCCCTTCGCCGAGCGCGCGATAGATGTTGTACGCGGTCAAGTGCGCGTCGGGATAGGCGACGGGCGTGTCGGCCAGATCGACCCCGTCGAAGCTGCGCTCGATCAGCTCCCGCGCCCGGGCAAGCTGCCCGCGGTGATAGGCCGAGTCCGCGGCGAGCGCGAGCAGCTGGGCTTCCGCACCCTCGCTCCCATTGCGCCGGGCGATCGTCAGGCCCTCCCGGATCACGCTATCCGCCTCGTCGAGCGCTTCGGTGGCGATCAGCGCGCGTGCGAGGTTGGCGAGGATCGGCGGGAGCAGCGGTTCGCTGCCCAGGCTGCGGGCGAGCGCCACGGCGCGGCGATATTGCGCGACCGCCTCGGCATTCCGTTCGAAGCGCAGCAGCACGCTGCCGCGATTATTGTAGAGGAACAGCGACAGGCGCGGATCGCCTTCGTAGATTTCCGACGCCTGCTTGAGATAGCGGTCGGCGCGCCCGAAGTCGCTGGCCTCGGTATAGAGGTTCGCGATCGACTGCAGCGCGATCGACTGGCTCCGCTTCTCGCCGACTGCGCCGAAGATGTTGAAGGCGTCCTGCAGCGACGCCAGAGCTTCCGCGGGGCGCAGCTGCGCCTTCTGCACCCCGGCGCGCGCGACGAGCAGGTCGCCGCGCAGCTTGCTCGGCTCGGGATAAGGGCTGATCAGGCGCAATGCGCGCGCGATCTTGGGCGCCGCGCCGGCTTCGTCGCCCGAACGGATCGACGCCTCGCTCTGCAGCCACAGCGCACTCGCGACGGTGTTGGCCCGCGCGCGCGGGTCGGTGATCGCGGCGGCGCGGCGCTCGGCATCGCCGGCTAGCTTCATCGCTTCGCCCGGCTCGGCGATCATCGCCGCCTTCGCGCGATCGATCAGCGCGTCGGCGGCGCCCTGCTGCGCATGCGCCGGGGCGGCCAGGCCGAGGACGAGCGCGACGGCGGCGATGAACGCGCCGCGCATCAGCCGCTCTTGCGCCGGAAGCCTTCCGGCCGCGCGAATGTGGGCCGGATCGCCGAGGCGGCCTTGTGGCCGTCCTCGTCGAGGAAGCGGATGAAGGCGTCGAGCGCGATCGGGCGGCTGATCAGGAAGCCCTGGACCATGTCGCAGCCCATCACGCTGAGCAGCGCCAGCGCGGCGGGCGTCTCGACTCCCTCGGCGGTCACTTCCATCTCCAGCGCGTGCGCCAGGTCGATGGTCGAGCGGACGATCAGCGGATCGCGGTTGCTGCTGGTCAGCTGCATCACGAACATCTTGTCGATCTTGAGCTCGGCCGCGGGCAGCTGCTTCAAATAGGCAAGCGAGGACAGGCCGGCGCCATAATCGTCGATCGCCAGCGGGATGCCGATCTCCGACAGCCGCTGGAGATGGCCGATCGCGCTTTCGGGGTCGCGGATCACCGCGGTCTCGGTGATCTCGAACCCGATCTTGGCGCCCGATTCCTGGATGACCCGGCATGCCTCGTGCACGAAGGCACCGTCGGCGAGCAGCACGCCCGAGATGTTGATGAACACCGGCATGTCATAGCCGTGCGCCGCCAGCACCTGCTGGTCGGCGATCACCTGGCGCAGCGTCCACAGGGTCAGACCGGCGATTTCGCCCCCTTCCTCCGCCGCCGAGATGAAATCGCCGGGCAGGATCAGGCCGCGCACCGGATGGCGCCAGCGCACCAGCGCCTCGGCGCCGACCACGGCTTCCTTCCGGACATGCACCTTGGGCTGATATTGCAGGAACAGCTGGCCCGACGTGATCGCACGCGGAAGCTCGCGCATCAGCGCCAGCCGGTCGAACGCGATATCGGTCCGCGACAGGTCGAGCGTCACGATCCGCGATTCGGCGCGGGCCTGGGCCAGCGCCGATTCCGCGGCCTCGGCGAGCCGCACATCGTCGTCGTCCATCACCGGCGCGACCGCGACGCCCCAGCGCAGCTGGATGAGGTGCCGTTCGCCATCTAGATCGACCGCCCGCGTGAAGGCGCGCGCCAGCCGCTCGACCAATGCGGTCGCCGATTCCGCTGAATCCGCTTCGAACGCGAGCTCGAGTTGCGAGCGGCCGGTCGGCGCCGGACGGACATCGGGCTCGATCCGCGCGATGTGGTCGACCAGGTCGTGCACCAGCGTATCCGCGCGCGAGCGGCCGAGATGCCGGCGCAGCGTCTGGAAATTGACGATCTCGCACAGCGACAGCGCGCGCCACAGGCTCACGGCAACACCATCACCCATGTCCGCCCCGCGAAAGCCATGCCGGTTGCGAGGGAGAACGATCGGCCGCGACATGTCCAGCCGGGCCGGACGCCCGGCCGACGGCTTCCCGCCCGCCAGGGCAGGCGAAACGGCGGCGGCTGGTTCGACACGCTCGGACATCATGTCCGCGAATAATCCCCACTCTTGAAGGAACTCTTAAGGACGAAACGATCGGCACGGGCAGGCGGGCCTGTCCATCGTTGTCGTTAATCATTGCTTCATCATTAATTTTCGATTAAGGAATCAGCCGTGCGTGTGATGCGCACGATGGGAGAAAATGAATGTTCGATCTGCTTTTTCGCGAGTCCTACGGCGAGACCCTTCGCCCCTGGTAAGCGCTCCTAGCCCGGGCCGCCGCCGCCGCGGATCGCCGCGGTAACGGTCTGCCCGGGCTATGTTCCAAGACGACGTTCGCGCGCATCCTTCCGGGATGACGCGCTTTTTCATGTCCGCGCGGCCCGCGGACCGCCCCCACTTGCCGTCATCCCATGTTCCGCTAAGAGCGCGATAACTCTCAGCGAAAGGTCTTTGGCGTGCGCATTGCGATGATCGGCACCGGCTATGTCGGCCTGGTATCGGGAGCCTGCTTCTCCGATTTCGGGCATGAGGTCGTGTGCGTGGACAAGGACGCGCGCAAGATCGAGCTGCTCCACCAGAATGTGATGCCGATCTATGAGCCGGGCCTCGCCGAGCTCGTCGCGACCAACGTCCAGGCCGGACGCCTGTCCTTCACCACCGATCTCGCCGAGGGCGTGAAGGGCGCGGACGCGGTGTTCATCGCGGTCGGCACGCCCAGCCGCCGCGGCGACGGCCATGCCGACCTGTCCTATGTCTTCGCCGCGGCGGAGGAGATTGCCGGCGCGCTCGACGGCCCGGCGGTGATCGTCACCAAGTCGACCGTCCCGGTGGGCACCGGTGACGAGGTCGAGCGCATCGTCGCGCGGATCGCGCCGGGCAAGGGCGTCAAGGTCGTCTCGAACAGCACCAGCAGCGGGGCACCTTCAGTAGC
>NZ_JBCNMA010000115.1:0-10745 GCF_039595165.1 Sphingomonas sp.
GCCGCGTTGAGGCAGCGGCCGCGGGCGGTGCGGGCGATCATGCCGATCTGGATGAGGTACGGCTCGATCACTTCCTCGATCGTGTCGCGCGGCTCGGACAGGCCGGCGGCGAGCGTCTCCACGCCGACCGGGCCGCCCTTGTAGATGTCGGCGATCATCATGAGGTAGCGGCGGTCCATCGCGTCGAGGCCGAGCGCGTCGACCTCGAGCCGGGTGAGCGCGGCGT
Organism: Sphingomonas sp.; assembly: GCF_039595165.1. Taxonomy (GTDB): domain Bacteria; phylum Pseudomonadota; class Alphaproteobacteria; order Sphingomonadales; family Sphingomonadaceae; genus Sphingomonas. The sequence continues at coordinate 227 of NZ_JBCNMA010000115.1, forward strand.
CGGCGGCCTTGGCGTGCACCACCGTCTCGCCGAGCACGTTGGCGAAGTCGCGCACGCGGCGCAGCAGGCGGCCGGCGATGCGCGGGGTGCCGCGCGAGCGGCGCGCGATCTCCGCCGCGCCGTCGGGGGCGATGTGGAGGTCGAGCAGGTTGGCGGCGCGCGTGACGACCTTGGTCAGCTCCTCGACCGTGTAGAATTGCAGGCGCACGGGGATGCCGAACCGGTCGCGCAACGGGGTGGTGAGCAGGCCCTGGCGCGTGGTCGCGCCGACCAGGGTGAAGCGCGGCAGATCGATGCGCACGCTGCGCGCCGAGGGGCCCTCGCCGATCATGAGGTCGAGCGCGCGGTCCTCCATCGCCGGGTAGAGCACTTCCTCGACCGCGGGCGCGAGGCGGTGGATCTCGTCGATGAACAGGACGTCGCCGTCCTCGAGGTTGGTGAGCAGCGCGGCGAGGTCGCCCGACTTGGCGATGACCGGGCCGGAGGTAGCGCGGAACCCCACCCCCATCTCACGCGCGATGATCTGGGCGAGCGTGGTCTTGCCGAGCCCGGGCGGGCCGAAGAACAGGACATGGTCGAGCGCGTCGCCGCGGGTGCGGGCGGCGTCGATGAACACGCGGAGATTGTCGCGCGCGGCGCGCTGGCCGACGAACTCGTCGAGCGACTTGGGGCGCAGCGCGGCGTCGACGTCCTCGGGGCGGCGCGCGGCGGTGAGGATGCGGTCGGGGTCGGTCACTTCGCCGCCTTCCGCAACGCCAGCCGCACCAGCGCGTCGAGGCTCGCCCCGGCGCCCAGCTCGTCGCTCGCGGCGTTGACCGCGGCGCTCGCCTCGGCCGGCTTGAAGCCGAGGTTGAGCAGCGCCGAGACCGCGTCGTTCGCGGCGCCGCTCGCCGGGACGGCGGCCCCCGCCCCGCCGCCGAGCGCGATGCCGCCGGCCTTGTCCTTGAGCTCGTTGACGATGCGCTGGGCGAGCTTCGGCCCGACGCCATTGGCGCGCGCGATCATCGCGGCGTCGGCGCGCGCGACGGCGGTCTGCACCTCGGCGGGAGAGAGGATCGAGAGGATCGCCAGCGCGACCTTGGCGCCTACCCCCTGCACGCCGGTGAGCAGGCGGAACCAGTCGCGCTCCTCGGCCGAAGCGAAGCCCATCAGGCGGATCGAATCCTCGCTCACCAGCATCTCGGTATGCACCGTCACGAACTCGCCGAGGCTACCCAGCGCCGCCAGCGTCCTGGCCGAGGCGCCGACGAGATAGCCGACGCCGTTCACGTCGATCACCGCATGGTCGATGCCGGTCGCTGCGAGATGGCCGTTGAGATGCGCGATCATGGCCGGTACATAAGCGGAACGCCGGGAGCGAGGAAAGCGGAAAAGGCAACTATCCGTTTACTTCGCCGTCATGGGAGCCTCGACACCGCCCGCGCGCTCGCGAGGTGGTGCGCATGGCAGATCGCCACCGCGAGCGCGTCGGCGGCATCGGCGCCGGCGATCTTCGCGCCGGGGAGCAGCCGCGCGACCATCGCATGGACCTGCGCCTTCTCGGCGGTGCCGGTGCCGACCACCGCCTTCTTGACCAGCCGCGGGGCATATTCGCCGACCTCGAGCCCGGCGCGCGCCGCCGCGGCGATCGCCACGCCGCGGGCATGGGCGAGCTTGAGCGTCGATTGCGGGTTGGAGTTGACGAACACCTCCTCGACCGCGGCAGCATCAGGCGCATGATCGGCGATCAGCGCCGCGAGTTGCCCGTCGAGATGCGCGAGACGGCGCGGCAGCGATGCCTTGGCATCGGTCTTGAGCTGGCCGTTGGCGAGGTGCGAGAGGCGGTTGCCCTCGGCGCGGATCAGCCCCCAGCCGGTGGTGCCGAGGCCGGGGTCGAGGCCCAGGATGATCATCAATACCAGGCTTCGAACTGCGGATCGGTGTCGCCGGGCACGTCGCGGAGGTGGCGTGGCAGGCTGGCGCGGAGCAGCTGCTGCCAATTCTCCACCGGCCAGGCATTGCTCTTGCACCGCAGCGTCGCGAGATCCCGGCCGCCGCGGCTGACATGGATGCCCGACCATTGCTTGCCCGGGATCTCGGTATATTGGCCGCCCACGCCCCAGAAGACGAGATAGTGATGGTCACCGCGGGTGAAGCGCAGATGCTCCTGCGAGCCCCCGCCCCCGCCGACCACGCCGCCGCGATGGACGTTGCGCCAGTCGCGGTCGCTGGCGATGTCGATCTGCGGCCGGCCCGGCGGACCGAAGCGGTAGCTGACCGTGCCGCGCCCCGCGCAGACGCTGCCCAGCGCCTTGCCGAAGCGGCAGCCGTAGACCGTCTTCTCGCCCGCGCGGCATTGGCTGGCCGGCGCGGCGGGAGCAGCGGTCGATGGCGCGGCAGCGGGCGCCGCCAGCGCCAGCGACAGCCCGGCAAGGAGAATGGTGCGCATCGGCCCCTCCGCAAACGCGTGTCGTGCGAGCGGTATCGCGCGGAAACCGGCGCGCGGCTAGCCCAGCTTCTCCATCACCGCGTCGGACACTTCGTAATTGCCCCACACGGTCTGCACGTCGTCATCGTCGTCGAGCGTGTCGATCAGCTTGAACAGCGTCGCGGCGTCGCTCTCGTCGACCTCGACCATGGTCTGCGGACGCCAGGCTAGCTTGGCGCCCTCGGCCTCGCCCAGTATCGGCTCGAGCGCCTTGGCGACCTCGTGCAGGTCGGCCTGCGCGGTCCAGATCTCATGGCCGTCCTCGCTCGAGGTCACGTCCTCGGCGCCGGCCTCGAGCGCGGCCTCGAACACCTTCTCGGCGTCGCCCGCGGTTGCGGGATAGTTGATCAGGCCCATCCGGTCGAAGCCATGGCTGACCGAGCCCGAGGCGCCGAGATTTCCGCCGTTCTTGCTCACCGCAGTGCGCACGTTGGTGGCGGTGCGGTTGCGGTTGTCGGTCAGCGCCTCGATGATCAGCGACACGCCGCCGGGACCGAAGCCCTCGTAGCGGATTTCCTCGTAATTCTCGCCGTCACCCTTCGTCGCCTTGTCGATCGCGCGCGCGATATTGTCCTTGGGCATCGACTGCGCCTTGGCGGCATTGACCGCGGCGCGCAGGCGCGGGTTCATGTCGGGATCGGGGGTGCCCATCTTCGCCGCGACGGTGATTTCGCGGCTGAGCTTGGAAAACATCGCCGAGCGCTTCTTATCCTGCGCGCCCTTGCGGTGCATGATGTTCTTGAATTTGGAATGGCCTGCCATGGACGGTCTCTGTGGAGTTGCGTGGCGTCTCTAGGCGAGAGGCGGGGCGTGGTGCAATGCCTAGCCGTGCTCCTGCGAAAGCAGGACCCTAGAGTCACAAGCTGCTGCGTGAAGTCACTCTGGGCTCCCGCTTTCGCAGAAGCGCAGGGATGCTCAAGCCCCGCTCACGCTGACCGCGGTGCCCGAGGCGGAGACCATCAGCATCGAGCCGCCCTTGCCGATCACCTCGTAATCGAAGTCGATCCCGATCACGCCGTTGGCGCCGAGCGCGCGCGCCTCGTCCTTGAGCTCGTCGAGCGCGGTCTTGCGCGCTTCCTTGAGCGGGCGCTCATAGCTGCCCGAGCGGCCGCCGACGATGTCGCGGATGCCGGCGAACAGGTCGCGGAAGATGTTCGCGCCGATGATCACCTCGGCCGTCACGATGCCGTGATAGCGCGTGACGGCGTGGCCCTCGACGGTGCTGGTGGTGGTGAGAATCATCAGGTGAATTCCTTGTGCGGATCAGCTTCGCGGATCCGGGTTGCGGCACCGGCCCGCTCCCCACCCGGCCACCCATAGATACTGCCGTTGGGTGGCCGGGTGGCGGAGCTGGCCGGTGCCGCGTCAGCGTAGCTGACCCAAGGAAATCACGCCATTCCCAAGGCCGCGCGATAGGTCTCGAGCAGCGCGTCCTGCTCGTCGAGCTGATGCTTCTCCATCTTCCGCAAGCGGATGATGGTGCGCATGATCTTGGCGTCGAACCCGGTCGCCTTGGCCTCGGCATAGACGTCCTTGATGTCGTCCGCGATGCCCTTCTTCTCTTCTTCCAGCCGCTCGATCCGCTCGATCAGAAGGCGCAGCTGCTCGGCCGAAATCGAGTCGCTCATTCCCCGCTCCATCTATGGTGAACGGGCGCGTTTAGCGGCTGCGGGCGGGGGTGCAAGGGGCGTGCGGCGGATCGCTGTGGATAGCCGCGGACGGGCGATGACCTGCCCCATTACCTCCGACGTAATTGGAATGATTCGGCGGGCCGGCGAAATTGCAGGCACCGCGGCGGAGACGCCGCATCGACCGCAAGGAGATTTGAGATGATCCGCTTTCCGCTCACCATCCGCCAGGCGCTGACGCTCGATTTCGTCGCGACCGGGGCGACCGCGCTGCTCGCGCTGACCGGCGCCGGCTTCACCGCCGGGCTGACCGAGCTGCCCGAACCGCTGCTGCGCGGCGCCGGCATGGTCCTCGTGCCGTTCCTCGCGCTGGTCGCGGCGATGGCGGCGAAGCCGAAGCGCGGCGGCGTGGTCGCGGTGATCGCGCTCAACATCGCCTGGGTCATCGCGAGCATCGTGACGCTCGCCTTCTTCGTCAGCCCGAATGCGCTGGGCTATGCCTTCGTCATCGTCCAGGCGCTGGCGGTGGGCGTGTTCGCGGAGCTCCAGATACTGGCGCTTCGCAATGCGCCCGATCCCGCTTATGCCTAGGCCCCACAGGCCCGCGGGAGCCTCCCGCGGGCTGAAACGGGGGATGGAGCAATGGCAAGGCGCGATTGGCTGACATTGCCGCAACTCGCGGGCGGCGCGGATCTCGCGCTGCTCGCCACGCGGCTGGTGGTGGGCGCGTTCCTGATCTTCGGGGTGTGGGACAATATCGCCAGCGCCGAGCGCATGGCCGAGTTCGAGAAGTTCCTGACCCTCAAGGGATTCGCGATGCCCGGCCTGATGGCGCCGCTGTCGGTGTGGGCGCAGTTCCTGGTCGGCGTGGCGTTCATCGCGGGCTTCGCGACTCGCTGGGCCGGCCTGATCTGCGCGTTCAACTTCGTCGTCGCCTTGGTGATGGTCGACGCGCCGCTCGGCATCCGCCCGGCGTTTCCTGCGGCAGCCCTGGTGCTGTTCGGGCTGATCTCCGCCACCATCGGTGCGGGAAGGTTCGCGCTTGATGCGATGCTGACGAAGGGGGCGGCATCCCGAAAGGGATGGCGCGAGTGACGGGGCTCGAACCCGCGACCTCCGGCGTGACAGGCCGGCGCTCTAACCAACTGAGCTACACCCGCTTGGCCTCCGCGCCGTAGCGCAGTCCCTTGCGAGAGCGCGGCACCTAGACGGGCGGTCCGGGGCTGTCAACCGCCCTTTCGTCCCCTTCGACGCGATTGAAGTTCGCGCGTGGCGGCGGCGGGTTTCCGCCCGCCACCAGCGTGCCGTGCTCGAACAGGAATCCGGCGATGTCGGGCTTGCCTGCGGCGTTGAGAACGGTCTGGACGATGATCAGCAGCGGCACCGCGAGCAGCGCGCCCGGCGTGCCCCACACCCAGCCCCAGAAGGACAGCGAGATCAGGATCAGGATCGGGTTGATCGTCAGCCGCCGCCCGACGATCAGCGGGGTCACCAGGTTCGCCTCGATCAGATGGAAGGCGATCATGATCCCCGCGGGCAGCAGCGCCGTCCACACGTCCTGGTAGGTCATCAGCCCGCCGAGCGCGAGCAGCATCGCCGCGAAGATCGGGCCGAGATAGGGGATGTAGTTAAGCAAGGCGACGATGCCGCCCCACATCAATGGCGTCGGCATGCCGATCAGCCACAGCGCCCCCGCGACGAGCAGCCCGAGCGACACGTTGATCGCGGTGATCGTGCCGAGATAGGCCGAGGTGTCGTCGACCACATCCTGGATCACGCGCGCGGTCGCCATCGCGCCGCCGAAGCTGTGGCGGCTGGTGATCGCCTTGCGCCGCAGCCGGGTCCAGCCGGAGAGGAAGAAGAAGATCACCAGGATCGCGAAGAACATCTCGATGAACGCCGCCGGGGCGGATGTCGCGGCGAGCTCCAGGATCGAGCGTGGCGGCGATTCCGCCGCGGTCTCCGCCGGGCGGATCGGGCGCGACGAAGCCAGATCCTGGATCGTCTTGTTCACGAACGATTCGAGGTTGGCGTAGAAGTCGATCAGCGGCTTCACGTTCGACTGGATGTTGTCGATCCGCTCGGGAAGGATCGACAGCCAGCCCCACGCCGGCACCACGATCGAGGCGAGCGCGGCGTTGGCGGCGACGAGGAACAGCAGCACGCAGGTGAGCGAGGCGAGCGGCGCGGGCACGCGGCGGCGCTCGAGCCATTCGAGCACCGGCACCAGCGCGATGGCGATGACGATCGCGGCGGTGAGCGGCAGGAAGAAGGGCGAGCCGGCGCGCAGCGCAAAGGGCAGCGCCAGGAACAGCCCCGCCCCGATCATCAGCGTGAGCGCGGCGAGCAGGCGGTCGCGGCGGTCCTGCGCCTCGGCCTCGCTCGCCGCGGCGGGCACCAGCGGTTCGAGCGGCGGCGCGGGCTGCGAGACCGCTCCCTCTTCCCGCTCCGTTGCGATGCCCTGCCCCTCGACCAAGTTTCGTCCGCCTTTCCAGTGGCTTTCTAGCGCGATTTTGACGCTCGCGTAATCCCGGCCGGAGCAACGATTGACGGCAGCTGTTCGAAGGGAATCCTCCCCGCCAGCGGGAGGATTGAAACCACATGGCGTTCCGCCCTAGCGTGCCCGGCATGGGTGAGAAACTGCTGGTCATCGACGAAGGCACCACCTCGACCCGGGCGATGCTGTTCGCGCCCGACGGGACGTGCCTGGGAAGCGAATCCGCCGAACTCACGCAGCATTATCCGGCGGCGGGACTGGTCGAGCACGACGCTGCCGAGATCTGGGACAAGACGCTGCGCTGCGCGGCCGCGATGGTGGCGGAGGCGGGCGGCGCGGACGCGATCGCCGCGATCGGCATCACCAACCAACGCGAGACATTGGTGTTCTGGGACCACACCACCGGCGAGCCGCTGGCGCCCGCGATCGTGTGGCAGGACCGGCGCAGCGCGGCGATCTGCCGCCAGCTCAAGGAGGCGGGCGAGGAACCAGGCGTGCAGGCACGCACCGGGCTGCTGCTCGACCCCTATTTCAGCGGCACCAAGATCGCGTGGGCGATGGCCAATTGGCCGCGGCTCAAGGAGGCCGGCGAGCGGCTGGCGATCGGCACGATCGAGAGCTGGCTGGTGTGGAAGCTCACCGGTGGCCTGCATGTGACGGACGCCACCAATGCCTCGCGCACGCTCCTCATGGGCCTCGGCAGCGGCGGGTGGAGCGATGGCCTCATCGACCTGTTCGGCGCGCCGCGCGCCGCCCTGCCCGAGATCGTCGATTGCGCCGGGCGCTTCGGCGAGACGACATTGTTCGGCGGCTCGATCGCGATCTGCGGCATGGCCGGCGACCAGCAGGCGGCGACGATCGGGCAGGCCTGCCTGGCCAAGGGCGACACCAAGGCGACCTATGGCACCGGCGCCTTCGTGCTGACCAACGCCGGCGAGCGCCAGCCCGTGTCCAAGCACCGGCTGCTCTCGACCGTGCTGTGGCAGCTCGGCGGGCGGCGCACCTATGCGATCGAGGGATCGGTGTTCGTCGCGGGCAGCGTGGTGAAGTGGCTGCGCGATTCGCTCGGGCTGATCGGGAGCGCGGGCGAGACCGAAGCGTTGGCGCGGTCGGTCGCGGACAATGGCGGCGTCTATTTCGTCCCCGCGCTCACCGGCCTCGGCGCGCCATGGTGGGAGCCCGAGGCGCGCGGCGCGATCAGCGGGCTCAGCCTCGCCAGCACACGCGCGCATGTCGTGCGCGCGGCGCTCGAGGCGATGGCGCACCAGAGCCACGACCTGAAGACCGCCTTCGCCGCCGACGGCTGCGACTGGGCGAGCTTGCGCATCGACGGCGGAATGGTCGCCAACGACTGGATCGCGCAGGACCTCGCCGATGTGCTCGGCGTGACGGTCGAGCGGCCGGGCTTTACCGAGACGACGGCGCTGGGCGCGGCGATGCTGGCGGGCGTGGGGTGCGGCATGTTTTCGGGGCTCGAGGAAGCAGCCGGGATGCGCGGCGCGGTGAAGGCGTTCCAGCCGGGCATGGAGGCCGCGGCGCGAGAAGCGCGGCTGGAGGGGTGGAAGGCGGCGGTTGCGGGGGTGGTTGGCTAGAGCCATGACCACCCCCCTGGTCATCCCGGCCTTGAGCCGGGACAAAGGCTGCCTTCACGCCAGTTCGTCGTAGAGATCCCGCCAATCCGGATTGCCCCGCTCGATCAGCGCGAACTTCCACTCGCGACGCCAGCGTTTGACGCGCTTCTCGTGCGCGATGCACGCGGTGATGTCGTCCGTGAACTCGGCCCAGACGAGGCGAAGCAAACCGCGTTCGGCACAATAGTCCGATCCGGTACCGGTGCGGTGCTGGTGCACGCGAGTCGCCAGATGGGCTGTGACACCCGTGTACATCGTGCCGCGGTAGCGGTTGGCCATGATGTAGACCCAGCCGCCTTTGGTCTCGCGATCCATTTCGGGAGTGAAAGGTGAACCCGGCTCAGGATCAAGCCCGGGATGACGAGATTGGTCAGATATGGACCGATTCCACAGCGGTCGCGTCCACACTTCGTCACCCCGGGCTTGACCCGGGGCCGGGCTGCTTTCCTTTGGTCGAGGAGAAAAGAAGAAGCCCTGTCCCGGCTCAAGGCCGGGATGACGATGCGGGTTTAGGCCTGGACAACGATGGGAGACCGCTAGGCGGCCGCCTCCTCCGCGAACAGCGCCTTCAAGTCCTTCTTCAGAATCTTGCCGTTCGCATTGCGCGGCAGCGTATCCTTCACGAAACGCACCGCGACCGGCACCTTGAACGCCGCCAGCCGCTCGCGCACCCAGGCCTGGAGCTCGGCCTCGCTCGCATGCGTGCCGGGCGCGAGATGGACCACCGCGACCGGCTCCTCGCCCAGCGTCTTGTGCGGGATGCCGATCAGCGCCGCGTCGGTCACCGCGGGATGGGCGTAGAGCACGTCCTCGACCTCGGACGAGTAGATGTTCTCGCCGCCACGGATGATGATGTCCTTGGCGCGGTCGACGATGTACAGGAATCCCTCCTCGTCCAGCCTGGCGAGGTCGCCGGTACGGACCCAGCCGTCGACGAAGCACTCGGCGGTCGCTTCCGGCTTGTTCCAATAGCCCTTCACGATCATCGGGCCTCTCGCCCACAGTTCGCCGACCTCGCCCAGCGGCAGCTCGCCTGCGCCTTCGGGGTCCATGATCTTGAGTTCGGCGACAGGCACCGGCGGGCCGGCGCTGGTCGGGCGGTTGAGATAGTCCTCCGACGAATGCTGGGTGACCGTCGCCATCGTCTCGGTCATCCCCCAGCCATTGCCGGGCAGCGCGCCGAATTCGGTGTAGATGCGCTTGACCAGCTCGGGCGCCGAGGGCGCGCCGCCATAGGAGATCGCCTCCAGGCTCGATAGGTCGTATTTGTGGCGGTCGGGATGCTCGAGCAGCTGCCAGGCGATCGTCGGGACGCCGCCGGTCAGATTGACCTTCTCGCGCTCGATGATCGCCATCGCCTCAACCGGATCCCATTTTCGCATGAAGACGAGCGTATGCCCTGCGGCCAGCGCACCCATCAAGCTGGCGGAGCAAGCGGTGACATGGAACAGCGGGATCACCAGCAGGCCGACGCGCGGCTGCGGCGGAGGCGGCATCTCGCCCCGCCGCAGATAGGCGCGCGCGGCGCAATAGGCGCTCGACAGGATGTTGGTGGCGAGGTTGCGATGGGTGCCGAGCGCGCCCTTGGGATTGCCGGTGGTGCCGCTGGTATAGAAGATCGTCGCGTCGTCCTCTGGCGCCAGTTCGGGATCGGCGGGGAGCGGCAGGTCGGGCAGCCCCGCCCAGTCCATCGGCGCGCCGATCAGGTCCTCCAGCCGCTGCGTGCCTGCGGGCAGTTCGCCCCGCGCGCGGCTGACGATCACCTTGCGCAGCGCCGGCAGCGCGGCGAGGTGCGGCGCGATCCGCTCGTAGCGCTGGCCGTCGGTGAACAGCACGCTGCTGCCCGAATCGGCCAGGCCATATTCGAGCTCGCCGCCCGTCCACCAGGCGTTGAGCGGCACCAGGATCGCGCCGAGGCTGACCGTGGCGAAGAAGATCACCGGCCATTCGGGCAGGTTGCGCATCGCCAGCGCGACGCGGTCGCCCTTCTTCGCGCCCATCTCCCGCAGCCTCGTCGCGAGTTGCGCGACGGCGCGGAAATTCGCCTCGAAGCTGACGCGCTCGTCCTCATGGATGGTGAAGAGGCGGTCGCCATGCGCGCGCGACAGCTGGACCAGGGCGGCGAGATCGGGCGGCGCGTTCTTCCACACGCGGGTTGGCACGCCGCGAATCGCGACCTCGTCCATCTCGAGCGGCTATGTACTTCGAAGGCCCGGTCGCCGACGCTGACCAGCGCACTGCCGCAACGCATGGTGTCGGCCTGCGCGCTCGCGCAGGCAAGGTAGAGCAGGGGGGC
>NZ_JBCNMA010000116.1:0-10615 GCF_039595165.1 Sphingomonas sp.
GAGCACCGTCGCGCGCACCGCGTCGTACAGGCTGCCCGTGGTCACCAGCAGCGGGCAGGTGCTGATCCACCAGAACAGGTTCTTGGAGAGGTAGGCCGGGTGCCGCGTCCATGCATAGGGCCCGTGGGTGATGATCCCGCGATGCGTGAGGTTGGAGAAGCGGAAGCCGAACGCCATCGTCGCCCAGGCGTAGATCGCGGTCAGCGCCACCAGCACCGCGCCGACGATCCACAGCAGCACCTCATGGCCCGCCAGCCAGTGCGTCCAGTCGGACGTGCCCGGATGATAGTCGAGCGGGCCGCCATTCCCCATCAGGATGAACGGCGGGTAGCAGATCAGCGCGAACGCCCAGCCCGCGGCGTAGGGATTGGCGGTGCGGATATGGCTGTCGAGCGGGCGGAAGGTCAGGATGTACCCCACCGTCGCGAACGCCACGTCGAACATGAACATGCCCGTGATCAGCCAGTTGGCGAGGGCGATCGGGTTGCTCAGGATGCCGTCGGTGCTCGCGCGCACGAACCCGCTGAACCCCGGCGGCACGATCGCGAGCATGAAGGCGAGGAAGAACGCCTTCACCGCCCAGCTGCGCAGATGGTTGTGGATCGCCTCCTCGTCGATCGGCCCGCCCTTGCTGCCGAGCAGCCACGCGCCGAGCATCCAGGCGCCGTCCCTGGGCTGCTCCAGCCGCCGGTCGATCCACAGGATATATGGGATCGAGAGGATGAACAAAGCCGGCGCCGCCATCTGGAAGCACCACATGGCGAAGGCGAAATTGCCCTCCCAGTAGAAGCGGCACACCGAGTAGATCGCGGCGATCCCGCCCCAGGTCAGCCACAGCCCGGCGATCTTGGTGATCGAGATGTCGAGCGTTTCCTTGAGCGGCCTGGGCGTGCCCCAGTTCACGCCCGTGGTCGGGTTGCGGTGGACCTTGTCGACCAGCACCGCCCACAGCACCATCGGCACGCCGCCCGCGACCAAGTTGACCAGCGCGGCATAGGGCCCGTCGAGCCCGTGCATCCGCGCATAGGCGAGCCAGCAGATCATGCCGATCAGGCCCGCGAGCCCGCATCCGGTGCTGACCGCGGACTTGGGCCGCGGATCGGCCTTGGCCTGCGTGGCGAGAGCGGCGTCGTGATACATGGCGCTCCGCATAGCGCGCGAATGGTAAGCAAGGCGTGAAGGGTGTTTGGCATGCGCGCTGGCCCGCGACAGCCGCAATTGTTGGCACTTTACCTCGCCGCATGCCCCCGCCTAAAGGTGTGACAACATATCCTCCCTGACGATCGAGGCCCTTATGCGCCGCGCCTTCGCGCTCACCGCCCTGCTGCTCGCCACCACCGCCGCCACCGCTCAGAACTCCGCGCCCCAGCCGCTGCCGTTCGACAACCGCATCCCGGTTGCGCGCGACGCCGCCTATCCGGGGACGATCGTGCTCAAGGTCGATGCGACCAACGTCCAGCAGGCGATCTATCGCGTGAAGCAGACGCTGCCCGTCGCCGAGGCCGGCCACATGGTGCTGCTGATGCCCGCCTGGCTCCCCGGCAAGCACGCCGCGCGCGGCGAGATCGAGAAATTGACGGGCCTCAAGATCACCGCCGGCGGCAGGGCGGTGCCATGGACTCGCGACACGGTCGATGTCTGGGCCTTCCATGTCGAGGTGCCGCGCGGCGCGAAACAGCTCGACATCGAGTTCCAGTTCACCGGCGCCACCGATCCCGACCAGGGCCGCGTCTCGATCGCGCCGACGATGCTCAATCTCCAGTTCGAGCAGGTCAGCCTCTATCCCGCGGGCTGGTTCACTCGGCGCATCCCGATCCAGGCGACCGTCACCTATCCCGCGGGTTGGACCGCGGTGTCGGGGCTGCCGGCGCGCAAGGTCGGCGCCGACTATGTCTATGAGAAGACCGACTACGAGACGCTGATCGACTCGCCCGTCTTCGCCGGCCGCAACTATCGCGAGTTCAAGCTGTCGGACCGAGTCGACCTCAACGTCTTCGCCGACGAACCGGCCGAGCTCGCCGCGACTCCCGAGCAGATCGACGCGCACAAGCGGCTGGTCGAGCAGTCGGTCAAGCTGTTCGGCGCGCAGCATTACGACCGCTACGAGTTCCTGCTCTCGATCAGCGACGAGATGGGCGGGATCGGGCTCGAGCATCACCGCAGCTCCGAAAATGGCGTGAAGCCCGGCTATTTCACCAAGTGGAACGATGGCCCCGGCTCGCGCAACCTGCTGCCGCACGAGTTCACGCACAGCTGGAACGGCAAGTTCCGCCGCGGCGCCGACGCCTGGACGCCGGACTTCCGCACCCCGATGCGCGATTCGCTGCTGTGGGTCTATGAGGGGCAGACTCAGTTCTGGGGCTATATCCTCCAGGCGCGCTCGGGCATTATCAGCAAGCAGGACACGCTCGACATGCTGGCCAATATCGCCGCCAGCCTCGACAACCGCCCGGCGCGGACCTGGCGTCCGTTGATCGACACCACCAACGACCCGATCATCTCCGCGCGCCGCCCCAAGGGCTGGCTGAGCTGGCAGCGCTCGGAGGACTATTACAACGAAGGGCTGCTGATCTGGCTCGAGGCCGATTCGATCCTGCGCAAGGAGAGCGGCGGGACCAAGTCGATGGACGATTTCGCCCGCGCCTTCTTCGGCGTACGCGACGGCGACTGGGGCGTGCTCACCTACAAGTTCGAGGATGTCGCCGCGACGCTCAATGCGATCCAGCCCTATGACTGGGCGAGCTTCCTCAAGACGCGGCTGAACGGCCTTTCCGAGCGCGCCCCGCTCGCCGGCTTCACCGCCAATGGCTATCGCCTGATCTATACCGACGAGCCGACCGCCGCGTTCAAGGACAGCGAGAAGCGCGCCAGCCGCACCGACCTCAGCTACTCGCTCGGCCTGTCGATGGCGAAGGGCGGCGCGATCGGCAGCGTCACCTGGGATTCGCCCGCTTTCGAGGCGGGGCTCGACCTTGGCGACACGATCGTCGCGGTGAACGGCCGCGAATATTCGGACGATCGCCTGAAGGATGCGGTCAAGGCGGCCAAGGGGACGAAGGACCCGATCAAGCTGCTGGTCAAGAGCGGCACCCGCTATCGCGAACTAGCCATCGACTATCACGATGGCCTGCGCTATCCGCGCCTCGAAAAAATCGGCACCGGAGAGGGTGGCCTGGATCGGTTGCTAGCCCCGCGCTGACGGGGAAGCCGAACCAACAGAGGAAGATCAGATGCGCATCGACATGATTCCTGTCGGCGACAACCCGCCGCACAGCCTGAACGTCATCATCGAAGTGCCGACCGGCGGCGAGCCGGTGAAGTACGAATTCGACAAGGCATCGGGCGCGCTGTTCGTCGACCGCATCCTGCACACGCCGATGCGCTATCCCGCCAATTACGGCTTCGTGCCGCACACGCTGTCGCCCGACGGCGATCCGCTCGACGCGCTGGTGATCTCGCGCTCGCCCTTCATCCCGGGCTGCGTCGTGCGCGCGCGTCCGATCGGCGTGCTCAAGCTCGAGGACGAGCATGGCGGCGACGAGAAGCTGATCTGCGTCCCGGTCGACACGACGTTCCCCTATTATTCGGACGTCGGCGAGCGCCAGGACCTGCCCTCGATCGTGCTCCAGCAGATCGAGCACTTCTTCAAGCACTACAAGGACCTAGAGACCGAGAAGTGGGTCCGCGTCGGCGACTGGGGCGACGCCGAGGAAGCGCGCCGCATCACGCTCGAGGCGATCGAGGCCGCGAAGAAGGCCAAGGCCGCGGCCTGATCCAGCGACCGGCCCGGCATTGCCGGGCCAGTTCGTCTCAGGGCGCCGTCGCGCGCAGCGTGACCCGCGCCGGGCGCAGGCCTTCGCCCGTCACCTCCACCGTGATCGTGCCGCTGGTTCCGGTCGCCCGGACCATCGCCAGCGCGCGCCCGTTCCAGGCCTTGCGCGTCGCGGAGGCGAAGGGCGTGGTATCCGCCGGGTCGCCATTGTCGAACGCCGCGAGCGTGCCGGCGCCGCTCACGCGGACGGTCAGCGGCACCGCCGCGCCGGGCACCGGCACGCCCTTGGCATCGACGACCTCGACCCGCACGAAGCCAATGCGATCGAAACCCGGCGCCAGCGTCGTCTGCTCGGCCACCAGCCGCACCGCGGCCGGCGCGCCGGCGGTGCGCAGCGCGTCGCGCGCGACCGCCTTGCCCGCCGCGTCATAGGCGACCGCGCGGAGCTCGCCCGGCGCGAACGGCACGTCCCATGCGATCGCGCCGGCATCGGCGTTGGCCGGCTTGCGGCCGAGCGACTTGCCGTTGAGGAACAGCTCGGCCGCGGCGGCATTGGTGACCAGCTCGACCTTCTCGACACGCGGCGCGAGCGAGGCGGGCGTCCAGTCGTTGCGCACCCCGGCATCCTTGGGCTGCGGCGTCGCGATCGCGACCGTGGTCGGCAGGCCCGAGGTATCGACGAACGCGCCGGTGCGGCGACCGATCCTGACCATTGGCGTCTCCGACCACCACGACGCGCGCTCCCAGCCGATCGACTTCACCACATCGGTGCGGTCGACGATGCCCGAGGGGTTGGAGATATTGGGCCAGCCCGCGCGGTCGGCCTCGCCCAGATAGTCCGCGCCGGTCCACAGGAACATGCCCGAATAGGGCGCGAAGTCGCGCACCGCGAGCCAGTTGCCGCGGCCCTTGGTGTTCTCGGTGCCGATGATCTTGCGCGTCGGCTTGTCCTTGTGCGCCTGGGTGAGTTCGTTCTCGCGATAGTTCTGCCCGACCACGTCAAGCATGTCGGCGAGCCCGTTCCTGTAGTCCCCGGTGACGTTCGGCCGGAACAGCGCCATCGTCACCGGGCGGCTCGGATCCTCCTCGTTGAAGATCTTCTTCAGCCGCGCGAGGTTGGCTTTGGCGACCAGCGGATAGGGCGTGTCGTGGATCTCGTTGCCGACCGACCAGATCACCACCGAGGGGTGGTTGCGGTCGCGCCGCGCGAACTCGCGCGCGTCGAGCGACGACCAGTCGCCGAAGAAGAGGTGGTAGTCGTAGGGGTTCTTGGCGACGGTCCACATGTCGAACGCCTCGTCCATCACCAGCATGCCGAGCCGGTCGCACAAGTCCATGAACTCGCGCGAGAAGGGGTGGTGTGCGGTGCGGATCGCGTTGACGCCCAGCGCCTGCAGCCCGCGCAGCCGCCGTTCGTAGAAGTCGCGCGGCACCGCCATGCCGAATGCGCCGCCATCGGCATGGATCGCGGTGCCCTTGAGCTTGACGTTGCGGCCGTTGATCCAGAAGCCGGTGTCGGCCCTGAACGCGATGTCGCGCACGCCGAAGCTCACCCGGTCGCTGTCGAGCGCCGCGCCGCCGTCGCCGATCACGCGGACGCTGGCGGCGTAGAGATTGCCCTTGCCGACGTCCCACAGCTTCGGCCGTTCGATGGCGGCCTGGGCGACGAGCTTCTGCACGCGGCCCGCTGGCACTACCGCCGCCTCGCTGGTGGCGGTGCCGACCGTCTTGCCGTCGGGCCCGGTGAAGGTCACTTCGATCCGCGCCCGCGCGTCGTGCCGGGTCTGGTTGCGGACGCTGCTCTCGACCCGCACCGTGGCGCGCTCGGCCGACACCTGCGGCGTGGTGACATAGGTGCCCCAAGTGTCGACATGGACCTGCCCGGTCGTGATCAGCCGAACGCTGCGATAAATGCCGCCGCCGGCATACCAGCGCGAGGCCGGCTGGAACGAGGTGTCGGCGCGCACCGCGATCACATTGGGGCCGTCCCACTTCAGGTGATCGGTGACGTCGTAGCGCACCGTCGAATAGCCGTTGGGCCGGTGCCCGACATGGTGCCCGTTGATCCACACCCCGCCGCGATCCATGATCCCGCCGAATTCGACGAACACGCGCTTGCCGCGATCCGCCGCGGGCAGGGTGAAGCTTTTGCGGTACCAGACCACGCCGGTCGGGAGCCAGCCGCCCGATCCGGTCGAGAGCGCGTTGCGGTCGAACGTCCCGCTGATCGCCCAGTCGTGCGGCAGATCGACCTTCTGCCAATCGGCCACCGCGCCCGCGACCGTCTCGGCACCCGCAATGTCGCCCTTGGCGAAGACCCAGTCCGAGTCGAAGTTCGCTTCGTCGGCGAACGCCACCGGCGCGAGCGCCACCCAGGCCAGGACCGCCATCCACCGCATCGCCGAGCGAATCCAGAATATCATGCGCCTCTCCTGTTTGCGCAGAGAGAACACGGCGCTGCTCAAATGGTCAAGTCAATCTCAATAATCGAGATCACATCCCATATGGTGGGTGCAGGGCGCGATCTGGCCAGCCGCCCGCAACTCGCCTAGTCTGCGGGGATGCGGGACGGGGCCCATCGCACGCATCATCGCCGCGGCATCGGCAACCTGGTCGCGCCGCCGCGCTTCCTGCTGTTCGCCGCGGTCCTCGGTGTCGGCTGCGCGGTGGCGATCCCGCCGCTGGGCGAGCATTTCGGCATCATGGCGGCGTTCGACGGGGCGGCGTTGCTGTTCCTCGTCTCGTGCCTCCCGCTGTTCCGCCACGAATCGCATCACATCCGCGCCGCCGCGCGCGACAACGACGCCAACCGCGTCGCGCTGCTCGTCATCACCGCCGCGATCAGCCTCGCGGTGTTCGCCACCATCGCCAGCGTGCTCGTCCCCGCCGGCACGCCCGAGCCGCGCAGCCTGACGCTGGTGATCGCCACGCTGGCGATCTGCTGGCTGTTCGCGAACACCGTCTATGCGCTGCATTATGCGCATCTCTTCTACCGGCAGCAGCATGGGCACGATGCCGGCGGGCTCGAGTTCCCCAAGACGCCCGAGCCCGACTATTCGGACTTCGTCTATTTCGCCTGGTGCCTCGGCATGACCTTCCAGACCAGCGACGTGACGATCACCACCCGGACGATGCGCCGCGCGGTGACCTATCACTGCCTCGTCGCGTTCGTCTTCAACCTCGGCATCATCGCCTTCACGATCAACGCGCTCGGCGGCTGACCTTTGGCTTCTTCGCCGGGGCGCGCCGCCCGGCCTCGACGCCCAGCGCCGCCCAGTGGCGCATCGCATCGGCATCGTCGAACACCTCGTCGGGCGCGCGGCGATAGTTCATGCTGGCGATCCGGCCGTTCATCTCGACGGCGAAGCGCTCACACCCTGCCGCGTCCCAAATCGCGTCGCTCTCGCCATCCGCCTTGAACCACAGCCCGCCGTCGCTCGACAGGATCGCGAACACCGTGCCGTCGAGATAGAGCGTCGCGCCGCCCATCATCTTGCGATGGGTGAGGTTGCCCATCGGCTCCACCGCCTCGGCGACCCAGTCGAGCAGGCCCGCGTCAAACGCCACGCGACAGCGCCTCGATCGCAGCGATCTCCATCCGCCAGCGCTCCCAGCCCTCGACATGCGCTGCGCCGATCGAGCGGTAGAAGCCTTGGCCCAGCTCGTTCCAGTCGAGCACATTCCACTCCAGCCGCGCCCCGCCGCGTTCGAGCACCAGCGCCGCCAGCCGTGCCAGCAGCGCCCGCCCGAGCCCCGCGCCGCGCGCATGCGGCTCGACGAACAGGTCCTCGAGCCAGATCCCGGGCTTGCCCTCGAAGGTCGAGAAGGTCTGGAAGAACAGCGCGAAGCCGCTCGGCACGCCGTCGACCTCGCCGATCAGCACCTCGGCCGCCGGACGCTCGCCGAACAGGTGGTCGCGCAGCACGTCGTCGTCGAAGCGCACCTCGTGCGCCAGCTTCTCATATTCGGCGAGCTTGCGGATGAAGCCCGCGACCAGTTCGAAGTCCCCGGGGCCGGCTTGTCGGATCGTGATCATGGCAGTTGCGCCTCGCTGTCGGCCACCGGGGCATGGTCGCGCCGCCGTGCGGCGAGGATGCACCCGCCGACGATCAGCGCCGCCCCGGCGACGGTGAAAAGGGATACGCGCTCGCCGAACACCAACCAACCCCAGAGCGTCGCCCACAGGAAGCCGGTATATTCGGTCGGCGCGAGATAGCTCGCCTCGGCCCGGGCATAGGCCCAGGACAACAGGAACAGCGACGCCGTCGCCAGCATCGCCGCCAGCACCAGCGCGGGCACTTCGGCCAGCGGGGGCGCGACCATCAGCCACGGCGCGGCGAGTAGGTACATCGCGGTGACGATCAGCGTCTGGTAGAAGGCGACCTCGCCCGGCCCGGCGAGCAGCGACTGCTGGCGCATCAGGATGATGTTCCAGGCATAGCAGACCGCCGAGACGAGGATCGCGATCGCGCCCCGGAATGCCTCGGGCCCGAGCTCTGCGCGTGCCTGGCCCCACAGGATCACCAGCACCCCGGCGAACGCCATCCCGCTGGCGATGAGGGCGACGCGCGTGATCCGCTCCCTGAGGATCAGCGCGGCGAGGAACAGCACGATGATCGGCGCGATGAACGACAGCGCGATCGCCTGCGCCATCGGCACGCGCCCGAGGCCCCAGAAGAAGAGATAGGCCATCACCGCGGAGACGAGACCGCGCATCACATGGATGCGCACCACCGCGCGCGCCGGCCAGCGCGGCCGCGACAGTGCATAGGGGATGCCGCTCACCACGGTCCCGGCGAGCATGCGCCAGGTCAGCGCATTGTAGGTGCCGAGCGCGATCACCAGCCCTTTCATCAACGCGTCCATCGACGAGAAGATCGCGATGCCGAGCGCGGCGACGGCGAAGGCGGTCAATGGAGAGGCGGAACGATTCACTTGACCGCGCTTGGCGGCCCCGCGCGCCCGGGTCAATCGCTGGCCGGGAATCGATCCGTTCGGTTCAATCCTCCCTCGCCAGGGGGAGGATCAATCTGGCCCTAGCGCCGCTTCGCCTTCTCCTTCGCCAGCCGTGCGTCGATCCGCTGGACATAGGTCGCAGCGAGCGAACGGCACGCGTTCCGGTCGATCAGCGGATTGCGCGCGCGCGACCGTCCCAGCGCGGCGAGATGCTCGAGCGTGCCGTTGGTGCCGGGGTGGGAGGGGATGGCGATGTCGCACCGGAGTGCGGCGAGCTTCACCGCGCCGTTCCGCAACAGCGCCACACGCGCGGGATGGGCGGTGAAGCGATAGTCGTCGGCGCTCACCGGATTGATGCTCGCGGCGAACACGATCGTCGCGCACGCCTTGCCCTCGCACGATCGCCACTGCCAGCTGGTGCTTCCCCGCGTGTGCCCCGGGGTCGCCCGCGCCGTGATCGTGACTCCGCCGAGCCGCAGCTGCTCGCCGTCGCGCACGCCGCGGATCCGCGTTACGCCGGGCATGGGTTCGTGGATGCTCGCCTGCGGATCGTCCGCGCCGACCGTGCCGCGGCGCAGCTCGGCCACCGCCGGCGCGCCCGCGATCACCGTCGCGCCGCTGTCGCGCGCCAGCGCGGCGACGCCGCCGGCATGGTCCCAATGCGGCTCGGTGACGAGGATGTACTTGATCTGCCCGGGATCGAAGCCGAGCTTGCGGATATTGGCCTGGATCGCGCGCACCGCCTGCGGCACGCCGCCGTCGATCAGGATCAGGCCGGCGGAGGTGCGCACCAGCACCACGGCCAGTCCTTCGAACCCGACATAATAGCTCTGGCCGTGCATCAGCACCGTCGCCTGCGGCTTGAGCCATTGCGCGGCATAGTCCGGCGCGATCGGGCGCAATAGCGGATCGTCGCGATGTCCGTCGGCATGGCCCGAGACCAGGGTGAGTGCGGCCAATACGAATCCAGTTTTCCTCATCCTTGACTCCACAGATCCGGGTTGGAGCGCAGAATGCTGACGAACCGACTGCTGCACAAAGCATCAATTCTCGACTTAGCCATGAACTCAGCTCATGCTTTGAAGATGGAACGCCCCCAGCTCCCGCTCAACGCGCTGCGTGCCTTCGAGGCGGCGGCGCGGCACCTCAACTTCACTCGCGCCGCGGCCGAGCTGTGCGTGAGCCAGGGCGCGGTGAGCCATCAGGTCGCGCAGCTCGAGCGGCGGCTCGGCGTGCCGCTGTTCCGCCGCCTGCCGCGCGGCCTCGCGCTGACCGATGAGGGACTGGCGCTGGTGCCGGTGCTCGGTGACGCCTTCGATCGGATCGGCGCGACGCTCGACCGCTATGAGGGCGGACGGATGCGCGAGGTGCTGACGATCGGCGTGGTCGGCACCTTCGCCACGGGCTGGCTGCTGCCGCGGCTCGACCATTTCCGGCGCGCGCATCCGCAAGTCGACCTGAGGCTGCTGACCAACAACAACCGCGTCGATCTGGCGGGGGAGGGGCTCGACTATGCGATCCGCTTCGGCGACGGCGCGTGGCACGGCACCCACGCGGTCCCGCTGATCGAGGCGCCGCTGTCGCCACTCTGCGCGCCCGCCGTCGCCGCGCGGCTCGCCACGCCGGCGGACCTCGCGCGCGAGACGCTGCTGCGCTCCTACCGCCCCGACGAATGGCCACGCTGGTTTGCAGCTGCGGACGCGCCATGCCCGCGCCTGACCGGACCGGTGTTCGATAGTTCGGCGCTGATGCTCCCCGCCCCGCTTGCCGGCCATGGCGTCGCGCTCGCGCCGCCGGCGATGTTCGAGGCGGACCTCGCCGCCGAACGTCTCGTCCAGCCCTTTACGGTCGAGCTTGCCCTTGGCCGCTACTGGCTCACCCGGCTGA
>NZ_JBCNMA010000117.1:0-10565 GCF_039595165.1 Sphingomonas sp.
ATCCGAAGGAGGGCGCTTTGCCGAAGGCGTACGAGCGCTGAGCGGGACCGGACAGCCCGCCACTGCGGTGGAGCCGCGCCGCGCCGGACGGCCGCGCGACCCTGCCAAATATGGCGCGATCGTCGAGGCCGCGCGCGAGGCATTCTTCGCGCGTGGTTTCCACGCCGCGACGATCGAGGACATCGCGCACGCGGCGGGGGTGTCGAAGGTCACTGTCTACAGCCGCTTCGGCGACAAGGAGACGCTGTTCGAGGAGGTGATCCGGGTCGAGAGCCGGCGCATGGCCGCGGCATTCGAGGACACGCTGGCGCGCGGGCATACGCTGGAAGACCAGCTCAACGCGTTCGGCATCGCGCTCGCGGAATTCAAGTATAGCGAGGAACATCAGGCGGTCGATCGCGTGCTGATGAACGAGATTGCGCAGATTCCCGAGCTTGCGAGGCGCTTCTTCGCCGCGGGGCCCCAGCTTTGCTTCGAGCGGTTGTCGCAGGTGCTCGGCGATGCCGCCGCGCATGGCGAGATCGAGATCGACGACCCGCTGCGCGCTGCCGAGGACATCTGCGGACTATGGCTCGGCGCCGGCGACATGGGGATCAAGCTCGGCCTCGAGCCCTTGCCCTCGCCACCGGCGATCCGCGCGAAGGTGATGCGGGCGACGCGTCTGTTTCTCAAGATGGTTGGATCGAAGCCGTGACGATCCGCGTTGTCGGGGCGATGGAGGTGCAATTCATGCGGAAGACTTATCTGGCGATCACCGGTGCGCTGGCGCTCGCGGCGTGCGGCGGTGGCGGGCAGCAGGCGGCGAACGACGCCGCGGCCGACAACATGGTCGAGAATGCCGCGGACGCGACCAACTACCAGGCCGAAGTGATCGCGCTGCCGCCCGGCCAGCAGAATGGCGTGTTCCTGCGCGCGGTGCGCGACGCGGGGTTCAACTGCCAGGAAGTGACCGAGACCGAGCGCTTCGATCCGGTCCAGGGCAATCCGGCGTGGCGCGTGACGTGCGACAATCGCACGCCGCACCTCATTTCGATCACGCGCGACGGCACCGCCAAGATCGTCAGCCGCACCGACGCGAAATAGCCGAAAAAAAAGGGGAGGCGGGCGGACCCGCCTC
Organism: Sphingomonas sp.; assembly: GCF_039595165.1. GTDB lineage: Bacteria > Pseudomonadota > Alphaproteobacteria > Sphingomonadales > Sphingomonadaceae > Sphingomonas. Next base: position 1,118 of record NZ_JBCNMA010000117.1, read on the forward strand.
CCCTGAAGGCTCGGGGTTCAACTCCCGGCCGTGACCGGGCCGCCCCGGACCACGGCCTTGTTCCCTGGCTCAGAGGCCGACGACGCCGCCGTCATTCTTGGTGATCGCGACGATCGCCGAGCGCGGGCGGCTGGTCGGCGCCGGACCGGCCTGGCTGGCCGGCCAGTTGCTCGGCAGCGGGCTCGGCACGGTGGTGCCCGACGTCTCGCCCGGATGCTGGATGCCGACGAACAGCGTGCGGCCGTCCGGCGTCGTGTCGACGCCGGTGATCTCGCAGCCGACCGGCCCGACGAGGAAGCGCTTGAGCGTCGCGTCGGTCGCCAGCGCGCCGCGGCGCGTGGTCTGCGTGGCGGTGGCGCCGCCGCTGCCGCGGTTGGTGATCGTTACCGAGGCGCCGTCGCCGGTCGTGCCCGGCATCGCGACGAGCATCTGGTTGTTGGTGCGATCGGTGAAGGCGCCGTCGTCGGTCTGGATCCACAGCAGCGGCTTGACCAGGCCACCGGCGTTCTGCGGGCGCGAGAACCACAGGCCGTCAGGGCTGGAGAAGTCGTTGGCGGCGGTGAGGCCCGAGATGTTGACGTCGCTGTTCGAGTCCGCCGAGTCGGCGCCGAACAGGTAGATGTCCCAGGTGAAACCGGTCGCGGCGGGATCGTCCGCATTCTCGCGCAGGCGCAGGATATGGCCGTTCGGGTTGCCGAACTGCGCGGTGTTCGCCGGGCCGGTCGGGTCGTTATAGTGGCGCGGGTTGGCGGCGTCGGTGCCGGCGAGCGGGCGCACCGTCGCGTTGTTGTTGGTGAGGGTGAGGTAGATCTCGCCCGTCACGTTGTTGGTCGCGGTCCATTCCGGGCGGTCCATCTTGGTCGCGCCGACCGCGTCGCCCGCCAGGCGAGTGTTGACGAGGATGTCGATCTGGTCCTCGAACACATATTCGACGTCGCTGCCCTGCGCCGGACGGTTCGGAACCTGCCCGAACGTCAGCGGCACCCAGGTGCCGGTGCCGTTGGCGTTGAACTTCGCGACATAGAGCGTGCCACTGTCGAGATACTTGTCGCCCACCGCCAGGCGATCGGCACGCTGCGCGTCGGCCGCGGTCCACGAGGCGGCGGTCACGAACTTGTAGAAATATTCGCCGCGCGAGTCGTCGCCGAGATAGACGGCGAGCTTCTTGCCTTCGATGAACTTGCCGTGCCACGCGCCTTCGTGGCCGAGACGGCCGAGCGCGGTGCGCTTTCGCGGCGCCTGGGTCTTGTCATAGGGATCGAGCTCCACGCACCAGCCGAACTGGTTCGGCTCGTTGCGCCAGTCGGTGGCCGCCGAGCCTCCGACCGTGGCGCGAGCGTCCCAGCGGGCGAAGCGAGTGTCGCCTGCGGTGGAGGGCGTGACGGTGTGCCAGCCATAGCTGCCCGCGTTGGCGGTGACGCCGTAACGGCGCAGCGCGACGAGCTCGCGAGCGGTGCGCTGCGCGTTGTCGGTCTCCGCGCCCGAATTGTCGCGGCGGAAATAGCCCGCCCAATTCTCTTCGCAGGTGATGTTGGTGCCCCACAAGGTGTGGCCGTTGGCGCAGTTGTTGATCGTGCCGCGGCCCTTGGTGCCGTCGGTCGAGAACGGCGTGCGCAGCCAGGCGCTGCCCTTCACCGGGCCGTTGAACACGACTTCGGTGTTCGGGGTGATGCGGCGGTTGAAGGTCGAGTTCTGGACATAGGTCCAGGCGCGGTTCGCACCCTCGACATATTCGGTGACCGACACGCCGTGCGCCTCGATCTCCTTGAGCGCCTCGGCCTCGGGACGGGCGCCGCCGACCGTGGTCGGGCCGTTCGGGTGGAGATACTGGACGTTCAGGTTCTCGTGGTTCTGGACCATCAGGCCGCGCACCGAGCTGTTGTCGTCGCGTGCGCCGGCGGCGGCGAGGCCGTACCAGTAGAGCGCGTCGCCATGGTCGCCGATGCGCTGCGCGAAGTTGGTGTCGGTGCCGTCGTTCTTGTACGCCGCGACGCCCGCAGCGATCGGATCGCCGAGACGCGTCATGACCGTGACGGTGTAGCCCGCGGGCACGGTGACGACGTCGTTCTTGTTCTTGGCGATCGAGGTGAAGCCCATCACCGCCGGGCTGACGGTGACCGCGACGCTGCCCTGCGTGGTCTGGCCAGCACTGTCGGTCGCGCTGTACTGGAAGGTGAGGCCGGTCGGCGCGCTCACGCTCGGCGCGATGAAGCTGGCGTTCGGCGTGTTCGCGCCGATCAGCGCGGCGGCCGGGCCGCTGGTCTGCACCCAGGCCGAGGTGATCGCGCCACTGTCGGTCGCCTCGCCGGTGAGGGTGACGACACGGCCCGAGCTGGTGGCGCCCGAGGAACCGACCGAGACCAGGTTGGGAAAGGGGTCCGCAGCGTCGCTGGCGTTGTCGCACGCGGCCAGGACGCCGCCGCCGAACACCGCGACCGTCGCCGCCGAAGCGCCCGAACGGAGCGCGTCGCGGCGCGAATAGCGCTGCTCGATCAACGCGTTGAGCGTGGGATTGGCGGTGTTGTTGGTGTCGACGTCACCGTCGCTGTAGCCAAAAGCCAGATCAGTGCTCTCGGTCATGTTCTGGAACCCCCTTTTTGACCCCATCCCATGCGGATAGGGTTGCCGGGGGCTGTGAAGGCGCCGGTTTACAGCGTGATGGAGAAGCGTTGACGGAGTCGTGTCGATTTGGCGACTCTTCGATGACAGGCTGTTTTTTGCGTGGATAGGACAGTAGGGCGCGGCGATGGAGACGCGGGACAGCCTGGCCGATCGCATGGCGCAGCGATTTGCGGCAGCCGCGCCCCCCGTCGCGCCGCGAGCCCGCGGGCCGGTGAACTGGCGGCTGGCGGCGGCGCTGACCAGCCTGATCGCATTGGGGCCGCTGGCAACGATCGTCGGGTCAGGCCTGCTCGAGCGCGCCGCGCGAACCGAGGCGGCACGGCTGACGGCGCAGGCGGCGCCGCGGCTCAAGGTGGAAGCCCGGGGCCAGGCGGCGCGGGCGGCCCTGCGCGGCGCGGTGCGCGATGCGGGCGTCGCGGTGTGGCTCGACCGCGTGGCGGCGGCGATTCCGGCGGACGCGCGGGTGGCGCGCATGGCCCGGGCGGCGGACGGGGCGTTCGAGCTCGAGATATCGACGCCCGATCCGGATCTGTTGCGCGGTGCGCTACGGGGCGATCCGGCGCTCGCCGGCTTTCGCGAAACGGGGCAGCGGCGCGCGGGCGCGACGATCGCGGTTACCTTGAGGTACGCCAAATGAACCGGGCGACGCTGATCGCCGGGATCGGCGGCGGTCTCGCCGCGCTTGCGCTGCTGGCGCCGGCGGCCGGGACCGCGCTGGGCAAGCTGGCCCGTGCTCGCGAGAGCGCGGCCGCGGCGCAGGCGGCCGTGACGGCACCGCGCCCGGCACCGGTGCCGCTCGTCGCGTCCCGATTGCGGGTTCCGGGCGGAAACGCCGCTGCGGCGATGCGCACGCTGGCGGGCCGGGTGCGGCGGCTGGCGGCCGAGGGCGGGGTGCTGGCCGAGCAGGTTGCGCCGGGACCGATGGATGCCGGGCTGGTCCGGCTGCGGGTGCGGCTGTCGGGCCCCGGCAAGGCAGTGGTGGCGCTGGCCGACCGGATCGAGCGCGAGGCGCCGCTGACGCGCTTCGCGGCGTGGCGCGTGACCGCGCTGCCGGAGGGCAGCCTGCGGCTCGAAGGCGAGGCGGTGGCGGCATGGCGTTGACCCGGAGCGAAGCGCTCGCGCTGGGCGGGGCGGCGCTGTTCGCGGCGGCGATGCCGGCGGCGCTGCTATGGCCGGGCGCGGAGACGCCGGCACCGCCGCGCACGGACGAAGCGCGTGCGGTGGTGCCGCCGCCGATGCCGGCGGTCTCGGCGGTCTATGAGCGGTCGCTGTTCGCCGCGGTCGAAGCCGGTGACGAAACTCCCGCCGACGCTCCCGCGCTGGTGGGCATCGCCGGGCGGCTCAATCGCGATGCGGTTGCGATGGTGCGCCTCGCCGACGGCAGCTCGCGCACGCTCGGCGTCGGCGAGAGCGTCGATGGCTGGCGGCTGGAAAGCCTGGCAATCGACGCAGCCTTCTTCACCCGCGGGCGCGAGCGCGTGCGCGTGGCGATGGGCGCGCCCGACGCCGCCGAAAAAGCCGCCGGCGACGAGCCCGCTCAGTAGATCCCGTCGATCTCCAGCGTCAGGCGGGGCCGCAGCGGCTTGAGCAGCAGGTTGCTCGGCGCGTTGAGATCCAGCTCCTCGCTGCGCAGCCGGGCATATTTCGCCTTGGCCATCGCCACCGCATCCTCGCCGTTGCGCAGGATGGTGGGCTTGAGGAAGATGAACAGCGTGCGCTTGTTGCGGCTCTCGCGGCGGCTCTTGAACAGCTCGCCGAGGATCGGGATGTCGCCCAGGATCGGCACCTGGCTCTTGACCTGCCCGTAATCGTCCGAGGTGAGCCCGCCGAGCACGATCGTCTGGCCGTTGTCGGCGAGCACGGTGGTGTTGATCGCGCGGCGATTGGTGATCAGGTCGGTCGCCTGGGTGAGCTGAGTCGCGGCGATCGACGACGCTTCCTGCACCACCTCCAGCCGGATCGTGTCGCCGGCGTTGATGCGCGGCAGCACCTTGAGCGTGATGCCGACGTCCTTGCGCTCGACCGAGGTGTAGGGGCGCACGTCGCTCGACGAATCGGTGAGGATCGAGCCGGTGATGAACGGCACTTCCTGGGCGACGACGAACTCGCCGACCTTGTTGTCGAGCGTGGTGATCTGCGGTGTCGAGAGCAGGTTCGACTTGGTCGAGGTGCCGAGCGCCTGGACGAGGATCGAGAATTCGTTGCCGATCGAGATGTTGGCGCTGAGGCCCGGGCCGATCGCGGCCGCCATCGGCACGTCGAGCGCGTCGAGGATTTGGCCGAGCGAGGCGTGCGCGGGCGACATGTTGAACGAGGTCGCCGCACCCTCGACCTGGTTGAGCACCGCGCCGCTGGTGCCGATCTGTACGGCGAGCGCTTCGGCCTCCTCGCCGGTGATCTCGGCGATCGCGGCTTCGATCAGCACCTGTGGGCGGCGGACGTCGAGATCGGCGATCAGCGGTTCGATCGCGGCGATCGCGCTCGGCGTGCCGCGTACCACCACCGCATTGATGTCGGGCGAGGGCTGGACGGTGAGCTCGGGCGTGGAGAAGCCTTGCGGCGTCTCGGCGCGAGACTGGCCGAGCTGAGTCTGCTGTGCCTGCAGCGCGGCGGTGGCAGCCGCCGCGGCGGTGTCGGCGGGGTTGCTGCCGCCCGACGCGACCAGCCCGCCGAGCACGCTGGTCGGGCTGCGATAGTTGCCGCCGCGCTTGTCGGAGAGGCTGCGCGCGACCGCGTTGGTTGTCGTCGCTTCCTGGCCGAGAACGCCGCGCAGCACTTCGGTGACCGACTCGGCGTCGGCATAGTTCAAGCGGAAGACGCGGGTCATCGGCGTGGCCCCGCCCGGCGCGTCGAGCGAGGCGATCATGCGGCGCGCATCGGCGACCGCGGTCGGCGTGCCGCGCACGATCACGGTATTGCTGCGCGCATCGGCGGCGACGCGCGCGCCGCCCGAACCGGGGTCGCCGAGCACGCCCTGCAGCGCCTGGGCGACGTCGGGCGCGCTGCCGTTGCGCAGCGCGATGGTGGCGAAGGTGAGGCCGGAGCCGTTGCCATCGAGCGCGCGCAATATGCCCTCGATGCGGCGGACATTATCGGCATAGTCGGTGACGACCACGGCGTTGGGCTGGGCGAGCGGCTCGACGCTGCCGAAGCTCGCGACCAGCGGCCGGGCGACGCGCGCCGCCTCGGCCGAGGGCACGTTCGAGAGGCGGATCATGCGCGTGATCAGCTCCTGCCCCGAGGCGCCGCGCGAGGGCACGCCGCCGTCGCGCACGGCGTTGCCCGCCGGCACCACGCGCCAGGCGCGGCCCGAGCGCACCGCGGCGAAGCCGTTGGCGCGCAGCACCGAGAGGAACAGTTCCCACACGCCGCTGGGCGAGAGCGGAGTCGCCGAAGTGACGGTGACGGTGCCCTTGACCGCCGGATCGAGGATCAGCGTGCGGCCGGTGAGGCGCGAGATCTGGTCGGCGACATCGGCGATCTCGACCCCGCGCATGTTGACGACGATGTCCGCCGCCTCGCTCTGCTGGGCGAGGATGGGCTGCGCGGTCATGGCGACGAGCGCGAAGGCGAGGGCGGTGTTGCGGATCGGATGCGGCACGGGTGGGATACCTAGCGGGTCGGGACGGTCAGCGTCACGGGCTTTCCGTCGCGGGTGATCTGGATCTGGGCGGAGCCGAGCGACTGCGCGGCGGCGATGGCGTTAGCGGCCTGGGCCTGGGTGTTGATCGCCCGGCCGTTGACCGAGGTGATGACGTCGCCCTGCTGAAGCCCCGGAGGGGCGCCGGCGCCGATCTGAACGCCGCCGGGAACGGGGGTGAGGCCGGAGACCAGCGGGGAGGAAAGCGCGACCGCGTTGGGCGAAGGCTGGGCGACCGGTGCACCGGGCTGGGCCGCTCGAGTCTGCTGCGGGGCGGGCTGCGCCGCGGCCGCCGCCTGCTGGTCGGCGGTCAGCGTGGGATCGGGGAAGGCGAGGAACTCGATACGGTTGTTGACGCGCAGCAGCACGCGATCGCGCAGGATGCCCTCGATCGTGCCGCCGCCCGCCGCTTCGCCGACGCGGAACGGCTTGGCGGGCTCGCCGCTGACCTCGATATAGGCGACCGAGAGCTCGGCCGGGGAGGCGGCGAACACGCCCTTGAGCTTGAGCGGGAGCGCGGTGGCCTGCGAGGCGTCGGTGATCGCGCCCTTGCCGAACGGGGCGAAGGCGAGTGCGGCGGTGACGTCGGCGGGCTGCGCCACGGGCCGCGCACCCGAGGGAACGGTGACCGCGCCGGTGCTGGCATGGCCGGCGATCCGCCAGGTCAGCCCGGCGAGCGCGATCGCGACCGAGACGATCACCGCGGCGGTGGCGATGTCGAGCGTGGTGCGCGCCTGGCGCGGCGAAAGGTCGGGCAAGCGGATCATGCGCCGCCGCCCTCGACGAAGCCGTCGAGCGATGCAAGCGGAGTCCGCTCGCCCTGCGCGAATACCTGGATGCGGATTTTGTCGATGCCGCGGTCCTCGGTGCGCGTGCGCGCCACCTCGACGCGCCATTGCTGGCCGAGCAGTTCGGTCTCGCGCGCGTTGGCGGCGGGATCGGCGAGCTGGACCTCGGCGAGGCGGTTCTCGGCGACCCACATCGCGGCGGCGCGGCGCTCCATCGCGCGAGTCGAATCGATATGGCTCTCGGTCGCGCGGATCAGCCCGACCGTGGCGATGGCCAGCACCGCGAGCGCGACCAGCGCCTCGATCAGCGAAAAGCCGGAGTCTTGGTGGGTGGTCCCGGCTTCGCCGAGACGCGGCGCCGGCCCGCTCCCCCACCCGGCCACCCATATGATACTGCCGCTGGGTCGCCGGGTTGGGGAGCGGGCCGGCGCCGCCTTCGCGTGTAGCGCACTCATGACGCCGCCTCGACCTTGGTCGCGCTGGCGGTCATGCCGTCATAGCGGACCACCCAGCGCTGCTCGCCATTCTCGATCGTCGCTGTGAGCGGCTTGCCGCCACCATCGACGCCGAGCACCACCGGCGGGCGCGCGTCGAGCGTGACGACGATCCCGCCGGGGAGCTGGTGGAAGGCGAGCGCGTCGCCGAGCGGCGCCAGCTTGCCGTCGCGCCCGACCGCGGCGAAGCCATAGCCGTGGCGCTCGGCGGTGAAGGCGATGATGCGGTCGCCGAGCATCGCGTCGTCGGCGGCCGCCTGCAGGCGTAGCGCCAGGCGCCGTGCTTCGGTTTCCACCGAAGGCGCGCGGGTCGCCGCGCCGACGCCGAGCGCGACGCCACCCGCGGCGATGCCGATGATGACCAGCACGATCAGCATCTCGATGAGCGTCATGCCGGAGTCTTGGTGAGGAGCGGGCCGGTGCCGCACCGTTCCAGCGGAGCTGAAACGAACCAAAGACTCCTCCCCCGGCACGGTCGTTATCCGCCCTTCGCGTCGAGATCGGCGTCGAGGCCCTCGCCGCCCGGCTTGCCGTCCTTGCCGAGCGACTTGAGCTCGAAGCCGCTGCCGGTCGCGGAATAGACATAGGGATTGCCCCAGGCGTCGACCGGATTCTCCGAGACATAGCCGCCCTCGGGCCATGCCGCGGGGACGGGCGGGGTCGCCGGCTTCTCGGCCAGCGCCTTGAGGCCCTGCTCGGTGGTCGGATACTGGCCGTTGTCGAGGCGGTACATCTTGAGCGCGCTCGACAGGCTGGCGAGATTGGTCTTGGTGGTGGTGACGCGCGCCTGGTCGGGGCGGCCGACGACGTTCATCGTGACGAGGCCCGCGACGATCGCGATGATGACGAGCACGACGATCATCTCGAGCAGGGTGAGGCCCGCTTCGCCATGCGGGACGCGGCGGTTGGCCTTGCCCTGGCCAACGTCAACTGCCACGGTGTCACGGAACTGTTTCAATACTATGCGCATCGCGGCCACATGCGTCCTTCTCGTGAAAGCAATGTTACAACCACAGCATCCCGCGGAGCACCCGGAACGATGACCGGTCAAGCCATTTCGGACGCCGCGGAAACTCGCGCCGGCGGCGTGTGGACGCTGTCGGGCGGGCGGGTGATCATAGCCGAGCCGGACGGTCCTGCAACCTTGCTGGTGCCTAGCGAATCGGTGCTACTCCTAGCGGTCGACCTTCCGCTCGGCACGCATGCCAAGCGCATGGCGGCCTTGCCCTTCGCGATCGAGGACCGGATCGCCGACCCGATCGAGGCCGTGCACATCGCGCTCGGCAGCGAGATCGCGCCGAAGCGCTACCTCGTCGCGGTGGTCCGGCACGCGCGGATGCGCGAATGGGTCGAGATCGCCGAGGCCGGGGGTCTCGCGCATGCGGCGATGGTGCCCGACGCGCTGGCGCTGCCGGTGCCGGACGAAGGCTGGGCGGCCGAGGCGCGCGAGGGCCGCGTGCTGGTGCGCAGCGCCGACGCGACCGGCTTCGCGGTGCCCGCGGCGCTGGCGGGACAGGCCTGGGAAGCGGCCGGGCGGCCGCGCATCTGGAACACCGGCGCGGTGCCGATCGGCGAGGTGCCGCAGGAGCCGCGTCCGGCGGGTGGCGGCGGGCTGGCGGAGCGGCTGGCCAGGCCTGGGGTCGATCTGCGGCAGGGGATGTACGCGCGGCGCGCGGCGGGCGGGAGCAGCTGGCTCAAGCGGCTCGGCTGGATCGCCGCCGCGGGGATCGCGGCGCATACGGTGATCGCCGCGGCGGACGCGGTGATGCTGCGCGCGATCGCCGAGCGCCGTGCCGACGATACCCGCGCCGCGGTGGCGCAGGCCGCGCCCGGCGCCAATCTCGGCGAGGATCTGCGCGCCAGCGTGACCGACATGCTGCCGCCGCCGGGCGCGGCGGGCAGCC
>NZ_JBCNMA010000118.1:0-10475 GCF_039595165.1 Sphingomonas sp.
CTCCCCAAACTCACTGCCATCATCCGCTTTAAAACGAATCTGCTGACTAAACAACTTCTGCATCATGCCTTGTTTGTATTGGCTCAGCACCTGGCGGCGGCGGATCACGTCCTGGATCTTGTAGCGGCGGCGCAGGCTCATGCGGCGCTGGCGCAGCGCCTCGACCTGGTCGTCGCTGCCGCGGCGGCCGCGGCGGCGCGGACGGCCGCCTTCGGCTTCCTCGTCACTATCGCCGGTCTCGGCGGCGTCCTCGTCCTCGTCGTCGGGACGCTCGAGCACCTCGACGTCGCCGCCGTCATGCTCGTCGTCGTGATCCTCGTCGCCCTCCGCCTCGGCGCGCAGCGCGGCCTCCTCGGCGGCGTGCTCGGCCTCCTCGCGCAGGAGCGCGTCGCGATCCTCCTTTGGGATCTGGTAATAGTCGGGGTGGATTTCGCTGAAGGCCAGGAAGCCGTGGCGGTTGCCGCCATATTCGACGAACGCCGCCTGGAGCGACGGCTCCACGCGGGTCACCTTGGCCAGATAGATATTGCCCTTGAGCTGCTTGCGCTCGGCGGACTCGAAATCAAACTCCTCGATTCGGTTCCCTTTGACGACCGCCACGCGGGTCTCTTCCCGGTGGCGTGCGTCGATCAGCATACGCATGGTCATTTAATGTTCTCCGGGCGCGCCGTGCGGTTGTCAGCCGCGGCGCGCGATCAATGATGTCGCCCGGACCGCTTCTGGCGGAGCTGACGATGTTGGTTTGAAGATTTGCGTCTGCTGTGCGCGCACGCCCGAGCCCGCGGCCCGGATGCTTCGCCGTCGCGCACCGGCCGGCCGCGATGGCCTGGCGATCGGAGCGACGGGAAAATTGCGACATCACAGCTTCAACCTGAATTACCGCCCGAAAATGGTGGCGGCGAACGGCCGGCACAAGCCGGTCGCGGGGATGCGTAGCACCCTGCAACCATGCGGGCAACCGGAAGCGCAACGGTCCGCGCGCGCCCTGGGCTCCGGCAACGCCTTGCCGCCCTTGCCGGCAAAAACATGCCGAATGCGATGTTAACCGCACCGTTTCACCTCGTTTGAAGCCGCGCGCCGCTACCCGGTCGACGTCAGGGTAATTCGTTTCGTGAGTATAAGCGCATGCTTTTGGGCTGGACCCCCGCCAGCCCGGCGCGGCATATCGCCCGGGTGTCCTTCTTCCTCGCCCTCCTCGCCGGCTGGCTTACCGGCGCGCCGAGCTGGGCAGGCACGATCCGCGACATCGACGTCCAGTCGAACCGCATCGTCGTCCAGTTCGACGAACGCGTGGCGCAGGCGTCGAGCTTCGTGCTCGCGGGTCCGAACCGCATCGCGCTCGACCTGATCGGTGCGAGGCCGGGCGTGCGCGCCGATGTCGGCGGGCCGGTGCAGGCGGTGCGCCAGGCGGTGCGCGGCGAGGGCGCGCGCGTCGTGTTCGACCTCACCCGGCCGGCGATCGTCACCAGCGGACGCTTCTCGGCCGATGGCACCGCGCTCACGCTCGAGCTGCGCACGGTCGACGATGCGCGCTTCGCCCGCGCCGCCGCCGAAGGGCGGATGAGCTTCCTGCCGCCGTTCAGCTTCGCCCGCGCCGCGACGCGGCACAGCTACAGTGTCTCGGTCCCGGTGCCCCCGCGCCCCGCCGCCTACAAGCTGCCGCGCATCTATGGCGACGATGACGATCGCCCGCTGGTGGTGATCGATGCCGGCCATGGCGGACACGATCCCGGTGCGATCTCGTCCGAGGGCCTCCAGGAAAAAGACCTGACGCTCAAGGTCGCCAAGGCGATCCGCGACGAGCTCGCCGGATCGGGCCGGGTGCGCGTCGCACTGACTCGAGAGGACGACCGCTACCTGCTCCACCGCGACCGGTTCGAGATCGCGCGCAAACTCGGCGCGGCGCTGTTCATCTCCGTCCATTGCGACGCCGCGCACAGCCCCGACGCGACCGGAGCGTCGGTGTACACCTTGTCCGAGATCGCCTCGGACAAGGAGGCCGCCCGCCTCGCAGCGCGCGAGAACAAGTCCGACATCCTCTCGGGAGTCGATCTCGGCACCCAGAATCGCGACGTCTCCTCGATCCTGATCGACCTCACTCAGCGCGAGACGATGAACGCCTCGGCCAAGTTCGCGCGGCTGCTCGGGCGCGAGGCGCAGGGGCTGATCCCGGTCAAGGCGAACTACCACCGCATGGCCTCGCTGCTGGTGCTCAAGGCGCCGGACGTACCCTCGATCCTGTTCGAGACCGGCTATATCTCGAACGAGAAGGACGCCGCCCTGCTCAACTCCGCCGACGGCCGCCGCCGCATCGCCGAGGGCGTGAGCCGCGCGGTCGCGATCCACTTCGCCACGCGAATGGCGGCGCGGTGACAAAGAAAGAAGATTGTTCACGCAAAGGCGCAAAGGCGCGAAGAGGTGGTATGCCGCGGCAGCGGCTCTCATTCTTCCGCTGTTCTCGCTTGCCGCAACGTTGAACAGGAGGAGGGCGCTCCGCGCCGAAGCAATGCCTTCGCGCCTTCGCGCCCTTGCGTGAACAATCTTCTTTTTTGAGATCGGCGCAGCGCTCGCCGCAACCCGCCGCATCCTTGGCTGGCAACCCCGGTCAATCCTGCTAAACCGCGCCCCAAGATGGCGGACGCGACCGAACCCGATTTCACGCTCAAGTTCACGCGAGAGGATGCCGGAGGGCGGTTCGCCGCGCTCCGCCGCCGCTGGTGGTTCAAGCTGCTCGCCTGGCTGGCGCTGCTCGCCGGGGTCGGCACCGCCTTGCTGTGGGCGCTGTTCCTGCGCGACCTGCCCTCGGTCGACATGCTGCGCGCATACGAGCCGCCGCTGCCGACCAATGTCCGCCAGGCCGACGGCACGCCACTGCGCAGCTATGCCCGCGAGCGCCGCGTCGAGCTGTCCTACGACGAATATCCCAAGCTGCTGGTCGGCGCGTTCCTGTCGGCCGAGGACAAGACCTTCTTCGAACATGGCGGGGTCGACTATCCCGGCCTGGTCCGTGCGGCGTGGCAGGGGATGACCAGTGGCGAGACGCCGCGTGGCACCTCGACCATCACGCAACAGGTCGCCAAGAACCTGCTGCTCACCAACGAGGTGAGCTATGTCCGCAAGGCGCGCGAGGCGATCCTCGCCTTCCGCATCGAGAACACGCTGTCGAAGGAGCAGATCCTCGAGCTCTACCTCAACCAGATCGCGCTCGGCCGCAACGCGTTCGGGGTCGAGGCCGCGGCGCACGCCTATTTCGACAAGGATCTGAGCCAGCTCAGCCTGCCGCAATTCGCCTATCTCGCGATCCTGCCCAAGGGGCCGTCCAACTATATGCCCGAGCGCCACGCCGACCGCGCGATCGAGCGGCGCAACTGGGTGCTCGGGCAGATGCTGGAAAACGGCTATATCGACCAGGCCGCGCACGACGCCGCGGTCGCCGCCCCGCTCGGCGCGGTGCCGCGCAAGTCGCCCAGCGCCGATCCGCTCGGCGGCTATTTCATCGAGGAAGTGCGCCGCCAGCTGCTCGATCGCTTCGGGGAGACCGAGAAGGCCGGGCCCTACAGCGTCTATGCCGGCGGCCTGTGGGTGCGCACCTCGTTCGACCCCGAGATCCAGAAGGCGGCGCAGAAGGCGCTGCGCGACGGGCTGCTGCGCTACGACCGCGGCCGTGGCTGGTCGGGCCCGATGCGCGAGGTGAGTTTCACGGGCGACGATTGGCGCGCCGCGCTGCTCAACACCAACATCAACCTCGATTACGAGGACTGGCGCCCGGCGATCGTCATCGCCAAGGCGGGCGGCAGCGCCGAGATCGGTTTCGGCGACGGCCGCACCGGCACCTTGCCGGCGTCGGGCGCGCAGATGCCGGTACGCGGCCAGGGCGGCGCGGCGTTCAACGCGCTCAAGCGCGGCGACGTGATCGCGGTCGCGCCCGAGGGCGGCGTGTTCGCGCTGCGCTCGATCCCCAAAGTGTCGGGCGGGATGGTCGTGCAGGATCCCAATACCGGCCGCATCCTGGCGATGCAGGGCGGGTTCGACGCGACGGTGCAGGCGTTCAACCGCGCGACCCAGGCGCAGCGCCAGCCGGGCTCGACGATCAAGCCGATCGTCTACACCGCCGCGCTCGAGAACGGGATGACCCCCGCCTCGATCATCGTCGACGGGCCGTTCTGCGTCTATCAGGGTGCCGCGCTGGGCCAGAAATGCTTCCGCAACTTCGGCGGCACGCGCGGCGCGGGGCCGAAGACGATGCGCTGGGGCATCGAGCAGTCGCGCAACCTGATGACCGTGCAGGCGGCCAACACCACCGGCATGGACAAGGTCGTCGACCTGATGCAGCGCATGGGCGTCAGCCAGCAGAAATATCCGCCCTACCTGTCCTACTCGCTCGGCGCGGGCGAGAGCACGGTGATGCGGATGGTCAACGCCTATTCGATCCTGGTCAATCACGGCCGCGCGCTGACCCCGTCGCTGATCGACTTCGCGCAGGACCGCCACGGCAAGGTGATCTGGCCGCAGAACTGGCGCCCATGCGACCGCTGCAACATGCCCGACTGGGACGGCAAGCCGATGCCGCGCCCGGTGACGCGCTCGCGCCAGGTGGTCGACGCGATGAGCGCCTATCAGATGGTGCACATCACCGAGGGCGTGATCCAGCGCGGCACCGCGACGATCCTGCGCGACCTCAACCGCCCGATCATGGGCAAGACCGGCACCTCGTCGGGGCCGCGCGACGTGTGGTTCATCGGCGGCACGCCGCAGATGATCGCCGGCCTCTATATCGGCTACGACACGCCGACCAATCTCGGCGGCTATGCCCAGGGCGGCACGCTCGCCGCGCCGATCTTCAAGCAGTTCGCGCAAAAGGCCTATGAGGGGCTCGACGTGCTGCCCTTCACCGCGCCGGCGGGCATCCGCATGGTGCGCATCGACCGCGCTTCGGGCCGCCGCGTGTTCGGCGCGTGGCCGGGCACCGATCCCAAGGCCGCGGTGATCTGGGAAGCGTTCAAGCCCGAGAGCGAGCCGCGCCGCCGCTCGCGCCGCGAGGCCGAGGAGGAAGCGCCCAAGGCCGAGGTCAAGAAAAAGGCCGTCCAGCAGGAACGCCCGCGCGACAGCGACTTCTTGCAACGCGAGGGCGGAATCTACTAGCGGGCGTTCTTATATCGCCGCGCCGCCCGGCCGCATGCCCGTCACCCCAGCGAAAGCTGGGGTCTCCATCGGCAAGCGCAGGATCGGAGGCGAGAGACCCCAGCTTTCGCTGGGGTGACGGATTAGTTGAAAGGTTTTCCACGATGCGCGCCGAAGCGCAGGCACATGCCGACAAGATCAACGACGCGCTCGCGCTGCTCCGCCGCTTCCTCGACTGGGACAAGGCGCTGCGCCGGCTCGACGAGCTCAACGCGCGCGTCGAGGATCCGACCTTGTGGGAGAACCCCAAGGAAGCGCAGGAGGTGATGCGCGAGCGCCGTCGGCTCGACGAATCGATCACCGCGACGCGCGCGATCGAGCGCGAACTCGCCGACACGTCCGAGCTGATCGAGATGGCCGAGGCCGAGGGCGACGAGGCCATGGCGGTCGAGGGCACCCAGGCGCTCGCCGCGCTCGCCGCGCGCGCCGACGAGGACAAGGTCAAGGCGCTGCTCTCGGGCGAGGCCGACGCCAACGACACCTATCTCGAAGTCCATTCGGGCGCCGGCGGTACCGAGAGCCAGGACTGGGCGGAGATGCTCCAGCGCATGTACACGCGCTGGGCCGAGCGCCACGGCTTCAAGGTCGAGCTGATGGACTACCACGCCGGCGAGCAGGCCGGGATCAAGTCCGCGACGCTCCTGATCAAGGGCGAGAATGCGTACGGCTATGCCAAGACCGAGAGCGGCGTGCACCGGCTGGTGCGCATCAGCCCGTACGACAGCTCGGCGCGCCGCCATACCAGCTTCTCGTCGGTGTGGGTCTATCCGGTGATCGACGATTCGATCGACATCGAGATCAACGAGAGCGACCTCAAGATCGACACCTATCGCGCCTCGGGCGCGGGCGGGCAGCACGTCAACACCACCGATTCGGCGGTGCGCATCACCCACGTCCCCTCGGGCATCATCGTCGCGAGCCAGCAGGACCGCTCGCAGCACAAGAATCGCGCGACGGCGATGGGCATGCTCAAGGCGCGCCTGTATGAAGCCGAGCTGGCGAAGCGCGAGGCGGCGGCGATGACCGACTATTCGGCGAAGACCGAGATCGGCTGGGGTCACCAGATCCGCAGCTACGTCCTCCAGCCCTATCAGCTGGTCAAGGACCTGCGCACCGGCGTCACCTCGACCGCCCCGTCGGACGTGCTCGACGGGGCACTCGACCCGTTCATGGCGGCTGCGCTATCACAGCGCGTGACCGGCGAGACGGTCGAGGTGGAGGACGTGGATTGAGGCCAGCGGGCGCCTCTCTGCTGTTGCTGATCGCCCTCGCGGTTGCGGGGTGCGACGCCACGGAGCCGCGCCCGCAGCCGACGCCGACCGAGGACCTGCGCTTCCCCGCCGCCGACCGGCCCGTCGCCACGATCGTCTCGGCGCGCTGGTCGACCGAGGAAGCGCGCGACCGGCTCAACGAAGCCGATACGGTGATGGACCTGGCGCAGATCAAGCCGGGCACGACCGTCGCCGATATCGGCGCGGGCGAGGGCTACTACACGATCCGACTCGCCGCGCGCGTCGGCAAGAACGGACGCGTGCTGGCCGAGGACATCATCCCGGGCGTGCGCGACGGGCTGGCGCAGCGCGTCTCGCGCGAGCGGCTCGACAATGTCAGCGTGCGCCTGGGCGAGCCCGAGGATCCCAAGCTGCCCGGCAACAGCTTCGACCGTATCCTGATGGTGCACATGTACCATGAGATCGAGGAGCCGTACGAGTTCCTGTGGCGCATGCGCCCGTCGCTGCGGCCAGACGGGATGGTCGTGGTGGTCGACGCCGATCGCGAGACGCAGAACCACGGCACCCCGCCCGAGCTGCTCAAATGCGAGTTCGCCGCGGTCGGCTACCGGCTGGTGACGATGCGCGACATGCCCTCGGCCGGCGGCTATCTCGCGATGTTCAAGGCCGAGGGGCCGCGGCCGGAGCCGGACGCGATCCGGGCCTGCCGCCATCAGCCAGCGCCGCAGAAATCCGGGGCGCCCAAGCCCGAATCGACGACGGACGAGTAACGGTTAGAGCAGCCCCGCGGCGCGGAAGCTCCACGCGCCGCCGTTCGCGTCGACCACCAGATGCTCGTGCAGCCGCACCCCGAGCGCGCGCAGCGCGCCGGCCAGCCGCCGCGTCGCATCGCGGTCGGCACGGCTGGGCGAGGCCTCGCCGCGCGGGTGGTTGTGCGCCATCACCACGACCGCGGCATCGAGGCTGAGCGCGTCGATCGCGACTCGCCGCACCGGCAAGTCCATCGCGTCCGCCTCGGTCCCGCGCGCGTGGCGCAGCCCAAGCATGCGCCCCGCGCCGTCGCAATAGGCGAAGGCGGCGACTTCCACCCGTTCCCCGGCGACGCTGTCCGCGACGATGCGGCCGATCGCCTCGAACGGCGCGCCGGGGGCTGGGAGAGACGCTTGCGACGCCATGGCGTCAACGTCGCCGCAAGCGTCCGGGCCGTCGAGGCGAACCTTGTCCGTAGCGGAGAGTCCAGTCGCTCCATAACGGATGAAGGAACATCCACAGCTTCGCCGCGCGCTGCGCTTGGCGGCGCTCCGGCGCTCGGCTAGGTTCGGCGGCGATGCGGCAATATCTCGATCTCATGGAACGGGCATTGGCCCATGGCGCGGTGCAGATGGACCGCACCGGGGTCGGCACGCGCAGCGTGTTCGGGCACCAGATGCGCTTCGACCTGGCGCAGGGCTTCCCGGTGCTGACCACCAAGAAGCTGCACCTCCGCTCGATCATCGTCGAGCTGCTGTGGTTCCTGCGCGGCGACACCAATGTGAAGTGGCTGAACGAGCGCAAGGTCAGCATCTGGGACGAATGGGCCGATGACGATGGCGATCTCGGGCCCGTCTACGGCAAGCAGTGGCGCGACTGGCAGGCGCCCGACGGCAGCCATATCGACCAGATCAAGGAACTGATCGGGACGCTCAAGACCAACCCCGCCTCGCGCCGGATGATCGTCTCCGCCTGGAACCCGGGCGAGCTCGGCGCGATGGCGCTCGCCCCGTGCCACTGCCTGTTCCAGTGCCACGTCGCCAACGGCAAGCTCTCGCTCCAGCTCTACCAGCGCTCGGCCGACATCTTCCTCGGCGTGCCGTTCAACATCGCGAGCTATGCGCTGCTGACGCATATGCTCGCGCAGCAATGCGACCTGGAGCCGGGCGAGTTCATCTGGACCGGCGGCGACTGCCACCTCTATTCCAATCATCTGGAGCAGGCCGAGCTGCAGCTGTCCCGTGCGCCAGGGCCGCTCCCGCGGCTCGAGATCCTGCGCAAGCCGGCCTCGATCGACGCGTACGAGTACGAGGATTTCGTGCTGCACGACTATGTCGCGCAGCCGCACATCAAGGCCGAGGTCGCGGTCTGATCAGCTTCCATCTCGCGCGGGCCGACAACGGCGTGATCGGGGCGGACGGGAAGCTGCCCTGGCATCTGCCGGCCGACCTCAAGCGCTTCAAGGCGCAGACGATGGGCAAGCCGATGGTCATGGGCCGCAAGACCTTCGAGAGCTTCCCGAGCCCGCTGCCGGGGCGCCGCCACATCGTGCTGACGCGCGACACGTCGTGGCATGCGGATGGCGCGGAAGCCGCGGCATCGGTCGAGGACGCATTACGGCTCGCGGGGGAGGGTGACATCGCGGTGATCGGCGGCGCGGAAATCTTCGCGCTGTTCCTGGCCCATGCGGACCGGATCGAGCTGACCGAGGTGCACCTTTCGCCCGAGGGCGACGCCGTCGTCCCGCCCTTCGGCCCCGAATGGCGCGAGACGGCGCGCGAGGATCATGCGGCGGAGGGTGACCGCCCGGCCTATAGCTTCGTGACATTGGACCGCGCGCAATAATCTTTCGTCGCCTCGGCCTTGAGCCGGGGTCCGGCTGTCCTTAGCAACAAAGAAGAAGCTGGATCCCGGCTCAAGGCCGGGATGACGATGGGAGGTCGGATGAAGAAATACTGGCTCTGGGCGATCGCCCTGCTGATGGTCGCCGTGCTCGCCTTCTTCGCGCTGGCGCCCGGGATCGTCGAGCGCGACATGAACAAGGTCGTCGCGACCAGGCTACCGACCGTCACCGCGGAGACGCGCAAACTCCACGCGAGCCTGCAGATCGCCGACCTGCACGAGGACACGTTGCTATGGAAGCGCAGCCTCAACGATCGCTCCAAGCAAGGCCAGGTCGATCTGCCCCGGCTGATCGAGGGCAATGTCGCGCTGCAGGTCTTCTCCTCGGTGACCAAGACGCCGAAGAACCAGAATTACGATGCCAACGGCGCCGATACCGACAACATCACGCTGCTGACCTTCGCCCAGCTCCAGCCGCCGCGCACCTGGACCTCGCTGCTCGAGCGTTCGCTGTTCCATGCGCAGAAGCTCGAGCGCGCCGCCGCGGCGTCCGATGGCAAGCTTCGCGTGATCCGCACCCCCGCCGATCTCGATGCCCTGCTCGCCGCACGGGCAAAGGGCAGCAGGACCGTCGGCGGGCTGCTGTCGATCGAGGGCCTCCAGAACATGGAGGGCAAGCTCGGCAATATCGACCGGCTCCACGCCGCAGGCTTCCGCATGGCGGGGCTGACGCACTTCTTCGACAACGAGCTCGGCGGGTCGATGCACGGGATCGCCAAGGGCGGGCTGACCCCGCTCGGGCGCGCGACGGTGCGCCGCATGGAGCAGCTCGGCATGGTGGTCGACATCGCGCATGCCAGCCACAAGTCAGTCGCCGAGATCCTGGCCATGGCGAAGCGCCCCGTGGTCTCCAGCCACGGCGGGGTGCAGGCGGTGTGCAAGGTCAACCGCAACCTCTCCGACGACGAGATCCGCGGCGTGGCGAGGACCGGCGGGGTGATCGGCATCGGCTATTGGGACGCGGCGATCTGCGGCACCGAGCCCGAGAAGGTCGCCGCGGCGATCGCGCATGTCCGCGACCTGGTCGGGATCGACCATGTCGGGCTCGGCTCCGACTTCGACGGCGCGGTCACCACCGGCTTCGACACCGCGCAGCTCGTGTTCGTGACTCAGGCGCTGGTCGACCGCGGCTTCACGCCCGAGGAGATCCGCAAGGTGATGGGCGGCAACGTGCTGCGCCTGCTGCGGGCGGGGATCGCCCCTCAAGCCCAATAATCCTTCCCCGCCCCGGGGAGGTGGCGCTGGAGGCGGCGGAGGGGGAGGACGGCAATGCCTCCGCCCGCATGCTCACCGCGTCCTCCCCCTCCGTCATGCTGCGCATGCCACCTCCCCCTGGCGGGGGAGGATTTGATTCCTCGCCTCCTGCCCCTATAGCCCCGCCAATGGAGCGGTATTTTTTATGCGCTGATG